>JBMYYE010000001.1:0-70056 GCA_049609065.1 Halocynthiibacter sp.
GCTGCGAGACGCAGGATGTTATAGGTGCCAACAAGATTGACGTCGATGACCTTTTTGAAGTCAGCCAGTGGGCTGGCACCTTCACGGCCAACAATTTTTTGCGCCGGCGCGATGCCCGCGCAGTTGATCGAAGCATTAAGCCCGCCCATATGCGCGATGGCCGCTTCGATACCGGCTTGAACAGAGGCTTCATCGGTGACGTCTACTTCGGTAAAGCCTGCGCCGATTTCCGCGGCAACCTTTTGGCCGCGTTCGACATCGCGATCGAAAATGACAACTTGGGCGCCTGCATCACGAAACACACGGGCTGTGGCTTCGCCAAGGCCAGAGGCCGCGCCAGTGATGATGGCTTTGGTGTCTGAGATAAGCATTGATATCCTCCTAAACTGAACTTGTGTTCAATTAAACGGAGGCACCCGCCCGTGTAAAGGAAAGCATTCTTACGAATTCTTACCGCAAGGCAGGGTTAAGTCGTTACCAACGCCCCGAAGCGCCACCGCCGCCTGAGGACCCGCCGCCAAAAGAGTCACCACTTGAGGAGGTGGATGAAGACGTCCGGTAAGGGGTGTCATCATGGTAGTCACAGCTGTCGCAATAGGTACGGCGTGTGCCATGGTGGAGCTCGGGATCAACGGGGCCTTCATAGATGCGCTGAAGGCTGCGGCGGCCGCAATTCGGGCAGCGTTTCATGCGTGTCACGACGGTGCTGAGACGACGGCGAAAGACCATGAAAAGCCCAACAAGGGTGATAAGGATAAAAGGGATCCAGTCACCAAATGTCTTTTGAATGGGGCGTTGATGTGGGGCCCCATCCACAATGCGTTCAATGATGGCGTCCACACCGTTTGTGATCCCGGTTTCATAGTCACCTTTTTTAAAGGCAGGCAGCATGAACCAATCGATAATATCCCCTGCGATCAAGTCTTTATCTTGATCATAGCCGCGTCCAAGCTCAATTCGCATTTCACGGTCTTCTGGCAAGACAAGCACCATGATCCCATTGTTTTTCTCGGCATCACCGATGCCCCAATTGTTGAAAAGCCGGGTCGCGAAAGGTTCTAGGGCCTCATCGGTGAAGGCGCGTTTTGTTTTGAAGGTGGCAATCGCAAGTTCAACCCCTGTTCGGGTTTTCAGAGCGTCGAGTGTTTCGGTGAGCGCACGTTCTGTGGCAGGTGACAAAATGTCGGCCTGATCCATGATTTCAGCATGCTCATTTGATGGCAAATTCTGATGGGCTTGCGCCAGGCTGAGCACAGGCGAGAATAGGATGAAAATGAGGGAAAATATACGGATCATTTTGGGCTCCTTTTGGGGGACTATAAAGGAACAAAATGGAAAGGGTAGGGGCTGGGCCGATCTGGCCCAGCCTTCGTAATGTTTTAGCGACCGCGTGACAGTGCGGATACGCCCGTGCGCGCGATACGCCCAAGGCCCAAAGGCCGCATAAGGTCAGCAAAGGCTTCGATTTTGTCAGGCGCGCCTGTGATTTCAAAGATGAAGCTTTCAAGGGTGCTGTCGACAACTTTCGCGCGGAAAATATCGGCGATGCGCATGGCTTCGACGCGGGCCTCACCTGTGCCATGCACGCGCATAAGCGCCATTTCGCGCTCGACGCTGGCACCTTCAACGGTGAGATCGTGGACTTCATGCACTGGCACGATGCGCCCCAATTGGGCTTTGATCTGTTCGATTACCGCAGGCGTTCCTGTGGTGACGATGGTGATGCGAGACAGCAAACCTTCGTCGTCAATCGTCGCAACCGTGAGGCTATCGATGTTATAGCCACGGCCAGAGAAAAGCCCAATGACGCGCGCCAAAACACCCGCTTCGTTGTCAACAACAAGCGCGAGCGTATGGCTTTCGATCACGTCAGAATTTGGATCATGCAGGTCATAGGCGGATTTTTTTGAGGCGCCTTTTTTAATTTTAAGTGCTGACATCTGTTGTCTCCTTATACCAAAACCGCGCCAGAGGATCCGATTGCGCCATCTGTTGACGCATCCCCCATGAGCATTTCATTATGTGGTGCACCTGATGGGATCATCGGGAAACAGTTTTCGTGTTTTTCCACCAAACAGTCAAAGATAACGGGTCCGTCATAGGTAATCATTTCCATGATCGCATCATCGAGATCTTTGGGGTCAGAACACAAAATGCCTTTTGCACCAAAGGCTTCGGCGAGTTTTACGAAATCGGGCAATGCTTCGGACCATGAGTTGGAATAGCGTTCCCCATGCAAAAGCTGCTGCCACTGGCGCACCATGCCCAAACGTTCATTGTTCAAAATGAACTGTTTTACCGGTAGGCGGTACTGTGCGGCCGTGCCCATTTCTTGCATATTCATCAAGAAGGACGCTTCGCCCGCCACGTTGATCACGAGGCTTTCTGGATGCGCCACTTGGATGCCAACAGAGGCGGGAACACCGTAGCCCATCGTGCCAAGCCCACCAGATGTCATCCAGCGATTTGGATCTTCGAAGTTCAAAAACTGTGCCGCCCACATTTGGTGTTGGCCCACTTCGGTACAGATGTAACGATCATGTTCCTTTGTGAGGGCCTCAAGCCGTTCAAGCGCATATTGCGGTTTGATGGTGGTTTCGGAATTTGCATATTTGAGGCATTCAACAGCCCGCCATTGCGATACTTGTTCTTGCCATTTTGCAACGGCGCTTGCGTTGGTTTTCCGCCCGCGTGATTTCCACACCTTAAGCAAATCTTCCAAAATGTGGCCAACATCCCCAATAATAGGAAGATCGACATGCACCACTTTGTTGATGGAGCTTGGATCGATGTCGATATGTACCTTTTGGGAATTCGGGCTGAACGCGTCCAGACGGCCGGTAATCCGATCATCAAAGCGTGCCCCAATATTGATCATGAGATCACAGTCATGCATCGCCATATTGGCCTCATAAAGACCGTGCATTCCAAGCATTCCCATCCAGTTTTTGCCAGACGCAGGGTAGGCCCCAAGCCCCATGAGGGTTGAGGTAATTGGGAAGTTCGTCGCATCAACGAGTTCGCGCAACAATTGAGATGCCGCCGGCCCAGAGTTAATAACACCGCCGCCTGTGTAAAAGACAGGGCGCTCGGCCTGTTCGATCAGTTCAGCAAGCTCCGTAATCGCGGCCAAATCCCCTTTGATTTGAGGTTGGTAATGGGCGGTATGTGTTTGTTTTGGCCCGACATAGGTGCCTTTGGCGAACTGTACGTCTTTGGGGATATCCACCAAAGTTGGCCCAGGACGGCCAGACATCGCAACATGGAATGCCTGATGGATGGTTTCAGAAAGCTTATCAGTGTCCTTTACCAACCAGTTGTGTTTCGTGCATGGGCGGGTGATGCCAACGGTGTCTGCTTCTTGAAAACCGTCGGTGCCGATCATGAAGGTCGGAACTTGCCCTGTAAGAACAATAATAGGAATGGAATCCAAGAGCGCATCCGTGAGGCCTGTCACCGCATTCGTGGCCCCAGGGCCAGAGGTTACAAGGCACACACCCGGTTTGCCGGTGGAGCGTGCATAAGCTTCGGCGGCGTGTACGGCACCTTGTTCATGACGGACAAGAAAATGACGGATGTCGTTTTGCTGAAAAATTTCATCATAGATGGGGAGGACCGCGCCGCCCGGATATCCGAACACCGTGTCAACACCTTGATCTTTCAAGGCTTTTACCACCATTTCAGCGCCAGTTATTTGACGTGCCATGTTTTTCTCCGTCTTTATAGTCGTCTAGTTATCGTCTGCTAAGGAAATGTGCTGCAAGCCGCCTTGTGGTCCAATATTGCCCATAAAAAAACCCCCGAAGGTTTTTCGAGGGCGCATCGGGTGAACTATGGTGTATCGTTACCGACCCATGCGCCAAAAGTTCACAATCACGACAAGGTTGCTCATCACCAACTCCTTAAATTCGAAGCAAATCTAGGGGGAGGTTTAGGGGAGGTCAACAGGGTTTCTTATGAATTCTGTCGATTTTTTCGCAGTTTTTGAAATATAATTACGCGCAGGCGAACTATTGTTGCGCCAGCTTTGGGGTGTTGCGCGTTGAACTGGGGCCTGCCCTGAATTTTGCGCAATATTATGTAAATCGCTCCCTGTGCGCGACCGTAATTCAAGGTGGCTGGTTTGGGGAGTGATTCGCGATTTCACCTCTATATTTAGGTGAAAGCATATTGAATATGCATGGGAACTCATGGTTTGGTTATATTATATTACCAATTTTTCAGAGTGATAGACCCCACGGAAAGAGAAGTTTCAAAAAAGACGGTTTCTCTTTTCAAATCACATGCTAGTCTTCGCACATCATTAACGATCCGCCCGAGAGTCGCCCCCTGTGGAAACTGTCGGGCATAATAATTAAACGGGAGGATACTCAATGGATCGTCGTTCTTTTCTAAAGACATCGGCACTAGGCGGCACCGCAGCAGCGGCTGCATCGACACTTGCGGCACCTGCATACGCAACAGGCAAGCGCGAGTTGACCATGGTTCAATCATGGCCAAAAGATTTCGCAGTTCTTGATGATGCTGCAAAATATTTCTCAAAAGCGGTTGGTGAAATGTCAGACGGTCAATTGACTGTGACGCAAAAATACCCAGGCGAACTTGTTGGCGCACTCGAAGTATTTGACGCTGTGACATCAGGCCAAGCAGACCTTTACCACTCTGCAGACTATTACTTCATCGGTCAGCACCCTGCATATGCGTATTTTACAGCGGTTCCATTCGGCGCAACAGCGCAAGAATTGACCAACTGGTACTACCATGGTGGCGGTCAAGATCTCCATGATGAGTTGGGCCAAATCTTTGGTTTGAAATCCTTCCTCGCGGGTAACTCTGGGTCCCAATCTGGGGGGTGGTTCCGCAATGAGATCAAATCAGCGGATGACCTAAACGGTCTTCGTTTCCGTATGCCTGGTCTTGGTGGCAAGGTTCTTACGAAACTTGGCGCATCTGTACAAAACATCCCAGGTGGCGAACTTTACCAAGCGCTTTCTTCTGGTGCATTGGACGGTCTTGAATGGGTTGGCCCATTCGCAGACGAACGTGCTGCCTTCCAAGAAGTCGCAAAAGTGTACTACACTGCGGGCTTCCATGAGCCAGGTTCAGGTCTTTCTATCGGTATGAACCTTGGTGTGTGGGAAGATCTCTCTGACGCGCATAAATCCATTGTGGATAACGCAACCAAAGCAACAACACATGTTGAGCTTGCACGCACGTTGGCAAATAACGGTGCGGCTCTTGAGCGTCTTCAAAAACAAGGTGTGCGCACAATGCAGTTCTCAGACGATATTTGGGATGCGTTTGGCCGTGCGTCAAAAGAAGTCATGGACGAAAACATGGGCGATCCTCTCTTTGCGAAGGTCCGTGCGAGCTTTGAAGAAAGCGTTAAATCGTCTTCTTCATGGATCCAGAAGTCTGATGGCTACTATGTGAACCAACGTAACCGCGTTCTTGGCGGTTAAGAGTTCAACTGATAAGAAGAGGCCTTCCCAATATTGGGGAGGCCTTTTGTCTATCCCAAACAATAAATGACCTGATGTGCCTTGTGGCCAAATCGGGCACAACTCAGGGGGGGTAAAGATGATCGACGGCATCATCTGGTTTTTCCAAAATATCGCTATGGCGTTTTACAATTTCGGGTACGCGGTTACGCATCCGGGGCTATGGCTAGATTGGTCCAATAAAGAAGCCACCATGCGCTTCATTTATTATGGCGGCTCACAAGAATTCTTTTTCGTTGTGTTCACAGCATTTTTAGTTTTGACGGCCATTGGTTTGTGGCGCAACCGTGTGATGTGGGGCGTGGTGCGACTCATCGAAGGCTTCGCCAATACCGTGGGGCGCTTTTTTGCATGGGCGGGGCTTTTCATGGTGCTGCAGCAAATTGTTATCGTTTTCATTCAACGTATTTTTGCCAAGGCGGAAATCGTATTTGGTGTGGGGATCCCGCTCCAATTTGACATCAGCTGGTGGGGTGAGGAGCTCAAACTCTATAATGCTTTGATTGTTACGCTTTGCGCGGCCTACACCTTTGTGCAAGGGGGCCATGTGCGGGTGGATTTGGTCTATGCGGCTGTGTCGCACCGCACGCAACGTTTGATCGATATGATCGGATCTTTGATCTTCATGATGCCTGCAGCGGTCCTAATCTGGATGTTCAGCTGGTATTTCATGTGGCGCCACTTGCTTGTGCCGAAAGTCTCCGCCTCGGACACGCTTGAGCGGCTTTTGCTAAAATCACGTGCTCTGCGCTGGAATGTGGAAACCATCGGGTTTTCGCCATCTGGCTTTAACGGCTATTTTATCTTTAAAGTTCTGATGGTGGCATTTTGTGGGATGATCTTCTTACAGTCCATCGCCTTTTTCTACCGCTCTTATCTTGAGCGCAAAGAGGGTGAAACAAGCGCAGGTAAATATCTCGATAAAGATACGCTCGGTAAGGGCGAAGAAGCCTACGAAGGCGTCCACTAAGGGGGGGATGAGTATATGTTATTCGGACTAGATGGGGTCGAAATTGGCCTTATAATTGTATTTTTCTGCCTATTTGGTGGTATTTTGTCAGGCTTTCCAGTGGCCTTTGCGATTGCGGGGGCTGGCGTTATTTCCTTTGGCTTGATCGCAAGCTTGGACAGCGCAGGCTATTTAATCCACGAAGCGGTGGACACGGGATCGGACGCCTATAAGGCCCTGGTTTCAACGGGGGTTGCCCCCGATAGTATATCGTTATTTAGGTATCCCGACTTACCTACAGAAGTCGGACCCGTTTTCGAACAAGGGTGGCAAAAAGCCTTCGATCGCACAATCTCATTTGTTGTAAATCGCATGAATGAACGTGTGCTTGCAGGGCAATCTATTGAAACGCTTTTGGCTGTTTTGATGTTTGTTTTGATGGGGATTACGCTTGAACGGTCGCATATTGCGGATGATCTCCTAACAACAATGAGCCGCGTTTTTGGTCCGCTTCCAGGGGGGCTTGCGGTATCGGTTGTTTTGGTTGGTGCGTTCTTGGCGGCGTCAACAGGGATTGTTGGGGCGACGGTGGTGACGATGGGGCTTTTGTCCTTGCCCACCATGTTGCGCAATAAATATTCACCTGAATTGGCAACAGGGGTCATTGCGGCCTCTGGCACTTTGGGGCAAATTATTCCGCCCTCAATTGTGATTGTTTTGCTCGGCACCTTGGCAGGCGATCTGTATTCACGCGCTCAAGAAGCGCGCGCTCAAGCCGAAGGCTGTACCGATGCGCTCACATATTTGGGCGAAGCGGCCGTTGTTTCCGTAGGCACCTTGTTCCAAGCGGCCATTTTGCCAGGCGTAATGATTGCGTTTTTATACGCGCTCTATGCCTTTGGTTTTGCGCTCTTGAACCCGTCCAAAGCGCCACCCGTGGAGTTTGACGAAACAGGTATTGAAAAACATGGGGCCCGTAATGGTCTTCTTTGGTTCCTTGCAGTCCCTGTAATTTTGGTGGGTGTATTGGTATTGTCTACCAATATGGGCATCATCGGGAGCCAATCTTCGGTGGTTGATGGCTATACGCAATCCACAGACACGGCGATTTTACGCACCAATGTCGGTGAGCAATGCCAAGCCGCGATGATTGATCTGCATGGCCAAGCAAAGTGGGACCTCGCGGTGTCACAAGCCCAAGCCATTGATGCTGCAGGCGGCGTTCAACAAGCGCGTGCATTGACAGAAGATGAACTTGCCGCGGCTCTAGAAGCCAAAGTGTCCGCCGCAGCGCCTATTGGGACTGGCATTGGCATCATGATGCTCTTTGCGGGGATCTTGTTTGCCTTTGCACGTGGTTCTGCGCCGCATGCGAACAAATCTGGCGTGGCATTGGGTCTTGTTGGGGTTGCTTTGGGGCTCTTGGTGGATGCGGCGTGGATTTCGCCGCTGACAACGCCAGGGCAAACATTTGCGCTTATGGCGATCCCTGTTTTCTTGATCGTCAAGGGCATTATTGCGGCAATTCCGCTTTTGGGGAGCAATCAGATCCTCAAAGTGGTGTTCCCACCTTTGGTGCTCATTGTTGCGGTTCTCGGGTCCATTTTGGGCGGTATTACCAACCCGACACCTGCCGCAGCATTGGGGGCAGGGGGCGCGATTATGCTCGCGGCTTACCGTAAACTCAATGATCGGGATAAATCCACGAAACCCATCATCTACGGGGCGCTTGCGGTCTTTGTGATGATCCTTGTTGGATTGAACTTTGATCTTCGGGTGAGCCGTTCAAATGTACCATTTGAAGATTGGGTTGCGTTCTTTGTGGCGCTGGCTGCGTTCCATGTGGCGCTCTTTGGGTTGTTCTTTAGCTGTTGGGTCCTTTGGGCAAATGCCGTGTTGAGCCCCGTCGTGCGTGAAACGGCCAAGGTGACCTCCATGGTCTTTACCATCTTGATCGGGTCTCAGCTTTTGAACCTAGTGGTGCTGTCCTTTGGGGGCGAACACTATATTCAAGATTTCTTGAAATCGATGGATAGTGAGGTGAAGGTGTTCCTCATCGTGATGATCGTCATGTTCATCATGGGGTTTGTTTTGGATTTCTTGGAAATCATTTACATCGTTGTGCCAATTGTTGGCCCTGTGATTTATGGTGGCTCCTTGGATCCGAAATGGGTGACCATCATGATTGCGGTTAACCTTCAGACTTCCTTTATTACACCGCCATTTGGCTTCGCGCTTTTCTACTTGCGTGGTGTGGCGCCAAAGGAAATCACAACGGGGCATATTTACCGTGGGATCGTGCCATTTGTGCTGATCCAAGTGCTGGCGCTTGGGCTGTTGTGGATCTTCCCATCTGTTGTGACGATCATTCCAAACCTCATTCCATAGGGGTTGGCTTTATACGAATAAAAAACGCGCCCTTTGGGGCGCGTTTTGCGTTTGGGGTATCTAAAGTGTGGATCGTGTGTGGCTTACGGTGTGTCCACACGACCAGGCAGCTGAATGTGCGCGACTTGTTCGGCCACGGGGACCACCTCAAGCGGGTTGTGGTTGCTGGCAAACTCCGCAGCAGGCCCCAAAGGCACCCAATTGCCACCGCGAAAGATTTCAAGAGCGCTAAAATTGGCTTTGTATTGCATTTTGGATGACCCGGGCACCCAATAGCCCAGATAGACATAGGGTAGTCCCATCTCTTGGGCCATACGGATGTGATCCAAAATCAAGTAAGTGCCAATGCTTTGTGCGTATCGTTCTGGGTTGAAAAAGGAATAGACCATGCTGAGCCCATCATCGAGCACATCCGTCAAGCAGACCGCTTCGAGTTTCTCGATGCTGACATCATGGTCAGAGGGATCGTTGCTTCTATATTCTATGACGCGGGTTTTGATTGGTGTTTCTTCAACCATTGCGGCGTATTCGAACACATCCATATCCGCCATTCCGCCATCGGCGTGGCGCGATGATAAATACTGTTTAAAAAGCTCAAACTGTTCTTCGGATGCCCATGGTGATTTGGCCTCTGATTTCAGATCCTGAACCTTTGACAAAACCCGTTTTTGGCTGCGCGAAGGCTTGAAATCAGCAACGTTAACACGCGCGGAAAAACACAAAGAGCATTCTGCACAGCAGGGTCGGTAGAGGACATTTTGGGATCGACGAAAGCCTTGCTTTGATAAAGCATTGTTGAGATCTTGCCCACCTTCATCATGCAACGCAGTAAACAGTTTTCGCTCAAGCCGATCGGCAAGATACGGACAGGTTTGGGCCGCTGTCACATAGAACTGTGGTGTGAGTGGCACAGAATGTTGCATTAATTATGAGGGCCTTTTCAAATACGTGACTACCATATCAATGAAAGTCCCATTGTCCAAGGCCCTTGTTTTATTATGCGTATTTGGCACGCTTATTGATCATAACACTGCCCAGAAGATGATCTGGTAAGGAGCGTGACGGGGTGCTCATCAACAGGGACAAAATGGATACGAATTGTCCGATAAAGCTTGCCATCAAAACGTTATGAAGAAGTGAATGTATGGCCGCGTGTTTTAAATCAAAGCGGGCACCATCTTTGTCGCGCAATTCAATTGCCATGATCCGCATACCAAGGGTTGCGCTGGATTTTGCGAGGGTCATGGTCCGGTAGGTAAGCCCAAGAGTGAAATACAGCACAGGTAGGAAAAAGAGGGCAGTAAAGGCGGTGAATGGGATCACAAGGATGCAAAGTGCCGTAATGATGACAACATCAATCCCCCAAGCCACCAAGCGTTTTGCGGGTACATCTTTATAGAAATCTGAGTTGAAATCAGGGTCGGGAAGTGTCACGAGACGGCCTTTCAAATATATGGGGGGAGTGGGTTTTGTTTCTGCCCCACTGAAAGTGTGGGGCAGAGGGGACGCTGTGATTAGGCGTCTTCTTTTTCGGATTTGGGTTCAGCTTCAGATGTCGCAGAATGATCTTTCATAAACTCATCGAATTCTGATTTGTCTTTCGCATCACGAAGGCGTTGCAAAAACCCTTCAAACGCGTCTTGTTCATTTTCAAGGCGTGAAATTGTGTCCGCCTTGTAAGCGTCAAAGGCTGTGTTTCCAGAAGACCGGAAGTTATAGCGATGTGAGCCATGGGCATGGTCGCGCCGTGCAGAACAGCGGCCAAAACGGCCAGTGATCAAAATATAGGCCAAAATTACCAAGCCAAGTGGGCCACCAAATATAAAGCCCAATACCATCAAAGCAATCCAAGCGCCTTTGCCACGCTCATCCATCCATGCTTCCGTGCGGCGGAAGATATTCGTCGGGTGTGCGGTTGCGGTTGTCATTGTGGGATCCTTTCAAGATCTAATGTTAATTTCGTTTACATCCTCAATCTGGGTATTGTGAGGTGAAAGATCAACACCTTATGTAAATCTTTTTTACATTATCTTTTTATCTATTTGTTTTAATTCATAAAATTGGATATAAAAGTTTCTAATTTTAGGGGGCATCGGTCATTTCCAGAACGCCATACGCCCCAATAAATTGTCTTTTCGAATGAATTGATGATAGAGCGCGCCCAAAATATGTAAGCCTACAGCCCCCATAAGAAGCTTCGTAGCAATGCCATGTGCGGTGCCAGCGGCAAAGCTGTCGGCGTCCATGGGCGGGATGCCAGATCCGCCAAAGGCATAGGCCCCGACACCAGAGGCCATAGCAAGCGCGAGACCAGAAACAGGCACCAAAATAAGTAAGACATATAGAAGGTGATGTACACTCACCCCAACCTTATCGAGGACCACATGCCCTGTTGCTGCTTGTGGTGGTTTGGGGGTGCTGCGTTTTTTAAGCACACGGATTAGAGTTAATATGAGTACTAAAATCCCAATAAGCGCATGGGCGCGATAAGAGAAAAGCTTCTCCGGGTCCGCATTTTCCAAATTGGCGAGGATCACATTCCCAGCCAAAAGCGCAGCGATCACCAAAATCGCGGAGGCCCAGTGAAGAAAAATAATGGATTTGCTGTATTTGGTCATTGGCTGTTCCTTCCTAGGGATCTGTGCGTCTTCTTATACGTAGCATAGGGGCGCTCCGTCGCAAAATTGTTGGCAACACGCATCAATGCTTGCGGCAGGTGGGGGCTTCTGATTACGTGACAGTGAAGGAGACCACCATGACCCCTTGGCCTGACGCGATTGATCTTGTTGCCCCACATGCAGCCCTTGTGTTGCTTGATGAAACCTATGCCGATGATTTGAAAGAGGCGGCGGCAGATGGTGCGTTGCATAAATATTGGTACACAACCGTTCCACACCCAGATGATATGGATGCGGAAATTGCACGGCGTTTAAAACTCCGCGCAGAAGGAAGCATGCTGCCTTTTGCTGTGATTGATCTCAAAACGGGCCGTGCGGTTGGAATGACCACCTATATGAATATCGATGCGGTGAACAAGCGGGTTGAAATTGGCTCAACTTGGTACCGAAAATCGGCGCAAAGATCCCCGATCAACAGCGAATGCAAATTGATGCTTTTGGCGCATGCATTTGAAACGCTGGATTGCATTGCCGTGGAATTTCGCACGCATTTCATCAATCAGCAAAGTCGCCGCGCGATTGAACGCCTTGGCGCTAAATTAGATGGGGTGCTGCGCAATCATTCGGTTATGCCTGATGGGTCCTTGCGCGATACCGCGGTCTATTCGATTTTGCCTCATGAATGGCCCATGGTGAAAAAGAACCTGACATGGCAGCTGGAAAAGCCCCGCGATTAGGCGGTGAATGCCGCAATCGTGGCCTGTGTCATGCTGTGAAGGACCGTAGGTGCAACGGAAAATATGTGCCGCGGTGTGCCGGCTGCGGCCCAAACGCTCGGAAAATCCAATAATCTTGGGTCCATATAGATAGGGCAAGGCGTCAGATGCCCGATGGGCGACACGCCACCAATGGCAAACCCCGTAACTGCGCGCACGCGTTTGGCATCGGCACGGCTCAGGGCATGGCCGACAATCTGCGCGGCCTTTTTGGCATCAACCTGATTGCCACCCGCCGTGAGGAACATCACCGGCGCATCGTTTTTAGTATCCCAAAACAAGATGGATTTTGCAATTTGATCAATCTCACATCCTGCCGCCTGTGCCGCTTGTTGCGCCGTGCGTGTTTCCTCATCCATTTCGAGGATCGTGTCGGAAAGCCCATGCGCCAAGAGCGCATTTCGCACGCGTTTTAGACTTTTGCTCATTGGCTTTCTCCTCGTTCTTATTGTCGCAGGTGCCGATTTAAAGGCGCCTTTACTTGACGATATGGGGGGAAGGGCGCATTTTACAACTATGAATTTTCAATCGCTCATCACCCGCTCACCGATTCCATATAACGCTGAACAAGGTGCTGAAATCAAAGCGCTCTTTTCGGAATTACCTGCTGAGGTCCAAGAGCTCATCGCAGGGACGGCGGGCTGTAGCCCCTATTTGCGTGGCCTTTTGCAAAAAGAACGCGATTGGCTGCTTGAAGCCCTCTCTGGGGATCCTCACGCTGCGATGGACGGGCTCTTGGATGAGGTGCGTGCCATGGCGCCCGATAGGCTCAAATCGGGGCTTCGGATGGGCAAACGGCGCATGGCAATTTTGACGGCGCTTTGCGATTTGGGTGGCGCATGGCCTGTGCTTGAGGTGACGCGCGCCTTAACTGATTATGCGGACCTTGCCACGGATAGGGCGCTTAAATCTTGCGTGGGCGATATGATCCGGCGCGGCAAAATTCCAGGCCAAACCGAAGAGGACATTGAAACCGCTGGTGGTGTAGTGGCGCTTGCCATGGGGAAAATGGGCGCGCATGAGCTCAATTATTCCTCAGATGTGGATTTGATTGTGCTCTTTGATGATGCGCGCTTTGAGGGGCTCGATTATATGGAGGCCCGCCAAGGCTTCATTCGAGCCACTCGGAATATGTCCGCCATGATGTCGGATATCACGGGTGAAGGTTATGTGTTTCGCACGGATTTGCGGTTGCGCCCTGATCCGTCCACCACACCCGTTTGCATGGCGATGGAAGCGGCCGAACGCTACTATGAAAGCGTCGGGCGTACATGGGAACGGGCCGCCCATATTAAGGCGCGGCCATGTGCGGGGGATGTGCGTGCGGGTGAAGAGTATCTCAAACGATTGCGCCCCTTTATTTGGCGAAAACACCTTGATTTTGCCGCGATCCAAGATGCCCATGATATGCGGCTGCGTATCCGCGAACATAAAGGGCTCGGTGGGCCAATCACCCTTGAAGGACATAACATGAAGCTCGGCCGCGGCGGCATTCGAGAGATCGAATTCTTCGTACAAACCCGCCAAATCATTGCAGGTGGGCGCGATGAAAGCCTGCGCTCACGGGAAACCTTGTCTGCTTTATCGGCGCTTGTTGACAAGGGCTGGGTCGGTAAGGATGTAGCAAAAGTTCTAGAAAAACACTATTTGGACCACAGGGAGGTTGAGCATAGATTGCAAATGGTCAATGATGCGCAGACCCATGACCTCCCGAACTCGGCGGATGGGTTTGAGCGCTTGGCCGCGTTTATGGGGGAAACCGATACGAAGGCTTTGCGCAGGCGGTTGCATGATGCGCTTGAGGAGGTCCATGAAACAACCGAGAGTTTTTTCACACCAGATGCGGCGGCACAGACGCCAGAATTGTCCGGAACCGAAGCAGAAATCACCGCCCGTTGGCCAACCTATCCAGCGCTTAGATCTGAGCGTGCCGTGGAAATTTTTGAACGTTTGCGCCCCGTTATTTTAGAGCGCTTGCAAAAGGCCGCACGCCCAGATGAGGCGCTGGTTAATTTTGATGAATTCCTGCGTGGATTGCCCGCAGGCGTACAACTGTTTTCTCTCTTTGAAGCGAATACACAGCTTATCGATTTGCTGGTGGATATTGTGTCTACGGCACCTGCCTTATCCTCACATCTGTCACGTCATTCCGGTGTGTTTGATGCGGTGATCGGCGGGAGTTTCTTTTCTGAGTGGCCAGAGGTGGATGGGCTAAAGCAGGCTTTGGCCAAAGAATTGGCACCGATTGAGGATTATGAACGTCGTTTGGACCGGGTGCGCCGTTGGATGAAGGAATGGCATTTTCGCATTGGGGTGCATCATCTGCGCGGTTTGATCGATATGGAAACGGCAGGGGCGCAATATGCGCAATTGGCCGAAGTCGTGGTCGCACTCACATGGCAGGACGTTGTGGCGGAATTTGCGCGCAAACATGGGCCGCAGCCTGGCCGTGGTGCGGTGGTTTTGGGTATGGGCTCCATGGGGGCGGGGCGGCTAAATGCAGGATCTGATCTTGATCTGGTGGTGGTGTTTGATGCGCAAGATGTGGATATGTCTGAAGGCAAACGCCCCCTTGGCACGCGGCCTTATTACGCGCGTTTGACCCAAGCGTTGGTGACGGCTCTATCGGCGCCGATGTCTGAGGGAAAGCTCTATGAAGTCGACATGCGGCTTCGGCCTTCGGGGCGGCAAGGCCCAGTTGCAAGCGCTCTGCAAGGATTTAAAGAGTATCAAAAACATGAGGCGTGGACGTGGGAACATTTGGCGCTCACACGGGCGCGCCCTATTGCAGGGAATATGGATCTTGGGGAAGAAATCATTGATTTCGCGCATGATTTATTGCCCGAAAAGGCGGATGCAAAGAAAATATTGCCCGATGTCCAAGAAATGCGCGACCGTTTGGCACAAGCCAAACCAGGCAAGGGGGTCTTTGAAACCAAAGCAGGCCCCGGGCGCATTATGGATATTGAGCTTTTGGCGCAGGCCGCAACGGTGTTGTCACGATCGACTGCGCGTTCAACGACAGATCAGCTCATGGCTGGACGGATGTCGGGTTTTTTATCTGAGGCCGCACATGCGCGTTTAACGGAGGCTTTGCATCTTTACTGGTCGGTGCTTGGGCCGTCTCGTTTGATGGAGGAAAAAGAGCTGGATCCAGAGCATATCGGGGAAGGTGGGGTGCAGTTCTTATTGCGTTCAACTGGTGCTGAAAATCTTGACGCGCTGATTTTAGATCTTCAAGCCACGCAAAATGACGTATCTGCCATCGTGGATGACGCTTTACGACATGTCACTTGGACATTAGACTGATCCAAAGGTTAAAGGCCGAATTGGGAACACGCAAATGAACGATATTGATCCACGAAACCTGATCCGTGAAAGCTATCGGATTGAGGGCATCACAGCGCCCGACTGCCGCGCTATTTTCTTTGACTGGGCTTTAGGAATGTCTGGGCAAGGGGATATGGCGGCTATGTTGCGTGCGTTATTGGATCAATATGCGCCTGATAATCCTGACCATCCGATGACGGATGTCTTGAAAGAAGCCATAGAAAAGCCAGAAAAAACAGGCCGCCGCGGCGGCCGTCGGGCACGGGTGAGCTAGGGCGATTATGCCGTCATGGCGGATGCCATTGCCGCACGGGCTGTGATTTCCGACCAGTTTTTTTCAGCAATGAGCGTAGCAGGCGCGATCCAAGATCCGCCAACACAGAGCGTGTTTTTAAGCGCCAGATACTGGGCGGCATTGTCTTGGGTGACGCCCCCTGTTGGGCAAAATTGCACCTGTGGAATTGGGCTCCCGATGGCTTTTAGGGCACGCATGCCGCCATTAATTTCTGCGGGAAAAAATTTCTGTACATCATAGCCATCTTCGAGATGCGCCATCACTTCGCTTGCGGTTGCAGCCCCTGGAATAAATGGCATTGCGGATGCTGTGGCGGCCCGTTTAAGCGTTTGGGTTCCCCCAGGGGACAGCGAAAACTGTGCGCCTGCCATTTGCACGGCGTCTAAATCATGTGGGGTCATAACGGTGCCCGCACCAATGATTGCCCCATCAACTGTTGCCATTTCACGGATGACATCAAGGGCGTGTTTCGTGCGCAATGTGACTTCGAGCGCGCGAATTCCGCCCTTAAGGAGCGCAGTCGCAAGAGGCACGGCATCAGCGACATTTTCGACAACCAAAACCGGTAAAACGGGCCCTAACTGACAAATTTCACGGGCGGTGAGATGGGGCGTCATGTGATGTCTGCTCCAAAGCTTGAGGCGCCCATGCTCGGAAGGCTGGCCGCGTTGCGCATGATTTGAAAAAGCCCGGATCCAAGGGCATCGGGGATCTCTGGGGCGGGGGCATGGGGGCGCGTTGTGAGGTCCGCATCACAGCTAAGAAGCCCCGTGTCGACATTTAGGTGTATCATATCACCATCTTGGATTTGGCCAATTGCGCCGCCTTTTATGGCTTCAGGTTCCATATGAATGGCGGCGGGAATTTTGCCAGACGCCCCTGACATGCGCCCATCGGTTACGAGCGCAATTTTATGACCTCGGCCCTTTAAAATCGACAAAACAGGCGTGAGACCATGGAGTTCGGGCATGCCATTTGCGCTTGGGCCTTGAAAGCGCACAACCACAACCACATCCCGGTTAAGTAAATTGTTTTTAAAGGCGGTTTTGACATCCTCTTGGGACTGGAACACAGCCGCAGGGGCAGAAATGATGTGATCATCGGCTTTAATCGCAGAAGATTTCAACAGGCTCACGCCAATATTCCCCGTAAGATGGGTAAGCCCGCCTGTGGTTTGAAACGGCTGATCAATCGGCGCAATGATGGCAGGGTTTGGCGATGTTGGGGGCGTAGGGCGCCACGACAGGCTGCCTTGCTCCATGATGGCGTCTTGGGTGTAGTGCTGCAAACCTTGCCCCATGACGGTTTGGACATCTTCATGCAACAACCCGTGATCCAAGAGCGTTTTAATCACCAGCGGCAATCCACCCGCCGCATGAAAATGGTTAATATCAGCCGCGCCATTTGGATAGACCCGTGTCAAAAGTGGGGTGAGGGCGGAGATATCTGAGAAATCTTCTGGGGTGAGGATAATCCCTGCCGCGCGCGCCATTGCAGGGAGGTGCAAAACAAGGTTCGTTGATCCCCCCGTGGCCATCAATCCGACGATGCCATTCACAAAAGCTTTCACAGTTAAGATTTCTGCGGCACGTGGCGCAGAGTGCAAAATCCGTGTGGTCATGTTGCGGGTGAGTGCCTCACGCAGTGGGGTGTCAGGGGGCACAAAAGATGCCCCTGATAAATGTAGGCCCATAAACTCCATCAACATCTGATTGGAATTTGCCGTGCCATAGAAGGTACAGGTTCCGGGGCTGTGATAGGCGCTCATCTCAGAGCGTAAAAGGGCCGCGCGATCAATTTTGCCTTCCGCAAATGCAAGGCGCGCTTTGGCTTTTTCGTCATTGGTGATCCCTGACGGCATCGGGCCTGCGGGCACAAACCCGATGGGGATATGCCCAAATTCCGCGGCTGCGATCACAAGGCCTGGCACGATTTTATCGCACACACCCAACATGAGCGCGCCATCAAATGTGTTATGGGAAAGCGCAACCGCTGCGGCCAATGCTATGACATCTCGTGAGAAGAGAGATAATTCCATACCTTTTTGACCTTGGGTGACGCCATCACACATCGCGGGCACGCCCCCTGCGACCTGCGCGCTCGCCCCTAAGCTGCGCGCAGTCTCTTTGATCAGATCGGGATATGTTTTGAACGGCTGATGCGCGCTCAGCATGTCATTATAGGCGCTGACAATACCAAGGTTCGGGGCGTGGCCTTCTGCGAGTACGGATTGGTCTTGCGGCATAGCTGCATAGGCGTGGGCTTGATTTCCACAACTCAAATGGGCGCGCGCAGGTCCGTTTGTGGCGGCATGTGCCATACGCGCTTCGTAGTCATTTCTGCTTTTCTGGCTGCGCATTTCGATACGCTCGGTGATGCGGTTAAGCATAGGGTTCAAGGCAGGCATTCGTCATCCTTTGGATCCGTGTTGCTGTCAAAATGGACGGCAAGGGGCTCACGTGTCAATTGTCAGGGAGTTTAGCGCTAACAGAGTTGAAGGGGAAGGGCTCACTTCGTGCATGGCGGCTATGCAAAAATCGCGGGTTTTCACCACATAGGCGCATACCTATATGGAGGCCAAGGACAAAAGGGTCATCAATCTGATGGTGCCGTAGACAGTGACCAACGATGTTTTGGTTCGCCAGATAAAGGATTTTTTAAGATGAAAATTGAGACAGAAAACGGTGTAGAAGAGTTTGACATCCACGAAGTAACAGCACGTGCTCGTGCTCTTCGTGCCCAAGCTGCGCGTGATTTATTTCATGCGATCGCCCAAAAGATAAAGTCGGCATTCGGTGCGGCAACAGGGCTTGCACATTCCTAATATTTGGTGCAGGCAGTGTGAAAGATCGCAGATGTGGTCTTTCACATTGCGCATAGCTCAGGATGCGGTCGATTTTTCTTAAAATTGGTTTGCTGGGAACATACTTTCGCCAAATTTTGGGGTGATGGTGTCTCAAATTTATCCTAACGCATCATGAGCTGCTAAATATTAAGGAGACGCAAATGAATGCTTTGAACAAACTGACCTGTGCTGCCCTCGTGGCAATGGCTGCAGGGTGTATGTCCTCATCAGGTACCACATCTGGAACCTCAGGGGCTGCATCACAAGCGGCAGCTGTGGAGGGAACGTTTATTTCCGCAAATGTCCGGTCGGTGAAAATTATTGTACCTGAGACGCTTACCGTTTCAGAGGAAAACTCTTATAAACCGAAATCTGATATCGTTTGGCGCGAAGATCCCTATGGAAATCGCCTTCCACAGGTAGAAGCCATTATGAAAACGGCCGTGAACCGCGGTGCCGCAACAGCGCGCGGTAAGCGATCTGTCAATCTGGACGTTCAAGTTCTACGGTTCCATGCGCTTACAGAAAAGACACGTTATAGCGTAGGCGGCACCCATGATATTCGGTTCTTGATGACGCTGAAAGATCCAAGTTCAGGTACGATTCTTGCTGGTCCACATTATGTCCATGCAGAATTTAGAGCCTATGGTGGCTCACAGGCACTCGAAGCAGAACGCCGCGGTGAAACGCAGAAAAAACGTATCATTGATCACGTTAGCAATGTGATCGCGACAAAGCTTCGCGGTCCACTTTCTGCAAATAGTGGCGACGCAAACAAAAAGGGCTTTTTCTCTCTTTTCTGAGAAACTGATTTCCAAAGCGTAAAAAACAGACTAAGGGGAGGTCATGATGACCTCCTCTCTCCCCACACTCCGCCTTCACCCTAAAACTGAAAAAACACACACCGCACGTGCTATTCGGCATGGGTTTCCTTGGGTCTATTCCAATGAATTGGTGCTAGATCGCCGCAGCAAGAAAGTTGCAGCAGGTAGCATTGCCCGCCTTGAAGACAGCAAAAGCCAATTTCTAGCCTATGTGGCGGTGAATATGACATCACGGATCACCGGCCGTGTGTTGTCTGTAAAAGAAGACGCCACATTTGGCGACGTTTGGATCAAAGATAAAATCACAACGGCGGCGGCCCATCGTGATCGTTTGTATGATGCGCCATTTTACCGGTTGTTGCATGCGGAATCTGATGGGCTTCCTGGAGTTGTGATTGACCGCTTTGGCGATGTGGCAGTGGTGCAACCGAATGCGGCATGGGCTGATGCGCGGATGGATGATATCGCGGCAGGCCTGCAAAATATTGGCGTTAAAACGGTCATCATGAATGGTTCGGGTCGCGCGCGGGTGCTCGAAGGGCTGGCAGAAGAAACTACTATTTTTCAAGGCGATGCGCCCGATGGACCACTTCAAGTTCCGATGAATGGTGCAACCTATATGGCGGATGTCTTGGGCGGCCAGAAAACCGGTCTGTTCTATGATCAACGCCCAAATCATGCCTTTGCAGCAGGGCTTTCAAAAGGGGCGCGGGTTTTGGATGTGTTTTCCCATGTGGGGGGCTTTTCGCTTGCCGCGCTTGCGGGCGGGGCAACATCTGCGCTGGCGGTTGATGGATCCCAAGCGGCGCTTGATTTGGCCACCAAAGGCGCAGACGCGATGGGCATGTCGGCTGCCTTTTCGACCCGCAAAGGCGACGCGTTTGATGTGCTGGCTCAATTGCAAGATGAAGGTGCAGAATTTGACGTCGTGATTTGTGATCCCCCAGCTTTTGCACCAAATAAAAAGGCACTCGATGCGGGGTTGCGCGCCTATGAACGGGTGGCACGTTTGGCGGCCCCATTGGTGGCCAAAGGCGGGTATTTGGGCCTGTGTTCGTGCTCACATGCGGCAGATTTATCGAAGTTCCGCAACTCAAGCGCACGTGGCATTGGGCGTGGGGGCCGCAAAGGTCAAATCATCTATACGGGCTTTGCAGGGCCTGATCACCCTGTGCTGCCACAACTCGCTGAGAGCGGATATCTAAAATCGCTGTTCTTTAGGCTCGATTGATGAAACTCCTTCTTGATGCGTGTGTTTTGTATCCAACCGTGATGCGAGAGGCGCTTTTAGGCGCGGCCAAGGCGGGGCTGTATACCCCCCTTTGGTCCCCACGTATTTTAGAAGAATGGGCGCGCGCTGCTGCGCGTTTGGGGCCCGTTGATGAACTCCAAGCGCGCGGTGAGATCGCTACATTGCAAGCCCAGTTCCCCAATGCATCCATTCGCCACGACCCCGCGCTAGAACGGCGGCTTTATCTTCCAGACGACAATGATCTACATGTTTTGGCGGCCGCGATTGTGGGGAACGCGGATGCGATTGTGACGATGAACCGCAAGGATTTTCCGAAGGGCACGCTGCGCGAAGAGGGGCTCGATCGGTTGGACCCTGATGGACTGTTGATGCAGTTTTGGATCAAAGACGATGCAGCGATGACAAGTATAGGGCAGGGGATATTGCAGACAGCAAGCACAATGTCAGATGACAATTGGACCGCGCGCAGCCTTTTTAAAAAGGCGCGCCTGCCACGGTTCGCTAAAGCCTTATCTGCGCAAATCGACTAAGCCGAATTCCATTTATTTTGCATTTTTTTCAACGCATTAATGCGTGTTTCTGTTTTTGGGTGGCTCAGTAGCCAAGCGGGTGTCGCCCCGCGTTTTCCGCCTGTGAGTTGATCGAGCTTTTCAAACATTGAGATTTGCGGCGCAACGCCAATTCCTGATTTTTGCAACAACGCGGCCCCATATTCATCGGCTTCAAATTCGGCTGTTTGGGACAACCTTGCTGCCAAAACGGAGGTCACGAGATTGGCAATATAGATCCCAAGACCAGGGATAAAACGCCCCAAAATCATCGCCAGCGCAGTGCGCAGTGCATTTTGCCCCGAAAAATCAATCATACGCCGTTTGGAATGGCCCAATGCCACATGGCCAAGCTCATGCGCAATGACAGAGGTGAGTTCCTCCGCGGTGATTTTCCCGGCGCTGTAAGCTTTGTAAAATCCACGGGTGATAAATACCCGCCCATCTGGCGCGGCAAGGCCGTTGATGGGATCGATTTCGTAGATATGAACGGGAATTTCAGGAACCCCCAACGCATAGGCCATGTCCCCGAGATAGGAGGAAATCATGGGATCGCGCAGACGCGTCGAGTTTTCGGACAAATCCTTAAGCGTCCGCCACACGGAAAACCGGTACATAAGCAGCCCGTAAAGCACCGCAAGGAGGATTGGTGTAAATTTCAACATGGTTTAGATATAGTCCCTTACCACGGCATTTGAAAGCCTCAGCGGCTTAGGCCTTTCATCCCGCGTTCAATGCCTTGGAGGGTCATTGGCACCATTGCATTTTCGAAAATCTCTTGGATCATGCGGATGGAATGGGTGTATTGCCAATGGCGTTCAGGCAGCGGGTTGAGCCAGACATTTGACGGCCACTGTTCGCGGGCCCGTCGGAGCCATGTTTCACCGCTTTCTTCATTCCAATGTTCATTTGCCCCCCCTTTATAGGCCACTTCATAAGGGGACATCGACGCGTCCCCGACAAAAATGCATTTATAATCAGATCCATAGGTCCTAAGAACCTCATCGGTTGGGATTTGATCATTCCAGCGGCGCGCATTGTCCTTCCATACCCCTTCGTAAAGGCAGTTGTGAAAATAGAAATATTCCAGGTGCTTGAACTCAGCTCGTGCGGCAGAGAATAGTTCCTCAACCATCTGAATATAGGGGTCCATAGACCCGCCAACATCTAAGAAAAGCAGTACTTTGACCGCATTACGCCGTTCAGGACGTGTTTTCACATCGAGATAGCCATGCTCCGCTGTGGCGCGGATTGTACCGTCAAGATCAAGCTCTTCACGCGCGCCATCACGGGCCCATCGCCGCAGCCGTTTGAGAGCAACTTTGATGTTACGTGTGCCAAGCTCAACATTGTCATCGAGGTTCTTAAATTCACGTTTATCCCACACTTTGACCGCGCGCTGATGGCGGCTTTCTTTTTGGCCAATGCGTACGCCTTCTGGGTTGTAACCATAGGCGCCAAAGGGGGACGTGCCCGCAGTACCGATCCATTTGTTGCCCCCTTGGTGGCGGCCTTCTTGTTCTTTGAGGCGCTCTTTGAGTGTTTCCATGAGCTTGTCGAAGCCCCCCAAAGCGTCAATTTCGGCCTTTTCTTCGGGGCTCAGGTGTTTTTCCGCCATTTTGCGAAGCCACTCTTCGGGGATATCGACGGCGTTTAGGACCTCTTCTGTGCTTATGTTTTCTAAGCCTTTGAAACTTTGGGCAAAAGCGCGGTCGAATTTATCGATATTACGCTCATCCTTGACCATAATTGTGCGTGCAAGATAGTAGAAAGCTTCGATATCATAGGTTGCAATGCCGGCTTTCATTCCCTCAAGGAAGCCCAAATACTCCCGCAAGCTCACAGGAACGCCTGTGCTGCGAAGGGTATCAAAGAACGGCAAAAACATCGATCAACCTCGCATTAAAGTCACAATGAGAAACGCAGAAAGCAGAAGGCCAAAGATGCCAAAGATGGCCATATAATGCACAATATCAAAGGCTTTGCCGCCTTTGAGTTTTGCAAAAATACCACCAATGGCAGCGCCCGTCAGGGTCAAAAGCAAAAGCAGTGTAAAATGTGTCATGACAGTTCCTTTAAGAAGCCGAGGCCAAATCGCGAATGCTGCGCAAGGTGGCGGTAGGGTTGGTCAGTCCATAGCGTCCCCAGCTTGAGGCCTCAAGTCTGAGTTTGCGCGCCTGCTCTGTTTGTCCCATCGCGTTCAATGCTTCTGCGCGCAGATATAACGCCACAGAGAGCGCGGCTGCATTTTGATGGGTTTGAAAAACGGGACCAATTTGGCGGGTGAGGCGATCAACGCGTTGAAAACCCCCTTGGGCAAGCGCGAATTTGGCCAATTCAAGCTCAATCAATGCAAGGTGGAGTTTAAATTCGGGCCGCCCCTTAAGTCGGCTTTGTGCTGTCACTAAGATCGCATGGGCCTCACGCGGTGATCTTTGCGACATGAGCCGCGCATAGGCGTAATAGCTAAAGCCAAGCCGCGCGTCATTATAGCCGGCATTTTGGGCGATGTTAACGGCTTGGCGGGCGGCGTTGATCCGCGGGTTTATTGCCAAACCAGGGCGCAGCGCCCGCTCAATCGTGGATTTCCAGTGTGCGGAAAAAAGATGCGATGAGGTGGCCGATGCGGTTTTCTTTTTCGGATTTATACGCCCAAATATTTGAGAAAGACGGCGCGCGACCGCGTCTTGGCTCATGCCTGTTTTGAGTTCTGGCGCATAGTAGGCGCGCAAAAAGAGCATATCGGTTGCAGTTAACACCACATTAACATTGTCGTCATTAAAGACGGAATCGCTCAGGCGATAGAGGTCATTGACGGGACCGATCGCTTGGGCAATTTCTTCGTGAAGGCAATCGCGGATTTCTTGTGGGGCTGCGGATTTTGGTAGGAAAATTGCCATGGAGCGTCGTTCGCGCAAGGCCTGCCAAACCTGAGGACCGGCCCCACCTTTGGCTTTATAGCTGGCCCAAGAGGTTTCATTTGGCGCCACAAGGCAGGCGGCGTTTCCAAAATACCGCTTCACAATGCGTGCCCCGAGGGGCTCAATGAAAAGATTAGCGCGGGCTTTATCGGCAACGCGTCGAATGTCGATTTTTGCTTCGCTGCGCAACCGTTGCAAAAGCGAGGAGAGGTCTTTGAGCAAAATAGGGCTGGCGGTTGACGGGGCGTAGACCCGAATGGGGGTTTCGTAGCGAGAAAAGTGAGAAAGCCGTTTGCCGCTTTCAAGGCGAAAGCTAAGGTCGATAAAGTCTTGGGTGAGGCTTTGCGTGCTGCGTGTAACAGTTGGGGGCGGACCTGCGCTGAAGTGCCGAACAGGTCCAGATCTTGCAGGCGCAACATCAGGTGTTTGACCCATGTTTGGCGCCGTGCAAGCCGCCAAAAGGAATGTAATGCATAAAATCCGCATGGTCAGTTTTGATATTTGATGAAGGGCGTTTTTTCGGCAATCCGATCATAGAGCTGCCGCGCGGAGGTGTTGAAATCTTGTGTCAGCCAGTAAACCGTTGGCGTGCCATTTTCCTCAGCCGCTTGATAGACGGCCTCAATCAAGGCGCGCCCGATGCCTTTGCCACGCAGGTCGGGAACCGCAAAGAGATCTTGCAGGTAACAGACATTTTCCACCTTCCAGTTGTGTCGATGGTAGAGAAAATGTACAAGCCCAACAGGGCGGCCTTCAAATTCTGCCAAAAGACATGTGAAATCTTGCGGGTCGTCCCCAAGGAGGCGCGTAAACGTTGTCTCAAACACCTCCTCTGGGAGCTGAGTTTCATAGAATTCCAAATAGGCGGTCCATAAGGCGCGCCACGCAGGTTTGTCATCTGCTGTCAGGGGGCGAATTGTGAGACCCACCATGCTATCGCCCGCCGCGCGCGATGAAGGCCAGCCGTTCAAAGAGATGCACGTCTTGTTCATTTTTCAAAAGCGCGCCGTGTAACTTTGGAAGCACATTCACCCCATCCCGCTTGATATCCTCCGCTGTGAGATCCTCTGCCAACAAAAGTTTAAGCCAATCCAGAACCTCAGAGGTTGAGGGTTTCTTTTTAAGCCCCGATTGGTCGCGAATATCGTAAAATTGTGTGAGCGCCTCTGTCAGGAGCTGGTCCTTGATGTCAGGGTGGTGGACCTCAACGATTTTGCGCATGGTGTCGCGGTCAGGGAATTGAATATAATGGAAAAAGCACCGGCGAAGGAACGCATCTGGGAGCTCTTTTTCATTGTTTGATGTGATGATCACAATTGGACGATCAATGGCTTTGACGGTTTCACCCGTTTCATAAACGTGGAATTCCATCCGGTCGAGTTCTTGGAGAAGGTCATTTGGAAATTCGATATCGGCTTTGTCGATTTCATCGATCAAAAGCACACATTTTCCTTTATGAGCAAAGGCTTGCCATAGCTTGCCTTGCTTGATGTAGTTTTTCACATCATGCACGCGTTCATCGCCAAGTTGGCTGTCCCGCAGGCGTGATACGGCATCATATTCATAGAGCCCTTGTTGCGCTTTTGTGGTCGATTTGATGTGCCACTCAATCATAGGAAGGCCAAGCGCGCTTGCGACTTGTTTTGCCAATTCGGTTTTTCCTGTGCCAGGTTCCCCTTTTACCAACAAAGGGCGTTCCAAGGTCACAGCCGCATTCACCGCGATTGTAAGATCATCGGTTGCGACGTAATTTTCGGTTGAGGCAAATTTCATTTTCTTCCTATGTCATTATTTGATTTTCGGGCGGAGATTCCGAAAATGATTCATGTTCGGGTGAGTTTGCCTTTTCTTTTCACAAATGGCTAGTGACAAGGCATCAAGAAAGGCGTAAACCGCGCACAGAGGAACGCGCTGATGTGCGACCAAAGGGCGCGGCAACGTGTTCTTGATCCAAATTTTAGGGAGTAGGTAATGAAAGCCGAAGTTTTCTTGCCAAATGATTATCGACCGGCCGAGGGTGAGCCGTTCATGAATGATCTTCAGACAGAGTATTTCCGTCGTAAGCTTGTGACATGGAAAGAAGAGCTTCTGGAAGGAAGCAAAGACACGATCACGAATTTGCAAGATGGCACACGCAATATCCCCGATATGGCGGATCGTGCTTCTGAGGAAACCGACCGTGCGCTTGAATTGCGCACGCGGGATCGCCAGCGCAAATTGGTTGCCAAAATCGATTCTGCACTGCGTCGGATCGAAGAAGGTGAATATGGCTATTGCGAAGTGACTGGGGACCCGATTTCCCTCAAACGCCTTGATGCGCGTCCCATTGCAACCATGAGCCTCCAAGCTCAAGAACAACATGAACGCCGTGAAAAAGTGCATCGCGACACATAAACATGTCGTGCTTGCCTGAAGAGGCGGGGCTTTTGGGGATTTAGGCGGCTTTCATGGATATCGGTGCTGATAAAATCACAATCGTTGGTGGCGGCATCGGTGGGCTGACGGCAGCCAATGCGCTTGCTCAACGAGGGGCGCGGGTGCGTCTCCTTGAACAAGCGCCACACATCACAGAAGTTGGGGCCGGCCTCCAAATTAGTCCAAATGGCATGCGGGTTTTACGCGCCCTTGGGCTTGGTCCGATTGCGGATGATCGTGGAACTGCATCTGATGGGGTTGAGCTCATCGATGGGTGTTCTGGACGGATTGTGATGCGCATGGATTTGCGTGATCAGGATTACAAATTTTTCCACCGTGCGGATTTAATTGAGCTTTTGGCGAATGCGGCGCGGGCGTCACATGTGGATCTTAAGCTTTTGCAGCAGGTGAACCACATTGAGTTGGGGGATGTAAATACGGTCACGATGGCGCAAGGCCAAGTGATTACACCTAAAATTTTGATCGGGGCAGATGGCTTGCATTCCAAACTGCGCCCTGAAATCGCGGGTGCGCGTCAGCCGTTTTTCACAAACCAGGTCGCCTGGCGTTGCCTTGTGCCCCTTAAAGACCACGTGCCCAATGTGGCGCGCATCTATATGGGGCCAAAGCGCCATATCGTGACCTATCCGCTGCGTGGTGGGAGTGTTTTGAATGTTGTGGCCGTGGAAGAACGCCGTGAATGGGCGGATGAAGGTTGGTTCCATCGCGACGATCCAGCCAATCTTCAGGCTGCGTTTTCAATGTTTTGTCCAGATATCCGCAAACTGCTTTCTCAGGTGGATGATGTCTATCTTTGGGGGTTGTTTCGCCATGATGTGGCGCAGGTTTGGGCCAAAGGGCAGGCGGCGCTGCTTGGTGATGCAGCGCATCCAACATTGCCGTTCATGGCGCAAGGGGCTGTTATGGCCATGGAAGATGCATGGATGTTGGGACATATGTTAGCTGCGGCGAATGAACGGCAGGTTTCCGTTGCTCAGGCGCTGAAATCTTATGAAACAGGTCGGATTGATCGTGTGCGTCGGGTGATTGCGGCGGCCAATGCCAATGCCGGGCACTATCATATTGCGTTTGCGCCCAAACGGGTCCTTGCCCATGGCGCCCTGCGCGCGCTTGGGAAAATCAAGCCAGATTTCGTGCAAAAGCGGTTTGACTGGATTTATGGCTATGATGTCACCCAACAAAAATAGGGACCTGAATTTCTTCAGATCCCTATTCTTATACTCCCTGTCGGACTAGCCGACTTATGGGGGGAAATTAGGACACTCCCAAAGGCAGGTCAACAGTAAGGGTGTGATAATTTGCATGAAAATCAAATTTCTAATCAATGACCTGTCTGTTTGGACATGTGCATTGTTCATGGCGTGCTTAAATAATCCGCGGTGGGGGTAAAAGCCC
Organism: Halocynthiibacter sp.; assembly: GCA_049609065.1. Classification (GTDB taxonomy): domain Bacteria; phylum Pseudomonadota; class Alphaproteobacteria; order Rhodobacterales; family Rhodobacteraceae; genus JBMYYE01. The sequence goes on from JBMYYE010000001.1 coordinate 28,079, forward strand.
GTGCCCGCAAAAAAGGCCGCGCCCAAAAGGCGCGGCAGTCTAACAGGGAGGAAATACCAAAAAGGCGTATCAAACAGCCCCTTTGATGAGTAAAGTCTGGCACAAAAGTGTTAATACTGTATTTTCAAAGCGAACCTAGGTCGCAGTGATTGGAGAATAAAGCGTGGAAGATCATATTTTTGTTGGTGGCGGTGGTGAAAATTACAGTGAAAAGCAAGGGCTTTCTTTAAAATATGCCAACCGTCATGGGTTGATCGCAGGTGCCACGGGGACAGGTAAAACAGTTACGCTTCAAATACTTGCGGAAGGGTTTTCAAAGGCAGGGGTGCCCGTATTTCTCTCTGATGTGAAAGGGGATTTGTCGGGTTTGGCTATTGCTGGACGTGATGATTTCAAACTGCACGACGCATTTACCAGTCGTGCAGAAACCATCGGATTTGAGGAGTATACCTACGAGGCGTTCCCTGTGACATTTTGGGATGTCTTCGGCGAATCGGGACATCCTGTGCGCACAACCATTTCTGAAATGGGGCCGCTGTTGATTTCACGCCTGATGGATCTATCCGAAGCCCAAGAAGGTGTTTTGAATATCGCGTTTCGTGTGTCTGATGAACAAGGCCTTCCTTTGCTTGATCTTAATGATCTGCGCGCGTTGTTGGTTTGGGTTGGTGAAAACGCCAAAGAGCTGTCATTGCGCTATGGCGCCGTTTCAACAAGTTCGGTTGGTGCCATTCAACGGCGTTTGTTGGTGCTTGAAAACCAAGGCGGTCAAAATATTTTTGGGGAACCAGCCTTGGAGCTGTCGGACCTGATGCGCACGGCCCCGGATGGTCGTGGGCAGATTAACATTTTGTCCTCAGATAAACTCATGAGTTCCCCGCGTTTATACGCGACTTTTTTGCTATGGCTGCTGTCGGAATTGTTTGAAGAGCTCCCTGAAACGGGTGATCCTGATAAGCCAAAACTGGTGTTCTTCTTTGATGAGGCGCATTTGTTGTTTGATGGGGCGCCTAAAGCCTTGGTGGATAAGGTGGAGCAAGTGGCGCGCCTGATCCGTTCGAAAGGCGTTGGCGTTTATTTTGTGACACAAAACCCAGATGACATTCCCGAAGATATTTTGGGGCAGCTTGGCAACCGCGTGCAACACGCGCTTCGGGCGTTTACGGCACGTGACAAACGCATGTTGCGCATGGCCGCGGAAACATATCGTGAAAATCCGCGCTTTGATACTGAAGCCGCCATTCGCGAGGTGGGCGTTGGGGAGGCCGTGACGTCGATGTTGCAGAAAAAAGGCGTGCCCGGAATTGTAGAGCGTACATTGATCCGCCCGCCATCATCCCAGCTCGGACCTATTACAGATGCGGAACGTAAAGAGACCTTAAAGAATAGCCCTGTTTTTGGGAAATATGAGGCCAAAGTGGACCGCCATTCTGCCTTTGAGGCGCTCAAACAACGTGCAGAGCGAGCAGCAGAAGAAGCGAAAGAAGCGGAGCGCCTTGAAGAGGCTGCGGAAATGGCCGAGCGTGATTATCGTTCTGCGCGGCGCTATAAAGGGGAACGTGTGAGCCGTTCGACATCTAAACGCACGCGCCGTGGCGACAGTTTTGGAGAAGCAATGGCAAAAACTGTGATGAAAGAGCTCACGGGGACAACAGGGCGTCGTATCGTGCGCGGTATTTTGGGGTCATTATTTAAGGGGCGCTGAAGAAGTCGACGCAACCTCTGAGCTCATCCTCATGAGGCGAGGTTGGACAATTAAAGAGGGCATCGGTGAGATGCAGGAGTGGCATATCCTGTGTCGCATGTTTTTGTGGAATCATATCCCCGGATGGAAAAGAGGAAAGGTTTTTGTGCAAAATTGTGAGACCTTCAAGCGATTGTGTCAGCCGGTCGAGATCTTGCAACCGGCTTAGCTCTGGGTGGTTCTTGAGCTGGGCATTCTGGCTGAGTAAGACGGAGAGGTCGTTTTGAACATGTTGCGCGATGCGTGTGAGATTGTCCAATTCGGTTGTTAGGTTTTGATCGAGCTTTTGTCTCGAAATTCTAAGGTCTGTCATAAAATGCCCACCACAACTTCAAGCGCATTTTTGAGATCTTGTGGCGTAAATGGTTTCTTGATAAAATTATTCATGCCTAGTTTCTTACCGTAATCAATGATTTCACGTTCAACTCGCCCCGTGATGAGGATGAAACCAATACCTTTGGTCGCGGGATTGCTGCGCAGTGCATAAAGTAATTTGAGGCCGTTCATTGTTGGCATATTATAGTCAGAAATGATGAGGTGGACTGGCTTTTCTTGCAAGAGCTGCAACGCAGTTTCCCCGTTATCAGCGGAGATGATGGATTTAATCCCAAAACTTTCGAGATTTTGAATGATAAGGCCGCGGCTGGTGGACATATCGTCCACCACCATGATGCGTATTTGCTCTTTTAGGGACATGGGATTTCCTTAGGATTGGGTTTGAAGTTGGCTGCCAGAAAGGATGGCGTTCACATCAAGAATGCGAATGAACGTATCCTCAACAAGGGCAACACGCTTTATGTAAGTGGTGGTGTCATCGGTGTTGCTCGGGATGTCCTGAAGGAGCGTCTCAGGCAGTGTCATGATGTCAGACACGGCATCAACGACAAACCCGACAAGACCTTTGGCGTGCTCAACAATCATCGTTACGGAACGCTCATCGGCATGGGAGGCTGGAAACCCAATTCGGGTTTTGAGGTCCAGCACAGGTATGATGATGCCCCGCAAATTCATAATGCCTTGTATATGTGCTTCTGTCTCAGGAAGCGGAGTTGGTTTTTCCCAGCTTCGGATTTCACGGATTGAACTTACCCCCAACGCGAAATCATCACCGTTGAGCTTAAAGCGCACCAATTCTTGTGTTTGTGGGGGGCTGTGATCAGTGGGCATATTGGCTCTCCGCGGTGTGCGATGGTGCTTGGCCTTTTGGACGCGTAATTTTGGACAAAAGGGGAGGTAAATCTAAGATCAAAGCAAGGCTGCCATCGCCTAAAATGGTCGCAGCAGAGACATGTTTCATATTCAGCCACGGGCTGTGAAGGGGTTTAACGACAAACTGTCTTTGGTCTATTACGTCGTCAACAATAACAGCAGTTTGCTGGCCGTCTTCATCTTCTACGATGATTGCAGTTGAGGGGGGTGAATTGTAAACTCGGCTGTCTTTTTGTGAGGAAATATTTAGAATGGGGATCATGCGGGCACGGTAATCTAGAAGCGCCCCGCCTACAGGCATGTGATGGTACATATCTGCATGCGTTGTGAGCGTTTCCAACACAAGAGAGATGGGAATGACCATAGCACCATCCTTAGCTTGAATAAGCAGCCCATCCATGACCGCAAGGGTTAAAGGCAAAGAAATGATAAAGGTGCTGCCTTCGCCCGTGCGGCTTTCAATGCGGATGGCCCCGCCCAAGTTTTGAATGGCTTTGCGAACCACATCCATCCCGACGCCCCGACCAGAAAGATTGGTGACAGAGGCGGCCGTTGAAAAGCCAGGTACAAATAATAGGTTATTAACGTCATCGTCAGAGAGAGCCGCGTCCGCAGGAATAAGCCCTTTTCCTATGGCCGTTTCTAATATGCGATTGCGCTGAAGGCCGGCACCATCATCCCGGAGCTTGATGATCGCTCGGTCGGCACTTTGCTGCGCACTTAGCCAAAGCTGTCCTTCGGGCTTTTTATGGCGGGTAATACGGTCTTCCTCACACTCGATGCCGTGATCAATTGCGTTGCGAACCATATGCGTAAGTGGATCCAAAAGGCGCTCAATTACTGTTTTATCAAGCTCGATATCTTCTCCAGATGTGTTGAGACGAACCTTTTTTTGCGCGTCATGGGATGCTTCACGTGCGACGCGTGCCATTCGCTGAAATAAGGGTTTGATTGGCTGGGCGCGGATGGACATGGCCATTTCTTGGAGGTCACGCGTGAGCTGGCTGAGTGCGGCGAGAGATGTGGTGATCGGATCATTGGCTGTTCGTGTTTCAGCCTCAAGATGCTGGGTGAGAATGGAATGTTGAATTGCAAGCTCACCCACGCTGTTGATCAGGTGATCAATGCGTGTGATATCCACACGAATGGTCTGAATACCTTTGGGTTCTGGTGTTTTTTGCACAGGGGGAGTGCCATTTGTCGGGGCTCGCAGGCTTTCCACCTGAAGTGTATTCGCTCCTATGTCCTCTTGGGGTCCTATTTGCTCCAGCGGAGGCTCAACTTGGATATGTGCAAGATCTGATACAAATTCAAAATCTTGTAATATATCTTCTTTTTCATCGGCGCTGCTTAGAAAAATGGACCAGCTTATATGGCTGTCCAGTGGCTGTAGATCGTCAAACTGGGGCAGGTTATCCAAGCTTATTTTTGCGCGGTACGTGCCACGAGATGCGAGTGCCCGCAAAATGAAGAGGGGCTCATTCCCTGTCTCATAAAGCGCGTTTTTAGGTGCAAATGTGATATCATAGGTCGTGTCTGGTCGTGGCAGGTCAATATCGACATCAGACAAAGTCGGCACTGTTCCTTCTATAGAGAGGCCGGGCAACGTGACTGCAAGAGGCTCAAATTCTACATTTATCTCCGGCTCATCCGTTGGGTTGGGATCCAGTTTGGATTGTATTTCTTCAATGTGAGCCTGTGCCACTTGGGCTTTGTTTGTTTTTGCAGAATTGACAAGGTCGGCCAAAATGTCCGCGGCTGAAAAATAGATGTCGAGTTGGCTCTTGGCGTCTGAGACTGCACCGTTTCGGAGTTTATCCAGCGCATTTTCAAAGTGATGCGCGAAGGAGACAAGCGCATCGTGACCGAAAGCGCCAGCGCCTCCTTTGATGGAATGGACAGCCCGAAAAAGCGTGTGAATGGTGTCTTCGGTTTCGTCGCCATTTGATAATGCGGTGAGTTCATCCTCAATCGTTTCAAGGAGCTCTTCACATTCTGCGTAGAATGTCGCTTGTAATTCTATCATTGGATCAGGTGTTGTCATGAGGCCCCTATGTCACAAGTGATAGGGCGCGGATGAGTTTGGATGATACGAACGGCTTCACGATCCACCCTGTCGCCCCTAGATCGCGCGCACGGGCGCGTAGAGCCGGCGCTGTTTCGGTGGTCAGCGCAAGAATAGGGGTTTGAGAAAACTTCACATGGCGTCGGACGCGTTCGATAAATCCAAACCCGTCAAGGCGCGGCATATTTATGTCGGTGATAATGACATGAGGATCAACGGTTTCAATGATTTCAAGACCATGAAGACCGTCTTCGGCACAGTGCGGATCAAAGCCACCTTCACGTAGTGCAAGGCAGAGGAGGTCACGAATAGTGCGGCTGTCATCAACGGCAAGGACACGTTTCATGGGCATTCCTCCATGGTGTCAGGCGTCAATAATAAACCCTGCGCGCCAAGGATGCGAACATGCTCTGCCATTGCATCGCTCATAGTCTCAATGGTGATGTGATGGCCTGTTTTTTGCCATTGTTTTTGCGCCGCCAAAAGCGTTTGCAGGCACAGTCCTCCCATCTGTTCGACTTGAGACCCATCAAGGCTTATATCGCGGCCTTGATGCTTTGACAGTTGATCATAGAGCTCTTGCACAGCTGCTGTATCGAGCCGCTTCGCGAGGGGGATCTTCATGTGTTCGTCGCCATTCTTTGATATTGCATCTCTGCTATACCAAAAAGGTCTTAACACTTGTTTGATAGGCCCCTAGAGGGATGGAAATAGGGCTTTATACATGCCGTGGAGCGCCGCGAAATCATCTTCTATTAGATGTATTGGCACACGTTTCCATAGATTAAGCGGATCGTTTAAGGATTTGATTTTATTTGAAAATAAATTTGACTTTAGGGTGGATTTTAATTTGGCGGCCATCCCTCCACAAAGGAAAATCCCCCCCATAGGCAAAACAGCCGCTGCCTGTTTCTCGATGGTTTCACAGAGCACCGCTGCAAAGAGATCAAAGGCGCAAATCGCGGCGGGATCTTCGGCGTTGAGACGGGCGAGTAACGTGACAATATCAATCGGTTGTCCCGTCTGTGCCGCGTATATATTTTCCAAACCGCGGCCCGACAACACATCTTCGATGATCCGTACGGGCGGCCTCTGGTTTGGGTTTTTTAAATATGCCCATACGGCATCATCTTGCGTGGTCAGCGCGGCATGCCCCAATTCACCTGCGATCACCTGACCATTATTCACAATGGCCGCGTTAAATCCGGTGCCAATCCCCAAGATAAGCTGTGGACCAGAGGCCGGGACCCCAGGCAAAAGCGTGATGGGGGCGGCACATAAGCCATGATGAATGCCGCGGGCTTGGGCGGCGAGGTCATTTTCAATCTTCACATAGCGCAGGTTCCATTCAATCATAGCCTCTGCGGCAGAAATGGACCATCCATTGGCCGAAATCAGGGCCTCTTCGCCAGTGGTTGGCGCGGCAACCGCGATGCCCGCATGGGTCAGTTCGGGCGGATTGACGTCGCTAATATAGAGATTGGCCGCCTCGTAAAAATTTTTGAAATCGGCCACTTTATAGCGCCGAATATCGGTTGGACCATAAAGAGGAGATGCATGGGCAAAGCGGGCATGGGTCCCACCAATATCAGCCAGTAGGAAATGTGAGTGCGTGACCATCTTTTTGCCACTCCGTTAGGGTGGTTAAGCATAAAAAGCCTCTGCAGGATTGACAAGGCCAGAAGCTTGCCCGTGCCAGCATTTGCTCAAAAGAGCCGAAATTGCCGTTGACAAGGCCTAGAAAAGTTCCGACCATGAGTTTGAGGGGCAAGGAGGCAGTTTATGCAATCCATTCGTATGTCGCTCTCTCATTTTAAATCCTTGGTTTTGTCTATGATGGCCTTATGCCTTTTTGGCTCGCCACAAGGCCAGGCCCGTGATCTACCCTTTGCGGTTGGTGCGCCCCCCTTTGATTGGGCGGATTACATGGCCTTCGCCGGAGAACCACCCTCAAGCGGGCGCCTTCGGATCACGGGTCCATGGGCTGGTGTGGATGGGGAACGGTTTCGGTCCATTTTGGCGTATTTTGAGGCGGCAACGGGCATTAAAACCACATTTGAAGGCTCGGATCGTTCAGAGGAGCAGCTGCTTTTGGAAATTGCAGCGGGAACCCCGCCTGATTTGGCCATTATCCCGCAGCCGGGGTTGATGCGCAGCTTGGCGAAACAAGGTAAGTTGGCACCACTGCCCAAAGGTACATCACAATGGGTGGCTGATAATTATGCCGCGGGCGCGTCTTGGGTTGCGCTATCTGATATGGATGGGGATAGTTTTGGTTTCCTTTATAAAACGGAGCTTAAATCGCTCATTTGGTATAATCCTGCAACCTTTGCTGATTTGGGCTACGCGCCCCCCCAAACCTTTGAGGCGCTTCAGGCGTTAACCGCTCGCATGATCAAAGAGGGACGCATGCCGTGGTGTATGGGCGCAGGATCAGGCGGCGCGAGCGGCTGGCCCGCCACCGATTGGATCGAAGATCTCATGTTGCGCCTTGAGGGGCCTGAATTTTACGATCAATGGGTCGCCCATGGTGTTCCCTTTAATGATGTCCGTGTCCAGTCGGTGTTTGACGCCTATGGTGCGTTTGCACGGGGTGCCAAAATGGTGGAAGGCGGCGGCAAAGCGGTTGCAACACGTGATTTTAGAGAAGCCGCCGCGCAGCTGACTGAGTTGCCGCCTCGGTGCATGATGTTGCGCCAAGCCAGCTTCATACCAGCGTTCTTTCCCAAAGATACTATCATTGGGCGCGATGTGGATTTCACCTATTTCCCGACATTGAAGAATGCAAAAAACCGCCCCATTTTGGGTTCTGGAACGTTTGTGACAATGCCAAAACAAAGCCCAGAAGCCGAACGCTTCATCGATTTTTTGAAACTGCCGATTGCCCATGAGTTGTGGATGGCGCAATCGATGTTTTTGACGCCCCATAAAGGGGTTGATGGCCAACTTGCAAAAGAGCCGTCCAATCAAAAGATGCAAACGCTGTTGCGCGCCGCAGATATTTTTCGCTTTGATGGGTCTGATATGATGCCAGGCGGCATTGGGGCAGGGGCGTTTTGGCGTGGGATGCTTGATTATCTGGCTGGCCAATCCGCCGCAGATGTTACAGGCAAAATCGAAGCAGCGTGGCCAAAGTGAACGCATGGGGGCGCATAGAGGCCCGTGGTGTCATCGGGGCGTTCCCCGCAGTTTTCTTGTTAGTTGTCGTTTTGATCTACCCGACAATTTTGACCATAGGTGTGATTTTTACGCCCGCCACATGGGGGCAGGTGCAAGGGGCCGCAGGTTTTGGCGAATCCCTAAAAAATACAGGGCTTTGGGTTCTTATTGCGCCTTTGGGGGCTTTGATCATCGGCGGCGCTGTTGGGGCGTTTTGGCGCGCATATCCCAAACTGACAAGCATGGTAATTGCGGTGATGTTGCTTCCTATGGCGATGAGCTTTGTTGCGGCGGCGTTGGCGTGGCGATTTTTGCTCGGTTATAATGGTGGAGAGGTGCAAACGGGGGTGTTCAATGCCCTGCGTGTGGCCACAGGCGGCACATCTGTGAATGTGCTTGCGACAGAGACGTTAAACACGTGGGTGATGATCGGGGTTTTCATTTGGATGCATGCGGGGCTTGCGGCGGTTTTGGTGCTGATATCACGGCGTAAACTGCCAAATGCTCTTTGGGATATTGCCCGCCTTGAAGGGGTTTCAATGTGGGATTGGATATTGCGGGTCGAAGCGCCGATTTTGCGACGAGAATGGCTGGCGATTTGGGTGTTCTTGGCGCTTTTGGCCCTTAAAATGTTTGATTTGGTCCTGATCTTCACCCAAGGCGCTTTTGGGTCCAGGACCTTGGGCTTTTTGATTTATGAAGCGCTTTTCACAGGACAGAACCCGCAACTTGCGGCGGGATTGTCGGGGGTGCTTGTGGTGTTGTCGCTTTTGATTTTTGTTCCTCAGAGATACGTGCGATGAGGGTGCGGTTAGGGTTGATTTTTTTGGCCGCGCTTTGGCTTTTCCCAGTCTTGGCTGTGGTGGCAATTTCAGGGCTGTCAACGCAAGATGTCACCGCGCGCGGATGGTGGCGGATTGGACAGCATGTGGATATGGTGCGTCCATTGTATTTTGAGGCGGGTCAGCGCGTGTTGCGCGCCCCAGTGCAGGGCGCATTGATTGGGGTGGCTGGAAGCGTGTCGACGGCACCTATGCTTGGGCGTATTGGCTCTGACGGCGCTCACATACGCATTTGGCAAGAGGCGCAAGGCATTGTTGTCGAACGTGAAAATTCCAAAAGTCCAAGGCGGGTTTTGCTTCATGAACGCCGCCGTGTTGGCTGGTCTTTCGACAACTTTCGAAAAATTTTAATAAACCCTGAGTTTATTTCCGCAGTGAAAGTCAGCGGTTTCATTGCTGTGCCAGCTGCGCTATTGACGGTGCTGATCGGTTTTATGGGGGCGTTGTCCTTGACCAAAAACACATGGGGCAGGTCCATGATTGATGCGCTGCCCATTTTTATGGCTCTGCCGATACAAATCGCATTTGTGCCTGTTTTGGCGCTTTATGTGCAGCTTGGTCTTGCGCGCAGTTTTGTTGGCGTGTGGGCGATACATGTGGGGTTGGGGCTGCCTTTTGTGATGTTTGTTTTGGCCAAGGCTATGCGTGCTGTGCCGCCTGAGCTGGGGGAAATCGCCCGCCTCGAAGGGGCATCTGGGCGTGCTTATATCTTGCATGTGCTGTGGCCCTCTTTGCGGATCTGGGTTCTGGCGCTTGCGGGGCTGCAATTCATGTGGGTGTGGAATGATTTGCTGATCACCATGGTATTTTTTGGACAAGAAGAGCACCGCGTGGCGCTTCCTTTATATTTGCGCGCGCTGAATGGGACGATGGGTGGACAATGGGGGCCCGTGGCCGCGGCGTTATTGGTGCAAATGTGCGTGCCTGTGTTGGTTCTGCTCGGGCTGGGGTGGCGGCTCAGGCGGGAAATTCGGCCGCATTTTGTTGGTTTGTGAGGCGGCGCCATATGCGCTGAGCAGATGCCAAATATGACCTATGCCATGTCATGGTGGGTCTTGGCGCAGAATTCGATTGTCATTCCCTCGGGTTCTTGGCATAAGAAAAGGACTGGTGCGAACGCGCCAAACGAGTTTCGCTGTCTGGCGAAGGGCCTAAAGGGGCTGCTTCCTAGACAACCGATTTTGCCGAAAGGCAGTGAATTTAGGGTCAGGCGGGTCAATTTGCCCGATCGACCTGAAATAACCCTCCGCAAGATCGCGGGTCATGGGCGCCAATAAACAAAAATAAGGCCCCACCAGACACGGATTTATAGGCGGAGATAGCGGGTAAAAATGCGGGTGACGCCCAGTTTTGCCGGAGAAACAAACGCGATGACACGCGCAGAAAACAAAAGACCTGATGACCGCGGCGCGTTGCGCGCGAATGCGGCTTGGGCTTTCTTGCGCGCCATCCCAAAGATTACACCCCAAATACGTTTATTCGATCCGCCGAGCCTATGGGCGCGGAATGGATCTCATACCTGTGTGGCGGGTGAAAAAGAGAGATTATGGCTAAAAAGATGCTTATCGATGCAACCCATGCGGAAGAAACCCGCGTTGTGGTTGTTGATGGAAATAAAGTTGAGGAATTTGACTTTGAATCCGAAAACAAACGCCAGCTTGCTGGCAATATCTATCTAGCAAAAGTTACACGGGTTGAACCGTCCTTGCAGGCGGCCTTCGTTGATTATGGTGGAAATCGTCACGGGTTCCTCGCCTTTTCGGAGATCCACCCGGACTATTACCAAATTCCTGTAGCGGACCGCGAAGCGATCCTCGCAGAAGAATACGCTTATAACAAAGCACAAGCCGAAGCTGAGGATGCCGAAGAGCATACCCGCCCCAAAAGGCGTCGCCGGTCCCGTAGCAAAGCGGCAAAAAACACAACCAAAGATGTCGTAGAAACCAAAGAGGTTCAAAACCAAGATGCGGATACATCCGCGCTTGATGTTGTTGACCTGACGGGATCTGACGATGTCGAAGGCCTATCCCCTATGGAATTGGTCGAAGAAACACCTGTTGTTGAGCCTGACGATACATCCGCGGAAAATGCACTGGTGGATTCATCGGCAGAATCCGCAGAAGATGCGATCAAAGAAGCCTTTTCTGCGCCTAAGGCAGAAGAAGAAGGCGGCGCTGCGACTGTGACGTCAGAAGAGGCGTCAGAAGACGCAAACGCAATCGATGCGAGCGAAAAAGACGCCAACATCGAAAGTGTTGCGGATGAGAGCGTTGAAGAAGAAATTCGTCGTCCACGCAAACCACGCATGCGTCGGTATAAGATCCAAGAAGTGGTCAATGTGCGTCAGATCATGCTCGTTCAAGTTGTGAAAGAAGAGCGTGGCAACAAAGGTGCAGCGCTCACAACATATTTGAGCCTTGCTGGTCGTTATTGCGTTTTGATGCCAAACACGGCACGTGGTGGCGGGATTTCCCGCAAAATCACCAATGCCTCTGACCGTAAAAAGCTTAAAGATATCGCGCGTGAAATCGACGTACCGCAAGGGGCTGGCCTCATTGTGCGGACGGCAGGGGCGCGGCGCACCCGTGCGGAAATCAAACGTGATTATGAATATCTTGGCCGCTTGTGGGAAGAAATCCGTGCTTTGACGCTTAAATCTGTTGCACCTGCGCCGATTTATGAAGAAGGCAATCTGATTAAACGCACCATCCGCGACCTTTATAACCGCGAAATTGACGAAGTTTTGGTCGAGGGTGATACAGGCTTTGAAACGGCGCGTGATTTCATGAAAATGATCATGCCAAGCCACGCCAAGAAGGTTACAAAATACCGCGATACGATGCCGCTTTTTGCGCGCTTCCAAGTGGAAAGCTACCTGTCAGGCATGTTCAATCCAACGGTTCAGCTCAAGTCTGGCGGTTATATTGTGATTGATGTGGCCGAAGCATTGGTTGCGGTTGATGTGAACTCTGGTCGAGCCACCAAAGAAGGGTCGATTGAGGAAACAGCGCTCAAAACCAACCTTGAGGCTGCCGAAGAAGTGGCGCGTCAAATGCGTCTTCGCGATCTTGCAGGCTTGATCGTGATCGATTTCATCGACATGGATGAACGCCGCAACAACAATGCGGTTGAAAAGCGTCTGAAAGATTGTCTCAAAACTGATCGTGCGCGGATTCAAGTGGGTCGCATTTCTGGCTTTGGCCTTTTGGAAATGTCGCGCCAACGTTTGCGCCCAGGGATGCTTGAGGCCACAACGCAGCCATGCCCACATTGTCATGGAACGGGGCTTGTGCGCTCTGATGATAGTCTTGCGCTCACCATTTTGCGCCAGCTTGAAGAAGAAGGCACGCGTAAACGTTCCCGTGAGGTGCTGCTGAAGGCACCAGTGATGATCATCAACTATTTGATCAACGAAAAGCGCGAACATATCGCCAGCATCGAAGCGCGCTACGGCCTGTCCATTCGGATGGAAGCCGATCCATTTATGATCAGCCCAGATTTCAACATTGAGCGTTTCAAAACGGCCACGCGCCGTGTTGTTGCCAAACAAGAAGCAATCACAGGCGAAGCGATTAACCTGGATGATCTTGAGATCAAAGAGGAAACGCCAGCGGTTGAAGGGGATGACACATCCGGTGAGCAACCCAAAAAGCGTCGTCGTCGTCGTCGTCGTGGACGGGGTCGCGGGGGCGATGAGGCAGCTGTAGAAAACGCGGAAACGTCAACCGAAACAGCAGTTGAGGCGGAAGCCGATCCAGCTGAGGCAACCCCTGCGGAGAAACCAAAGCGGACGCGTCGCCGTAAACAAGCGACGGATGATGCGCCTGAGGCATCGCCTGCGGCGGATGAAACGGCCACCGAAGAAAAGCCAAAACGCCGCCGTACGCGCAAAAAGCCAGCGAATGCAGAGGCTGAGCCAAAAACAGAGGCCACAGATGAGGCACCTGTTGAAGAGAAGCCAAAGCGCACGCGTCGTCGCAAAACGGCTGAGGTTGAAGCGGATACCGCTGAGCCGAAAGCGGATGAAGTTGCTGAAAAACCAAAACGGACACGCCGGAAGAAAGCGGAGCCCGTAGCAGAGGCCGAAACAGCAGCTTCTACAGAGGATGCGCCAGCTGAAAAGCCCAAGCGCACACGCCGTAAAAAAGCTGAGCCAAAGGCGGAAACCAAAACCGAAGAAATGCCTGCGCCTACGAACGGCTCAGCACCCTCGGCGGAGGTTACACCAGTGGCACCGACCCCAACGCCAGTCGCACCAGAGGCCGTTACAGAACCGCCAAAGCCGAAACGTCGCGGTTGGTGGTCACGTGGCTAATGGGGACTGAGTGAGATAGAAAAACCCGCCTTTTGGCGGGTTTTTTATTGGAGGGACTATTTTTCGCCGCGCTTGATGAAATAGGCTGTGGCGTTTTCAACATCTTCACTGCCAAAAAACACATGCCCCGCTTCGGCGCAAAAATGCGGGACATCAATGATGGCTGCGGGATCATCGGCGATTAGCTTGAGGATCTGGCCTGTCTCCATACCCAGTAACCGCTTTCGCGCGCGCAAAACGGGGAGGGGGCACAAAAGTCCAACGGCATCGCAGGTGTCATCATAGGTCATGGTTTTTCAGGTAACAGGAAATTGAGCCAACGCCAAGAATGTTGATGGCATTTTTGCTGGCCTTTTTTGCGCGGAGCCCTCACATATACATAAAGGAGTCGCCCATGTTTGGTATCGAACTAGAAACCGCCGCGTTATTGCCCGCATTGTTGGTCGCATTAAGCGCGGGGATTTTGTCATTCCTAAGCCCCTGCGTTTTGCCGATCGTACCGCCATATTTGGCCTATATGGGGGGCATATCTTTGGGCGAAGAGACGCATAAAAACAAAGTGATCCTTCCTGCGCTTTTCTTTGTCATGGGCCTGTCTACCGTATTTTTGCTGTTGGGGTTTGCTGCCTCGTATTTGGGATCTGTTTTGCTTCAGTATCAATCACTTATGGCGAAAATATCAGGCGCGGTGGTTATTGTTTTCGCCTTGCATTTTCTTGGGGTGTTTCGGATTAAAATGCTCGAAAGCGATATGCGCGTGGATGCCAAAACCGAAGGCGGGAGTGCCCTTGGCGCGTATGTGTTGGGGCTTGCCTTTGCCTTTGGCTGGAGCCCATGCCTTGGTCCACAATTGGGCACAATTTTACTTATGGCGGCGAATGAAGGCTCGGTGCAAACGGGGGCAATTTTGCTCGCGACCTATGCGATTGGCCTTGGTCTTCCTTTCATTTTGACGGCGGTGTTTTTTACCCGCGCAATGGGGCTGATGAGCCGGATCAAACGCCATATGGGAACGATAGAAAAGGTCATGGGGGTCTTGCTTCTTTGTGTGGGTATTGCGTTGATGACGGGTGCGTTTAGTGCATTTTCGTTTTGGCTTCTTGAGGTGTTTCCAAGCCTCGCAGCCTTAGGATAAGCCCCGTAACAGACAGTGTTTGTGTTTCGTAAATAATCACGCCATAAAGGGCCATGGATCAAAAGCGACGTAATGAAAACGTGAAGAAAAGGCGGGTATTTTATATCCCAGGCTATGATCCATTTCATCCACGCCGGTACCGGGAACTCTATAGAAAAGAGGGCCGGTCGCAGGCGGATATTTCTGACTATACTCTTGATCTAAAAGCTAAAAATGGTGGTGGTCGGTATGGTTGGTTTGTAAGCGCGCAGATTGATGGGAAAAAAACCACCACGGAATTTGATGTGCTGGTTTGGTCGGATATTGTGCGCGGTTCCATGGATATCGGGACTGTGCAAACCTATGGGCTTTTGCTGCGCACGGCCTATACATATATCACATCTGGGGCGTTGAGGGCGTTGATGAAGCTGCGCAAAGGCCCCGTGATCGCAGCCCTTTATCCCGTTGGCATGTTGCTTCTTCAGGCGATGCTGGCCGTAATGATGGGGCTGCTGGTTTGGTATTTCACGGTGGGCATTCATCCTATTATTGGGGTTGTTTTGGCTGCTGCGGCTATTCTTATGTTGCTGCGCTATTTTCGCAAAATAGATAATAAGCTTTTCGTCTATTACCTCATGCATGATTATGCGTATTCGGCACAGCACAATGGCGCCAATTCACCTGATTTAGAAACGCGTATGGCAGCGTTTAAAACAGAAATTGCACAGGCCTTACACAGTGATGTGGACGAAGTCCTTGTGGTTGGCCACAGCTCTGGCGCGCATATCGGTATATCGGTTGTGGCGGATCTTTTGCGCGACACCACATGGGATGGCCCCGATTTGTCCGTCCTAACTTTGGGGCAGGTGGTGCCAATGGTGTCCTTTTTGCCGGATGCGTGGCGTTTGCGGGCCGATTTACAGTTTCTATCGACGCGCAGGGATATAACCTGGGTGGATGTAACGGCACCTGGTGATGGATGCGCATTTGCGCTTTGTGATCCTGTGGGGGTGTCTGGGGTGGCGACGCCGGATCAAAAATGGCCACTGGTTTTTTCTGCGGCCTTTACGCATTCTTTGTCAAAAGAACGTTGGAAAGAGCTGCGCTGGAAATTCTTTAGATTGCACTTTCAATATCTTTGCGCTTTTGATCAGCCAAAGGATTATGACTATTTTCAGATCACGGCAGGACCCGTGCCTCTTCAGGTTCGCTATCAGGATCGATCGCCTTCAAAATCGCGTATTGTGGCTGCGACTTCGCCACATAACGGGGTGGAGCCATGACGCAGTGTCCCCATCGACCACAGCCTCCAAAACCTGCTGCACGTCCTGAGAAAGTGAGCCTTTGGGGGTATCTGAAGCTTTTCAAGCAAGATATTTTATCGGCACAGCCCGCGAAATTGTACCATGCGTGGATGGCAGAGTTTCGCACGCCGTTTTTTACCTCTTATATGGTTAATCAGCCAGAAATCGTGAGTGAAGTACTCAAACAACGCCCCGATGATTTTCCAAAATCGGACCGCATTGGCGAAGGTTTACGCCCGCTTCTTGGGGAGAGCGTGTTTTTGACCAATGGCGAGGTTTGGAAACGACAGCGCCGGATCATTGACCCCGCGTTTGAAGGGGGGCGGTTGAAATACATCTTCCCAGCCATGAATGCGGCGTGTGATGCGGCAATTACACGTCTACAAGATCTGAGCAAAGATGAAGGGCAGGCCGTTGAAATCGAAGAATTGGCGAGCTTTGCCGCCGCGGATGTGATTTTCCGAACGTTGTTTTCCATCCCAATCACCCATCATATTGCCACGCAAGTGTTTGAAGAGTTCCGCCGATATCAACGCACTCAACCTATTGTAAATCTTCGGGCTTTCATTTCGATCCCCAATTGGTTCCCGCGGTTTTTTAAAGCTGAAACCAAGAAAAGCGCAGCGGTTATTCGTGGGTTGATCCGCAAATTGACCACGCAAAGGATGCAAGAGATCGAAAATGGCACGGCGCCAGATGACCTTGCGACAAAGATCATGACAACGCCTGACCCGATCACCGGCGCGTGTTTCACGGCGGAGGAAATGATTGACCAAGTGGCGATCTTTTTCCTTGCGGGCCATGAAACAAGCGCCTCTGCTTTGAGTTGGGCGCTTTATCTCGTTGCGCGTAACCCTGAGGTCCAAGATGCACTGCGACAAGAGGCCAATGCCGGCCTGTCAAAGCCTGTGACATTTGGCGAGGTGGCAAAGCTGCGGCAATCTAAGGACGTATTTCGTGAAGCATTGCGTCTC
Source organism: Halocynthiibacter sp. (assembly GCA_049609065.1). Classification (GTDB taxonomy): domain Bacteria; phylum Pseudomonadota; class Alphaproteobacteria; order Rhodobacterales; family Rhodobacteraceae; genus JBMYYE01. The sequence goes on from JBMYYE010000001.1 coordinate 44,805, forward strand.
TATCCGCCGGTTCCAATGATGGTACGTGAAACCACGCAGTGCGAACAGTTTCGGGGGCGTGTGCAAAAAACGGGGGCGCAAATTGTGATAAGCCCGTGGCATATGCACCGTCATGAACGGATTTGGGATGCGCCCGATGCATTTTGGCCTGAGCGTTATCAAACGGAGAATGGGAAAGCTTGCCTTAAAAATGCGTATTATCCCTTTTCTGCAGGGGCGCGGGTGTGCCCTGGCGCGGGGTTTGCAATGATTGAGGGGCCGCTTTTTTTGTCGCGCTTTGTTCAGGCGTTTGATTTTTCAGCGGTAAAAGACCAGACACCCATACCCGTGGCGCACCTCACCACGCGTGCCAAAGATGGCATTCACCTTTGGGTCCAGCCCTGCAAATCCTAACCACGTGAGTGATTTCCACTACGGCCGGCTAGCGCTGGCGCGCATATTTGCGCGGTCATCAGAGAAGAGCATTCAAGTCAGATTTTGTTGGCCGTCCTATTGGGGGACATTTTGGCCTTTTTTTCCCCGTGATGGCGGCTGTGTCCTTTTTTATAGTTGAGGAAGAGCTGCCATGGGGGGCAAAATGCAAAAATTACTGAAACGTTACGGGGCATGTTTTTCCTTTGTATTGCCGTGGTCGCGGGTGCAGGGGGAGGATATGTCTGTCGAAGAGCCGCTCACACGCCAAGCAATGCAAATTATGTTTCGCGACGAGTTTGAAACTGGGAATGTGGGGTCTGATTTGTCTTCTGGCGAACACAGAGCTTACTCTGGGACCCAAAACCTACGGGATGCGCCTTATTATTAAGGGATAGATCCCTCAATTATGGGGTGGTCTCTCGTGCCTTGAGTGTTTTTAAAACGAATAGGCGGATGGCTGATGCAAGGCCAATATCGAGCCCCCGCTCTTCATCGATACGGGCCGCAAGCGCATTTAGCGCAATGCCCTTTTTTACGGCAATATCTTTGAATTCTGCCCAAAACGCATCTTCAAGCGTTACAGATGTCCGATGCCCGCGCAATGTCAGGGACCTTTTTTTCGGGCGCTCAGTCATCTTGAACCTTGTGTCCATCTAGGCGCTTTATGGATGTGTCACTTTGCGCTGCTTCAAGTGTTTTTTCTGCCTTGCTCCGCCCGAATTTCACAGCATTCTGATTGGCCGTTTTTGTGGCGTCTTGGCGCAGGCGCGCTTTGCGGGCTTTGTTTAGATTAATCACGGTCATGTGCAGGAGTATCCTTTGCAAGGCGTTCTTTGGCAAGCACCAATGAAAAAGGCCCCCGGGTGAGGAGGGCCTTTCGTGATTTTTAGATTTGCTTAGTCTTTTGGGCCAATCATGTCTTCTGGGCGGACGACACGGTCAAAGGTTTCAGCATCGACAAAGCCAAGTGCGATGGCCTCTTCCTTAAGGGTCGTGCCATTTTTGTGGGCTGTCTTTGCAACTTTGGTTGCATTGTCATAGCCAATAGTTGGCGCAAGTGCAGTGACAAGCATTAAGCTTTCGCGCATCAACTTTTCAATGCGGGCTTCATCCGCTTTGATCCCCATGAGCATCCGTTCGGTGAAGCTATCGGCGACATCCCCCAAAAGCTGCATAGATTGCAAGAGGTTATAGGCCATCATTGGGTTGTAAACGTTGAGTTCAAAATGCCCTTGGGACCCAGCAAAGCCAATGGCTGCGTCATTACCTAAGATATGCGCACAGACTTGTGTCATGGCTTCGGCTTGGGTTGGGTTAACTTTGCCTGGCATGATGGAGGATCCTGGCTCATTTTCTGGAAGAACCAATTCGCCAAGACCGGAGCGCGGGCCAGAGCCCAAGAACCGGATATCATTGGCGATTTTATACGCAGCCATTGCCGTGGTTTTGATCGCGCCCGACATAAACACCATGGCGTCATGGGCGGCGAGCGCTTCAAATTTGTTTGGGGCGGTCACAAAAGGGAGACCCGTGATGCGCGCCATATTGGCCGCAACGGTTTCGCCCCAGCCTTTGTCGGTGTTAAGTCCTGTGCCAACCGCTGTGCCGCCTTGTGCCAATTCGTAAATAGCCGGCAAAGCCAGCTCAATGCGTTTGATTCCGTTGCGAATTTGCGCGGCGTAGCCTGAAAATTCTTGGCCCAGTGTCAACGGTGTCGCGTCTTGGGTGTGGGTGCGGCCGATTTTGATGATGTCTTTGAATTCATTTGCTTTGGCTTCAAGGCCGCTTGCGAATTTTTCAAGACCTGGCATCAGAATATCACGTGCGGTCATAGCGGTTGCAATGTGCATCGCCGTTGGGAATGTATCGTTTGATGATTGACCCATATTGCAGTGATCATTTGGATGAACTGGATCCTTGGTGCCGATCACGCCGCCCATAATTTCAATCGCGCGGTTTGCGATGACTTCGTTGGAATTCATGTTGGATTGGGTGCCAGAGCCTGTTTGCCAGACGACCAATGGGAAATTATCGTCAAACTTGCCTGCCACGACTTCGCTGGCGGCTTGGATCACCGCGTCGCCAATTTTTGCATCGAGCTTGCCGCTGGCTTTATTGGCTTCGGCGCACGCTTGTTTGATCACACCCAAAGCACGAACAACGGCAACGGGTTGTTTTTCCCAACCAATTGGAAAATTCATGAGCGACCGTTGCGTTTGCGCGCCCCAATATTTGTCTGTTGGGACCTCAAGAGGGCCAAAGCTGTCGGTTTCTGTGCGGGTATTTGTCATAAACGTCCTCGTTTCGATACGGCAGGGGGCGCAAAACCAGATTTGGCGCGCCATGTATTATGACAGCGGTTTACTGTAAATTGGCCTGCCAAAAAAGAGTATAATGTCGTTTTTTAAGGGGAAATGCCGCTTTATTTCCGAAATTTATCGAGAGAGACAATTTCGGCGTCTTGTTTAGGCGTGTCTTTTTTCTCAGTGGGGGATAAGACGTCTTCAAGGGCGCGCTCGGGATCTTCTTTTAACGCGAGCGGTTGAATGGTTTCTGTTGACGGAAGGTCGGCGCCAATATCATCCATTTCAGGTTCAAACTGCATGCCAAATTCCACACTCGGATCAACAAAAGCGGTGATGGCGTCAAATGGAATGGTCATTTTTTCAGGCGCGTTGTTGAAATTTAAGATGATCGAAAATTCCGCGTCAGAAACGTCCAGCTCATCAAACCAATTTTGAATGACGATGGTCATTTCTTCTGGGTAGTCCTCAATCATCCACTCCGCAATTTCGACGCCATCATATTGGGTGTAAAATGAAATGAAGAAATGATGCTCCCCTGGGAGGCCATCTTTTTGGACGTCGCTGAGGACCGTACGCACCAATCCTCGCATCGCGTTATGCATCAAAGTTCCATAGTGAATACTATCTGTCATAACATGGGCCTTCTTGTGAGGATTTTGCATGGTTTTCGTATCGGTAGATTATGCAAGCTCATCAAAGAATGAAAGCGCTTTTTCTAACCAATACGTTCCCCCATGAGGCAAATTTCAAGCGTATATTCAGGTAAAAGCCCAAGCTTTTCATAAAGGCGGATCACATCGAGATGATTATATGCGTCCACAATTTTACCATCAACGATTTTACAAAGCGCCTGACCTGTGACGGATATTTCGCGTTCTGTGTTGCGATCGGTTGCCTTGAAGGTCAGGAGCATGCTCACCCAATCGCCATCTTCGATGGATTTTTCGATGATGATTTTTACATCACAGACCAACGCCAAGGCCGCCATAACGAAGGCTTTGAATTCATCTGGACCAACTTGAACATCATCAACAAGCCCGCGCGCGGTCATGTCGGGGACAAAAAATTCTGAAATTGCGTCTAAATCTTCATCTTCCCAGACGCGGCGATACCAGTCACGCATAAGTTCCGTATGTGTCATCGTGTTCCCCATATATTGGAACTCAATCTGACGCATAAATCTTAAGAATGTGTGTGAAAGCGCAGGTTTCTGTTGCCAGGGACCTGCAACCCCCGCCTAGGGCTGCAAAGCGCTAGGGCTTAATTTTCGGTTTTTCGCACTGCTTACGCAGCGAGAGCTACCGGAGCGTTGTTGTCATTTGCAACTAGCTTAAAACGAACCGATAACGGTGGTATCTCACCGAAACAAAGCTAACCCCTTTAGACGTCCGTCGATCCTATTTCGACCCCATGATCCCCAAATGAAGGATGGTTGGTGGAGTCGCCGGGTACCGCCCCCGGGTCCGATCCGCTTATTACGAGCGCGTTTATGTTCATAGTCCCCGAAGAGACAGTTTATATCTAGGCTGTGCTGTGGGGGAATTCAAGGGGCCCCTTGCGTTGGGTCGGATCTATTTGCGCGCGACTTGCGCCGCTTTCGCAAGCTCACGCGTATATAATTCCAGCTTCATGAGCGCCGCATCTGCCGCTTTTGCATCATGAGCCTCTAGCATGTCCGCAATTTCAGTATGCAGGTCCACCACATGGTCGCGGTCCCTCTGGCTATAGGTGATCATGTTCATCAACGGTTGCATCGCTTCAATGGCGCCGGCGAGCTGATAGGAAAGTATCGGGTTTTCGGCCCCATCAACCAATGCCCGGTGAAACGCTACATCTGAAGCACAGAAGGCTTCGTCCGATAGTTTCGGTTGGGATTGACGATGAATTTCGGCACGCATGGTTGCAAGATGATCGGCACTGGCCCGCAACGCCGCAAGGGGTGCGCAGGCGCGTTCTAGGGCAAAACGTGCTTCGCAGGCGGTCTCAAAATCCACCTCATTCATTGAAATGAGCAATGTAGATGTTGTGATTTGCTGCCCATAGGCTTCTTCAAAGCTGATGCGATTGACAAAAGCCCCGCCCGTGGCCCCACGCTGCGTCCGGATGAGGTTTTGCGCCGCCAGCCGTTTGAGAGCCTCGCGCACGGTTGGGCGGGATACATTGAATTGCGAAGAAAGCTCCGCCTCAGAGGGCAGACGCTCATCAACCAAAAGCGTGCCTTCGATGATGGCGTCTTTGATGGCTTCGGCAATGACGCGCGGTAAATCTTTGGGGCTGGGTTTGTTTTTTTCTTGCATCTGGGTTTTAATTGTATGACATTTGAATTGTAAGACATTTCCTGCTCAACTTATACCGCGTGAACGCGGCTGGGGCTAGGGCACAAATATAGGCAGGGGCATGATGCGCCGCTTTGTGGGGGGCTTGCTGGAATGGATGGAAATTCGACCGAATCGACGGAAAAGCGCTTGGGCGCTAAGCTGAAGGTGGAAACCCAGAATTAAAAAGGATTCGCGCGATGATTACTCCAGGATATGTTCACACAATGGCGCGCTATAATTTATGGCAAAACAAAGAGATGCTGGCCATTGTCGGGTCGCTCCCCAAAGAAGAGCGTCAAAAAAACCGAGGGAGCTTCTTTGGTTCTATTGAGGCCACGCTCTATCACCTTCTTTGGGGCGATCGCATCTGGATGAGCCGCTTTGACGGGTGGGATGTCCCCAAAGGCCAGATCGCGGAAAGCGTTGAATTCGCACGCGGATGGTCCTCCTATTTGATCGAGCGCCGCGATGCAGATCGCAAAATATTGCATTGGTCCGAAGGTTTGAGCGAAGAGGATCTGTCATGGGAACTGGTCTGGCATTCTCATGCTATGGGCCAAGAAGTCTCAAGGCCGCTTTCGCTTTGCATCACGCATTTCATCAATCACCAAACCCATCACCGCGGGCAAATTCATGCCATGATTTCCGCCTGCGGGGTTAAGCCACATATATCAGATTTATTTTTCATGCCTGACAAGGATTGATCAGGCCCTAAAGGAGAACACATGTTTAACGCATTGGTTGTAAACAAAAATGACGACGGTAAAACCTCAGCCGCAGTTGAAAAGCTAACACTTGATCAACTGCCCGAAGGGGATGTTGTGGTTGCGGTGGAGTATTCTACTGTGAACTACAAAGACGGGCTTTGCATTGGGCCAGGCGGCGGTCTTGTGCGCACATACCCCCATGTGCCGGGCATTGATTTTGCAGGCACCGTCGAAACCTCTGATGATCCGCGCTATAAGGCGGGAGACAAAGTTGTTTTAACGGGCTGGCGCATGGGCGAAGTGCGTTGGGGTGGCTATGCCCAAAAGGCGCGGGTGAAGGCCGATTGGCTTGTCCCATTGCCAGATGGGATCGATACGCGTCACGCCATGGCTGTTGGCACCGCAGGGTTCACAGCGATGTTGGCGATTATGGCGCTCGAAGATCATGGACTTAAACCTGATGCTGGCCCTGTTTTGGTGACGGGCGCTGCGGGGGGGGTTGGCTCTGTTGCCACGGCGATTTTGGCGGCGCGCGGCTATGAAGTCGCAGGCGTCACAGGTCGCCCCGAACAAGCAGATTACCTAAAATCACTGGGCACTGCACAAATTGTGCCGCGAGAAGAGCTCAATGAAACCACCAAACGTCCGCTTGAGGCGGAAACATGGGCCGGCTGCGTGGATGCCGTTGGCGGTGATATGCTCGCGCGGGTTTTGGGCCAGATGAAATACGGGGCGTCGGTGTCTGCGGTTGGCCTTGCGGGTGGGGCAGGCTTGCCTGCAACTGTGATCCCGTTTCTTTTGCGTGGTGTGAACCTTTTGGGCATCGATAGCGTGATGCAGCCCTATGACAATCGCCTGCGCGCATGGGGCGAGATTGCGAAATCTCTTCCGATGGACAAACTGGACGCGATGATTACGCCTGCAACGCTTGGGGATTTACCGCAACTTGGGCGTGATATCCTCAAAGGCCAAGTCAAAGGCCGCGTTGTGGTGGATGTGAACGCTTAAAAATTGTTTAATGGTGGGACTGCCTAAACATATGCAGCATCCACCTTTAATAGAGCTGAAGCAGAATAAAGTAGAAAAAATTGTAAGCTAAATCGACTATAAGGTAACTTGCAGTAGCCATAAATAAAAACTTGGGGATTTGCATTTCAAGAGTCGTGAGCCGCGGCCCTTTTTTCAAGTCCCCTGAAATTTCACAGGAATTGAATTTTTTCCATTCTAGTTCGAACGCCCTAATTCCCATACTATCTTCTAAATCAGTAACTACCGCAAATTTTGCTTTTTGTAATTCTTTAAAATAGCAGATTGTCCGCCACCAAATCAAAGCGATTGCGCCCACTGCGATAGCAATAATTCGTTCATCAATGCTAATATTTGTAGCTAATAGGGAGCAAAGTGCGGCCAGTAGCGTTATATAGGTATTTGAGGCATTCTGGCGGCGACTTTCATTTGCAGATATTGTTTGTACGTATGTTGCATATATATTTGATAATTCTGAACGCATGGTTATTGTTTGTTCCGCCAAATAGCATCAATTACACTTTGCCCAGTCCAGTTAACGACTTCATGCGCTGCCTGTCTAACGGTGGTCGAAGTTTTCTCTTGCCCCCAAGGGTTTACACCAACAATTGGCTTAAGCAACTTTTGGGAACTGGAAATTTCTTTCGATATCCAATTGCTATAGCTTGCATACATTCCTGTGGGAATGACCACGACATCTGATCTCCCAATTCTTTGCTCAATTGCATGGAGAAGTTGAGTAGCGTTGCTTGCATTGTGTATAGGATCATGTTGGGGGATTGATTGATCGATAAAGTGAATTGGCATGCCATGACTGTTCCACTGCTTACGAAATATCCAATCACTTAATGTGTTGTAATGTCCTGAATAGGACCATGAGTGACTTATGAAGACATTGACTTGATACACGTGATCTCCCTATCTTTTTCAAGGTTTTTTATGTATAACAGAATATAGTTAGCAGCAGGCCAATTTCAATGTGCAAAGGTTGAGTTTTGTTTGCTGTCCTCTTGACCTTGGACGGCCATAATGCGTTCCTGCCTCAAAAGCACAAAGGAGCGTCCATGACACTTGATATTGATTTTGTACGTGCGCAATTCCCTGCGTTTTCTGAAGCCAGCTTAAAGGGCCAAGCGTTTTTTGAAAACGCAGGCGGTAGCTATACATGTCGCCAGGTGATTGACCGCCTCACACGCTATTATCACACGCGCAAGGTTCAACCTTATGGACCATATGCAGCCTCAACCCTTGCGGGCGCTGAAATGGACGAGGCGCGCGCGCGTCTTGCTGGCTTGATGAATGTGGCCACGGACGAAGTGTCCTTTGGCCCATCAACCACGCAAAACACCTATGTTTTGGCCAATGCTTTTCGTCAGCATTTGTCAAAGGGCGATGCGATCATCGTGACCAACCAAGATCACGAAGCCAATTCAGGCCCATGGCGGCGTTTGGCGGATGAGGGGATCGAGGTCCGCGAATGGCGCATTGACCCTGAAACGGGGCATTTGGATATCGATGATTTAAAAACGCTTCTGGATGAGAAGGTCAAACTCTTGTGTTTTCCCCATTGTTCCAATGTCATCGGGGAACTCAATGATGTGGCGGCGATTTGTGCTTTGGCCCGTTCAAATGGCACCTATACCTGCGTCGATGGGGTGAGCTATGCACCTCATGGGCTATCGGATGTTACGGCATTGGGTGCCGATATCTATCTGTTTTCTGCGTATAAAACATATGGACCTCATCAAGGGGTGATGGTGATCCGCCATGCGCTTGGGGTGGTGCTGCCAAATCAAGGTCACTATTTTAATGGGGATGTGCTTTATAAACGGTTTACGCCTGCGGGTCCTGATCACGCGCAGGTTGCGGCCTGCGCGGGGATGGCGGATTATTTTGATACGCTTCATGCACATCACTTTGCAGCGGAAACGAGCCCCGTGAAACGGAGCGCAGCGGTTCATGATTTGATTCGCACCCATGAAACAATGTTATTGCAGCCCCTTCTTGATTATGTGGCGGCGAAAAACTCGGTTCGGTTGATTGGTCCATCTGACGCCACAAACCGCGCGCCAACCGTGGCGCTTGCGCTCAAATCCTCCCCACAGGATGCGGCCGCGCAGTTGGCAAAACACGGCATCATGGCCTCGGCGACAAATTTTTATGCCATCCGCGCATTGGAGGCCATGGGGCTAGACCCCCAAGACGGCGTTTTACGCCTCAGCTTCGTGCATTACACGTCCCAAGATGAGGTATCAAAGCTTCTCCAAGCGCTAGAGGACGTCCTCTAATGGCCAGTGTGTTCATTTATGGAACCTTGTGCCATCTGCCGCTTTTGGAGCTGGTGTCAGGGGATATGCCAAAGATATCCAAAGATCAGATCACGGGATTTCGGGCGACATTTTCCACGGATCATTCCTATCCCGTTTTGGTGCCAGATGCGGACGCGGTTTTGCCTGGATTGCGGCTTGAAAATCTAGGCGCATCTGCGCTGTTGCGATTGGATTATTACGAAGGGCTCTTTGGATATAAGCGGCAGGCACATACCTTATCCTCAGGGGAAGTTGCCGAAATCTACATGCCGCCTGCGCTGGAAACACCCACAGAAACGCCGTGGGATTTAACGAGGTGGTTGCCAAATTGGGCGGACCTCACTTTGGAAATGGCCCGTGAAATCATGGCATTAGAGGGGTGCGTTGCCCCTGGCGCGATCACCGCGCGGTGGGGACGCATGCGCATGGAAGCCGGCGCACGGATCCGAGGGAAGGCCACAACGCGTCGTGGGCAGTTTGGCCATAATGATGTGACTTTGACGTCAACGCGCCATGTGCATACGGGGTTCTTTTCGACCCAAGCACTAGACCTTTCCGTTCCGCAATACTTAAGCGATGATAGGCTTGAAATGACCCGCGAAGTCATGCTGGTGGGGGATGTTATCACACTTCTTCCTTATGATCCGGTACATGACCGCGTTTTGGTGGTGGAACAGTTTCGCGCAGGCCCGTTTTTGCGCAATGACCCCGCGCCATGGACATGGGAACCCGTTGCGGGACTAATTGATCCCCTTGAAAGTCCAGAAAAGGCCGCCATTCGCGAATGTCGTGAAGAAACGGGACAAGAGATCGGAAAATTGATCCCAATTGGGGCAGGTTATCCATCCCCAGGTGGACTTATGGAATATCATTACAATTTTATTGGGCTATGCGATCTATCGGATGATGCGCCGCGCGTTGCGGGGCTTGTGGATGAACATGAAGACATTCAGTCAAGCATAGTTGACTTTTCTAAGGCCTATGCCGGGATCATGTCTGGTCAAGTAAATACAATGCCTTTGATGTTTGGTTTGTCATGGTTGGCGCTTAATCGCGATAGGTTGCGTGCGGGTGCTTGAGTTCACGCGCTGCGCGACATAAGTTTCACATATAACGAATGAGGAATATTATGGCCGCTTTAAAATCTTCAGTGATTGACGCAATTGGAAACACGCCGCTTATCCGCCTGAAAGGGCCATCAGAGGCAACAGGATGTGACATTTACGGCAAAGCCGAGTTCATGAACCCAGGCCAATCGGTCAAAGACCGCGCGGCATTGTTTATCATTCGTGATGCCATCGCGTCTGGCCGCCTCAAAGAGGGTGGCACAATTGTTGAAGGCACCGCAGGGAATACGGGTATCGGGCTTGCGCTGGTCGGGTCTGCGATGGGCTTTAAGACCGTGATCGTTATTCCTGAAACGCAAAGCCAAGAAAAAAAAGATATGATCCAATTGGCGGGGGCAGAACTCGTTCAGGTGCCGGCTGCGCCATATAAGAATTCAAACAATTATGTGCGATATTCTGGACGATTGGCAGAAAAACTTGCACAAACGGAACCAAATGGTGCAATCTGGGCCAATCAATTTGATAATGTCGCCAACCGGCAGGCGCATGTGGAAACCACCGCACCCGAGATCCTTAGCGATCTCCCTGATGTGGATGGGTTTATCTGTGCGGTTGGGTCTGGTGGGACACTTGCTGGGGTTGCAGAAGGATTGCGCGCCCAAAAGAGTGACGTGAAAATTGGCATTGCAGATCCTGAAGGCGCGGCGCTTTATAGCTATTACAAGACTGGTGAATTTGCCTCCACAGGCGGGTCAATCACCGAAGGGATCGGGCAGGGGCGTATCACCGCCAACCTTGAAGGTTTCACACCCGATTTTGCCTATCAAGTGCCAGATGCCGAAGGGCTTGAAGTTGTGTTCAAGCTGGCCGAAGAAGAGGGCCTCGTTCTTGGGGGATCCAGTGCGATCAATATCGCAGGCGCCATGCGCATGGCACGTGAGATGGGGCCAGGTCATAAAATCGTAACCATGTTATGTGATACGGGCTCTCGCTATCAATCGAAGCTTTATAATCCTGCGTTTTTGCGGGATAAAGGGTTGCCAGTGCCCAATTGGATTGCCAAAAAGGCCCGTGATATCCCGTCCGCATTTGAGGACTAATTCAGGAAGTTAGACGTGCACCATTTTAATATGTTTTTAAGTGCCCAAAGCCAGTTTTCCTTGCGGATTCTGGCTTTTCTTTTTGTCGCCTTATGGATGGGAGCGCAGCCAAGCTTCGCCCAAGAAACCAGTGAAGCCATAGAACTGCCCGAACAAACCTTGTCCGTTCTGGTACCGACCACCACATTCCATACCACGGCAAAAGAGCCGGATTATGAAACATGGGCGCGCACAGCGCGGCGCGCAGAAGAGGCGGTGACATCTGCGCGCGCTTCGGAACAGGCCTTTGAAAACCTCCGTAAAGAGATCGAGCTTTGGCGTGATGAATTTGGCAAAGCGCGCAGCCTTGTTTCTGCGCCTGTACGTGACATTGAAGCGCTGATTGCTGAACTTGGCCCTGTGCCAGAGCCCCCCGCAGTGGAGCCGTTTGCAATCCAACAACGCCGCGCGGAAATGCAAGAGCAACTTGCCGTATTGCGCGCGCCTATTTTGCGCGCAGAAGAAGCCTATCGCCGCGCCAATAGCCTAATCGGAGCTGTGGATCGTATTTTGCGTGAACGGGAAGCGGCCGCGCTTTGGTCTTTGGGCCCGTCCCCTGTTAATCCTGCGCGCTGGCCCAGTGCATTTTCACATATTATGCAGGCATATCATTCGGTTAAGGCGGATTTTTCACGCGAAGTTAATTCTGATTTCTTTTCGTCTGAGCTAAAGAAAAACATCGTTCCTGTTGTTGTTTTGTTGTTAATCGGACTGGTTTTATGTCTGCGTGGTCATTCCTGGGGGCTTCGTTTGTCTGGGTTGCTGGCGCGCGCGGTGCGCAAGCCTGCGGCAAAAAACGCGGTTGGGGCCGTGCTCTCGATTGCGCCTTTCGTGCTGCAATTCATCGGGGTTCTGGCTATTACGGCTGCCTTGTTTGTGGCGGGGTTGGTCGGCATTCGCGGGGAGCTTTTTGTTGGGGCAATTCCGGCTATTTTTGCCTTGGCGTTGGTCGGGAAATGGCTTGCGGATGAGGCGTTGCAGCACCGCCATGGTCGGGCTGTGATCTTTGATGTTCCTGCACCTGTTGCGGAACGCTTTGGCCGCTATTTTGCGCCTATTGGAGGGGCGCTTATCGGTCTATATGGGGTGCTATCGGACTTTTCTGAGATCGAAGGGTTTGAACCCGCGACATCAGCGGTTCTTTTGTTTCCTGTCTTGGTCGGTGGTGCCTTTTTACTGTGGCGGATCGCACGGGTTTTAATGTCCCATCAGTTGGATAGCGATTGCGAAAGCGGGGCCTTTTGGGACCGTATTGTGCGCAATTTTGGCCGTGTCTTGCTGTTTGTTGCTGTTGTTGGGGTTGCACTTGCGGCTTTAGGGATGGGGTATGCGGCCGAACGTCTTGTGTTTTCGTCGTTGGGGACTGTTGCGCTTGTGACTTTTGGCGCAATATTACAGCGCCTGATTGCAGATATTTATGACACATTTGTTCGCCCAACGGATGCGCCGGTGCACGGTCAGGCGCTTATTCCTGTGTTGGGTGGCTTTATCATCACGGGGCTGTCTTTGCCGCTCTTGGCGCTGGTGTGGGGGGTGCGCAGCACGGATCTTGGGGAAATGTGGGCCCAATTTGTCAAAGGTGTGAGCATCGGAGACACCACCATTTCGCCCAAGGCTTTCATGGTGTTTGCCGTAATCTTTACCATTGGCTATTTGGCAACACGGATGCTGCAAGGCGCCTTGCGGAGCTCCGTTTTACCTAAAACGCGCCTTGATCCTGGCGGGCAGGCGGCGGTTGTTTCGGGCATTGGATATGTCGGATTTTTCTTAGCTGCGATCGTGGCTATAACTGCCGCTGGATTTGATTTGTCCTCCATTGCGATTGTGGCAGGGGCTTTGTCCGTTGGCATCGGTTTTGGTCTGCAAAACATTGTTTCCAACTTTGTTTCTGGCATTATTTTGTTGATTGAGCGCCCTGTATCGCCGGGCGACTGGATCGAAGTTGGCGCCGTTCAAGGCTATGTGCGCGAAATCTCTGTGCGCTCCACGCGGATTGAAACCTTTGATCGTGCGGATGTGATTGTGCCGAACGCGGATCTCGTGTCGGGGGTTGTGACCAATATGACCCATGGCAAGCTGACGGGTCGTGTGATCGTGCCTGTGGGGGTGGCTTATGGGTCTGATAGCCGTGTTGTCGAACGCGTCCTGCGCGAAATTGCTGAGGCCCACCCTATGGTGCTCGCGGACCCTGCGCCTTATGTGGTGTTCCAAGGGTTTGGGGCTGATAGCATGGATTTTGAAATCCGCGCCATTTTGCGGGATGTGAATTGGGTTTTGTCGACAAAATCCGACATGAACCATGACATTGCCCGCCGCTTCGCCGAAGAAGGCATCGAAATCCCATTTGCTCAGCGCGATATCTGGATCAAAAACCCAGAAGCGATCCCCAATGGGGCGAAAGACTAAGTTATGAAATCACGCGCGCTCCACCTGTGGAACGCCACGCATTTTCTGAGACATATTAAGAACCGCGTCATGTAATATTGCTTCAAAGGTAAAGCATTTCTGACTCAAGCTCGACCTTGGCTGCGACCTGCGCCAAGGTCGACAGTGGGGGACCAAGGGTGAATTTGTCCCAGTTGTGTGAATGTTAGTTTTTGGGTGTAGTAATTTCTTGCGTTTGCCGCTGTGGATCAACACACCAAAGATATAGAAACGCTCCGCCGAAGAACGTGCCCGCTAGGCCTACACCAAAAATGGCATTGAGCGGCACACCTTGTTGATCAAACCAATGAAACGCTCTGGGGGCCTTGTACGGGGTGAGGCGCAGGCAAGGATCGCTATTTTGGCGGCAATCGCGTGGGAATTATTAATTAGGATACATTTTTTTCACTTTTCGCACAGATAAACGATCTTGCCTCTTGATCCTCTCCTAAAAACGGTTGTAAAGACCCCACAACGGACAGGTGGCCGAGTGGTCGAAGGCGCACGCCTGGAAAGTGTGTAGGCGGGAGACCGTCTCCAGGGTTCGAATCCCTGTCTGTCCGCCACTAAATCTCTTATCTGTTTGTTTTACTTGTATATTTATGAGATTTGACGTTTTTGCCCTTCAATTTATCCCTCAAGCAACTAATTTCTAGTTCTGTGCAGTAATTTTCGAAGCTAAGCCGCTGAATAAATGTTTTTTGAACTCCCCCCCAATGATTTCACTCAAACGGTGGATGATATGGAGGGGAAATGTAAGATGGACTTGAAATAATTTGCAAAATTTGTCGGAATAGCTAGAAATTGAGTGTAAATGACCCAAATGGTCTCATTTAGAATTTGTAGCTTTCGGAGTTCCTCCTCGATGGAAACTGAGTTTTTAGGATGCCGATTTTAATAATTGTGATATTTCGAAGCCCATAAAAATTACTGCATAGATAATAAATTTTTCCAAAACCTTATATTGTTTCAAAAGTATTTCGAGGTAGGCCATTCCAAGAGCTGTTGTGTGACCGACAGCCCTTCGCCTAGTCGCATAACCCACATGAATACCGCGTTCGATGCCGTCTTCATGTTCAGGAACGCTACGTTACTACCCCAATGGGATTGTCCGGTAGCCGGTTAGGTTGTGTGTCTGTTATTAGCATTGGAATGAAACGTGCTGCAGATGATGGTGGTGTTTGATGTTGCAGCTTATTGTTCGGGCGTCGGTATCCAGGTATCGAAATTGTGTAATCGCCTCGAAAATTAGGGCGGCCCCATTCTTTAGATAAATTATGAGGCCATCACGACGAACATATTAGATTATTTGATGCTATTAGTATGAGCGTAGGATACGAGACGGTTCATTTGGAAAAAGACTTTCGTAGAAAACTGTAATTGTATTTGCACGTTTACAGCGCGAAATGTTACCACCCAGTGCTATCCATTTTGATATTTTCCATTCTAAAGGTGTAAAAAGGTCTCCCTTGTAAAACGCATTCAAATGGCCAGGTCTTACCGAGATATCTTTAAAGCAAGTACTCACATTTGGGTTGGAAAAGCGCTTACTGTCGAGTTCGGTAAAAACGAAAATGTCTGGAGTTAGATTCGCGTTCGGGAAAGGATCTATGCCATCTGTAGCACTAGGCCAAACTACACGAGGAATATGTGCAACTGACGCGTTAACAGCGGGGGCAATAATGTCATATCCTTGGAATGCGTGCGCGGCAGAAAATTTGGGGGCATTGCGTAAATAGGCCTCATCACGCAGAAAACTTGCTGTGTCAAAGTTTTTCCAGACCCGTACCTCACGATCTGAATCAACCGGTATCTGATGCAACGTATATTTTGGGATGCGGGGGGTGTGGCCTTGGGGGAAGGCAACAGTAATACTTTGATCTAATGAATGGCGCGTACCATTCAGGGTAATCTCCCAACGACTGGCAGGTCGAATTGCAGCATGTAGGGGCTGTGGCTCTATGAAGGTAACATCACGATCTGTCAGTAAGATGGTCAGGTCAGGAAATATCCAGCGCTCTAAGCATGAGGTGTCTTTCGTTGTATCGCAATCCGCGAGCGTCAGATCATAGTTGATCAATATGGGATGATGAAACTCACATGTTCTCGTCCCAGAAAGGGTGCCATCTTGATCTTTAATGCTTGCATAACATTTTAAATCACTAGGCATAGACATAGGGCTCCGCGTTGTGTTGTCAAAGGCATTAATTCCCCGTGCGATCCATTCAGAGATGCCGGCCATGCTTTTGGGGCCAGTTTTTGTGATATGACGGTTGTCGAAAACGCGTATAGTTTTCTGAACATGGCGACTGCTATTAGGCGAGGAAATCTCAACGGGCCAAGGTGGGGTAAGGAAGACTTGCGATGGGCGCGCATAAGCGGCCCGTTCCGCAAAACGCTCACGTTGAGTGCGCGCCCGACTGACTTTTCGCTCTTCGTCGTTTAGACGGAAAGATGCATTACTCTTTTTTCTCTGCAGCGCCTTTAGTTGAGCTTTGCTGGCTTCGTCACCTTCAGCCTTAGGGTTTTGTTGTATCCAATCATCAATGGATTGCTCAGCCGCGCTTTCTTCTTGCCTCGCTTGAATTTCTGCCGAAATGGCAATTTTTTCAACAATCTTGGAGCGCCACAAAAGGGCCTCCTGTGGGGTGATCGGGCCATTTTCATAGAGTGTGTCGAGATCTTTTAGGGCCGCTTCAATTGCTTTGAGCTGTATTGAAATACGAGCTGCGCGCTCGTCCCGCTTGCGTTTTATTATCCCAGCTGCAGTAAGTGGTTGCTTAGCTTTAAGGTAATCAAAACTTCTGGCAAGGGGAGGGGGGCGCGCGATATCGATCTGAAGGTTCTGTAGTTGTGTGCGGAGAGTGTCTTTTGAAAGATACCCGTCAACGTCTGTTTCAAAAAGATGATGATTGACATCAGCCCATGTCAAGCGAGTGTTTGTCCAAGACGTGTTTTCACTTTGCCACTTAATCGTAGCGATGCTGGGGGTCGTATAGCCAGTGAGTGTGCTTGATGGGCTGATAAATTCAATTCCTGCGATCAATCCAAAGGGAAGAACGGCAAGAATAACTTTCTTAGGTGCCCAGTATCGCCAGGCTTTTGTTGGGATTACATGGCTGGTCAACGTAATAATGACGAACATAAGTTTTAGTACGAGGAGGCAAAAGAAGATCTCGACCATCTAACTGCTCCCTGTAAAAGCGTAGAGAAGACGGATGCCAATATAGATTAGGAACAAGGACCATGGCCGGAAAAGCCACCGCACGAAAAAACCAGTATCGTCTTTTGTAGCATTATGTGATTGGGATGCAGGCTGAGTGACGTAATCTGATTTTGGCTTAAAACCCTGACCAAGATTTGGCAACACACGGTGACGCTCGATGATCCGGTGGATCCAATCATATTGTCGACGTTCGTGCATATGGCGGCCAAATTGGTGACTCCAACCAAAAGTATCATCCAGCAGCAATACAACATCCTTGGACAGCCAATTACACTTTTTGGGCGATGTGTCATCTGCCCATAGTCCAGTTTCTTGGCAGATATAGTTCACCAGGCGAGCGTCGAGATCACGATGTTCGTCGATCATCTGAAGTTCGTCACGTTCGAGAATGTCCCGCCATTTGGCTTCACCTGCTCCTACGAGGCTGATCTTGACGAGATCTGCTATGTCGCGCATCGCCTGGGAAACAGGAGATTTATCAATCCATTGCCTTTGTTCACGGTCAAAGTAGGAACCGTGATCATCTGTGCGATATTTGGTTTCTTCTTTTTCGAACAAATCAAGTGTGTCATGCATGCGTGGCTGCACGTCAAGTACGCCATGGGTCGTTAAAACTGGTGTGAACAATGCTATGGCAACATTGATACGATGCCCTTGCCACAGCTGTTCCGGGATATAGCCCAATAGATCAAAATGCTTTTGGATCGCGAGGATTGCCTGATCTGTCAGCCAAGCGGGTCGTGTGATCGAAGGTGTCGCGTCTATATCATAATCATCGAAATGTTTGTCGCCTTGGGCGTCCCAAAAGATTGTGTTCAGCAGCAATTCTTGGAACTGTCGAAACTGTAGATGATCATGCAGGATCGGTGCGGAAGCAAGTTCCGCCAACAAAGGGTCGGGGTCAGTGGGGGTGTCAGATTTCACCCAACGGATAAACTGTTCAACCAGTTTGCCATAGGGCGAGCTATTAAAATGATAGTTAAGTGTTTCGTCGAACCAGTATTTCACCACGCCCTCAAGAGGTTCGGTTGGATTCTGCTCTACGTCATCTTTTCCAGTCACGTCACCGATTTCGGATGGTACTACTGTATCATCTTCGGTTGGGACAATAGTCTCAGGTTTGGGGCTTTTATCGTTCGCACGCGCAATATTACGCGCCTGCGTGAACGCATTTCGCAATGCCATGAACGCCTCTGGGTCCTCATCTGGCCGGGTTTCTTTCAGGTGTTTTGCATAAGCGCGTTTGACATCGGCTTCTGTGGCATCAGATGATTTCAGACCAAGTGGTTCGAATGGATCCTTGATGAACATTTAATCGAAAACCCCTTGGCCCTCAAGTGCCTCTAGTTGATCTTTAAGCTTTACACGTGTGTCCTCAATTTGTCGTTTGTCAAAGCTGACTAGCGCGCGTTCAAATTCACTGAGCATCCCACCAACATACATGCGTTTATCACCAAGTGCATTCTGATAGGCCATCGATAGACGCGATAAAAGTTCTTGACTGGCGGCTTCATCACGAGGATGGATTTTTATGTTTTCTAGCTCTTTGAAGCGTGCCTCAATATCTTTCGTGCTGAGAGAGCCTGGGTTGCTTTCGATAATCAGCTTGGTCGATTTTCCCGTGGATTTCACGGTTGATATAACCTCAAGTACGCCAGAATTATCATACGTAAAGCGCACATCAACTTTCTCATGTTCAATATGGTTGGTGGGGATCTGCACATTATAGGACCCAATCCGGATATTGTCGCGTACGTAAGGTGCCTCCCCCTGAAAGATGTTGATTGCGATCCGACTTTGCCCTTTTTGCATCGTTTCAATAACATGATTTCGGCTGACTGGGATCGTCGTGTTGCGTTCAATAAGGGGCGAAAAGAGACCATTCTCAATCGGGCCATGCTCTCCATGACGTTGGCTGGTTTCGTAGCCCAATGTGAAGGGACAAACATCCGTCATCACCATGTCATCCAAAGCCGCATTTCGAGCCACAAGACCAGCTTGAACACCAGCACCAAGGGCGACAACGGTATCAGGGTCAAGGTCATATTCCGGGAAACGTCGGAAAAGTTTGGTGATTAAGTTGCGCACTAGGGCCATGCGCGTGGCCCCGCCCACCAAGACGATGCGGTCAATTTGGCTGGCATTTAGCCCTGCATCACTGATGGCACGTTGCAAAGGCAACCGCATACGGGTGAGAAGATCTGCGGTCAGCTCTTCAAATTTCTCACGCGTTAAACTTAGTGTTTTCTCTTCTTTTTTCTGACGAAACGTAACAGTGGCTTCGTGTGTGTCTGATAGATTGTGCTTGGCTTGGTCCGCAACAGATCGCAGACGTGATAAATCCTCCGCCGACATATCCTTGGTTTTGAGCTTCAGTGTTTTTGCAAACTCTTCCGTAATCCGGTCTGTGAAATCCTCACCTCCTAAAAAGGCATCACCTGCCGAAGAGCGGACTTCCATCACGCCGGAAAACATTTCTAAGATCGAAACATCGAAGGTACCACCGCCAAGATCGACAACTAAAAACGTGCTTTCGCCATCCCTGTCGTTCAGGCCATAGGCCAAAGCGGCGGCGGTTGGTTCATTAATCAGGCGTCTCACTGAAAGACCTGCCAGTTCGGCTGCCGTAATCGTAGCCTTACGTTGCACATCATTAAAATAGGCAGGCACAGAAATAACCGCCTCAGTTACGTCCGTACCAAGAAAGGATTCTGCATCGGCTTTCAGGTTGCGTAGGACAAATGCCGATAGATCTTCGGGAGAAAATTTTTTGCGATTATGGCGTACAATTTGTTCGGTACCCATATGGCGTTTAAAACGTGCAAATGTCTGTTGGGGGTCAGTCACAAGTCGGCTTTTCGCAGCACTCCCGATCATGGCTTCGCTTTTATCTGTGAAATGTACAACCGACGGAGTCATCATAGCGCCAAGGGCATTTGGAATTAGTTCTGATTTACCATCGCGGAAAACGGATACAAGTGAGTTTGTGGTGCCAAGATCAATCCCAATAATCAACTTCTCAATTCCTAACATTCTTATAAATTTCAGGTGTCAAAATACAATAATACCTACTAAAGGGAGCCGAATGCCAGAGCAAGAAATTTCGAAAGTAGAGGGGCAGACGACGAAATGCGCTTTAGTATAAGGCAACACCTAAGGTTTTGAATGCTTTTAAATGTAGTGTTTCCTTACTTGCCTGAGTTTTGCAAGCGGTGTCCTATGATTGCTACACATTTTACTACACGTAGAAAAAAAGCACCTGAACGAATGTTTATTTATATCAATTAGTTACGCGTTTTTCGTCGTGACACGGCTCGGACTTCCCGTCAGCCACTTCCTTTTTAATATGTTTTTATACGTCAGTAGAGGCCGCTGTTGGCCTATGTGTGTTCACAGGCCCATTTCGCGAGCCTGCGTTTTTTGTAGGAAAAAGCTTCTAAATCCGCATGCGTGGTACATCATGTGGATCGAGTTTAAGCTCAATCAAAACAGGGCCTTTGCGTGTCTCAAGAGATGCGATTGCGGCCTCTAGGTCATCTGAGTTGCAGACCTGGACGCCAGAGCCACCAAGAGAGGTCGCGACCTCCGCAAAGGAGGGCCATTGGAATTCCGAGAGGCTCGGGTCCATTTTGCGATCCAGAAACTGGATATGTTCGGCACCATAAGCGGAATCGTTGGCGATGATCACAATGAGATCAAGCTCAAGGCGCACGGCCGTGTTAAATTCGTTGATCCCCCCCATCATAAAGCCGCCATCGCCGCTAAAGAGCACAACGGGGCGATCAGGGGCCGCAACGCCCGCGCCGATCGCTTCTTGAAGCCCAAGCCCGATCGAGCCAAAATTGGCCGTGTTAATAACGCTTCTGGGGTCAGGGGCGGAAATGCGACACCAGACTTCGGTCATGAAGCGGCCACCATCGGTGACAAGGAGGCGATCTTGGGGCAGGGCCTCTTCTAGGCGGGTGAGGGCATGCACATAATTCACGCAGCCATCAGCGGTTTTATTCGCCGCAATCGGGTGCATGGTGAGGGTTTCAATATCCAGTTCACGGGTGAAACCACTGGGTGCAATTTCAGCCTCATTGAGCCAATATAAGATGGTTTCAGCCGTTTGAGCCGCATCCGCAACCAGCGCGGCATCCGGATGAAGCCCCCCACCAATGGCTGTGGGTTCAACATCGATTTGAACAATGCGCTTGTTTTTCATGAGTTTCCCACGATCGGTTGTGAAATCATGAAGCGCGGTGCCAAAACAGATGATGCAATCAGATTGCGCAATCAACTCATAGGCGGCAGGCGTGGATAATGTGCCAAATATATCAATGTTATAAGGGTGGTTTTTGAAAAGCCCTTTGGCCTTCAATGTGGTGGCGAGGGGCGCTTCGAGCCGATCTGCGAGCGCCACAATTTCATCACGGGCATCAACCGCACCGCCACCTGCAAGGATCAACGGGCGCCGCGCAGAGGCAATCATGCCGATGGCTGCGTCCAAAATATCCCCTTGTGCAACACCACCTGGTGCGGAAAACACATCAAGGACTTTGCTTTCATGTTGGGTGTCTTGCCACATGAAATCGGCGGGCATGTTTAAGACAATGGGGCGCCGTTCGACTTGGGCGCGGTAAAAGGCGCGCGCCACATCCATTGCAACAGTGTCAGGCGTGCGCATTTGTTCGAACCCTGCACCTGTTGCTTTAACCAGTTCACGTTGATCGATGCTTTGGAGATGTCTTGGGGCTTCAACAGGGGTGTCGCCCGCCAAAAGCACCATAGGCACATGCCCACGCGCCCCTTCGGTGAGGGCGGTTGCGCAGTTTGTTAGTGCTGGGCCATGGGTCACAGTGGCGACCGCAACCTTGCCCGTGACATGGGCATAGGCCAGCGCCATGAGAACCGAGCTCGCTTCATGGGCGGCAGGCACAAATGTTCCATTTTGTTCACGCACATAGCTATCCACCATAAAGAGGTTCGCATCCCCCATAAGCCCAAACATAGTGTGCGCGCCATGATCTATGATAGCCGTCGCGATTGATTGAAATACATGCATTTTTTGCGCCATTGATCCTGTTTTCCCTATTTGCAGTCCCACCAGTCTATAGGATGCACCGCGCAAGTTTTGCGCGTTATGCATTTCTATGGTGCCTCTGGTGCTCTATAGTTGCATATAAGTGGGGTTTTATGCAGGTTTTACGCAGGATTGAGCGGGGGGAAGTCAAAATCAAGTTTGAGGCGCGCAGGTTAGCGCACCTCAAATTAAACTTGCCCTGGCAACCAAAGTACAATCATAGGAAAGGCCACCAAAAGTGCGATGGTGATTGCGTCTGCAATGAAAAAGGGCGTGACGCCTTTGAACACGTCTTGCACCGTCAGATCATCGCGCACCCCAGCAACAACAAAGCAATTGAGACCAATGGGCGGAGTAATCAGGCAAAATTCGGCCATTTTCACAACCAAGATGCCAAACCAAATGGCGCACATTGGGCCTGACATGCCAAATGTGCTATCGGCGGCGGATACAAATTCACCGCCATTCAATGCCATGATCGCGGGATAGACCACAGGCAAGGTCAATAATAGCATGCCAATCGCATCCATGAACATGCCCAACACGGCATAGGCCAGCAAAATGCACACCAAAATGAGCAGCGGCGATAGGGTGAGCGACGTGATCCAATCAGAAAAGGCTGCGGGCAGTTCGGCAAAGCCAAGGAAACGCACATAAATTAAAACGCCCCAGATGATGGTGAAAATCATGACGCTGAGTTTGGCTGTTTCCAGTAGCGCATCCTTTAGCTGCGCCCACCGCATGCCACGGTAAAGCGCCATCAAGAACACGACAAACGCCCCGATAGCGCCGCCTTCTGTTGGCGTGCCCCATGCCCCACCGCCAAAGGGGTTGTAGACAAAGAAGATGATCGTCACGACGACAAATAAAATAGGGAGCGCCGGTGGCAAAGAGGCAAAGCGTTCTTTCCAAGTAAAACCCGATACAGGCGGCCCAAACCCTTTGATTGTCATGGCCATGCCGATGATAAGTGCCCCATAGATGATGGCGGAAAATGCACCGGGGATGAAGCCCGCGAGTAGGAGTTTCCCAACGTCTTGTTCGACAATAATGGCGTAAATCACAAGGATCGCAGAAGGCGGAATGAGAGAGGCAAGCGTTCCGCCTGCGGCGACAACACCTGCTGCGAATTGTTTGTTATACCCGATCTTGAGCATCTCTGGGATGGCGATACGGGCAAAAACAGCGGAGGTCGCGATCGACGCCCCTGACACGGCGGCAAAGCCTGCTGTTGCAAAAACCGTTGACACAGCAAGCCCACCTGGCACCCATGCGAGCCATCGTTTGGCGGCTTCAAAAAGCGCTTTGGTAAGGCCTGCGTAATAGGCCAGATATCCAATCAAAATAAAGGTCGGTATCAGGCTCAGTGCTTGGCTCGAAATCTTGGAATGGGGCACTTGTCCTGCGGTTTTGACCGCTATGGTGAGCGCCTTGCCAAAACGGTCTGGATCATAGCCAAATTTGGCCCAGAAAATCCAAATAAGTCCAATCATCCCTGCCATCGCGGCTGCAAAGGCCACACGCATGCCCAAAATGACGAGAACCAGCATACCACCTGAGACGATCAGGCCAATTTCAATCGGTTCCATTGGTGTAATCCTTAATTATCATTGCCCGAGACGTGCTCGGCTTCCATTGCGGCTTGGGTGGCAGCATCTGCAACCAGCGGCACGGCAATCGGTTGATCGCTGCCGAATCGAAACGCGCGGGCATAGGCCCAGAGCTGCAACATGAGGCGCAGACACAAGACCCCAAAAGCCACAGGCGCCAGAAGTTTGGCTGGCCAAAGCGGGAGCGATATATCCATGGAACTATCACGGCTCCACATCGGGGCGCTAAAATCAAAGCTGCGGTCAAAATGCGCCCAACTGCCCCATAAAAGCAAAAGCATCAAAAGCAAAACGACGAGGGTTGTGAAAAACTCCACCAGATAGAGCGTCCGACCCTTAAGCGCGCCAACAAGCATATCCATTCGAATATGTCCGCCATCGCGTTGTGCAAATGAAATCCCCATGAAGGCAATCAATGGCATAGCCTGTTCGATCCAGTCCACATATCCCGGCAAGGGTTGGTTCGCGATATTGCGGCCACTCACGGATACCACCGCAAGGATCATAAGTGAAAACACAGCCAAGCCGCTGAGCAATGCAAGGCGGGCTTCGAGCTTATAAAGTGTTTGATCGATGCGGCTCAAACGGCTGTTATCGGTCAGGACAAGGGATGACGCGGCCATGGGGTACTCCGTTTTTGTGAAAAACCCCGCACCGAATTTGGGTGCGGGGGGTGAGGACTTAGCTGTCGTTTGCGATCATGCCTGTCACAAGATCATAGAGCTCTTGAGCCGGAAGACCGCGTGCGGAGTTGTCTTTGATCCACGCTTCGGCGGCAGGGGCCGCAGCGGCGTTGCGAAAAGCTGTGATTTCAGCATCCGTGAAGGTCACTTGCTGAATGCCTTTTTCTTCGAGCGCAGGCCCCCAAGCGGCCATGGTTTTGTTGTTGTAGTTGTCCACGTAATGGTCCATCGCGGCATCAACCGAACTCATCAAAGCTTCACGGTGCGCATCAGACAGATCTGCGAGCGCATCAGAGTTCACAACAACAGGACAGTTAACCGTGCCTGGGTTGAGGTTGGTGGTCCACCATGTGCCGTTTTCGATGGTGCCATAGGACATATGCGCGTGGGGCGCAAAACTCACGGCTTTGACCACGCCACTGTCCATGGCTTGACGCACTTCGGAGGCAGACATCGAGGTTGGCACAGCGCCGATGGCTTCCATGGCTTTGCCGATCCCACCTGTCGCACGCACGGTCATGCCTGCAAAATCTGCAAGTTTCGATGGCGCATCGCCGACACCTACAATGTTATATTGCGGCAAAGGTGACGGCATGATTGCCGTTGCGTTCCACCGCGCGAGGTCGGCTTGGGTTGCAGGATGTTGATAGACTGCTTTTGAAAGCTTGATCTCTTGTTCTAGGGAAGTCACCCCGAGAAATGGTAACTCCAAAACGGTGATTGATGGGTTTTTGTCACGGTGATACCCCGCACAAAATTGCGCCATTTCAAAGGCGCCGATTGAAATACCATCAAGGTTTTCTTTGTTCTTTGACAAGCCGCCATAGCTTAAATTCAAAGTGAAATCGCCACCTGTTTTTTCGGACACCAATTCGGCGAGCTTTTCCACATGTTCGGTAAAGGCGCGGCGTTTGCCCCAAAGGGAAACATTCCATTCCGTCGCCAGCGTTTCAGTGGC
>JBMYYE010000002.1:0-55137 GCA_049609065.1 Halocynthiibacter sp.
GGGCTTTGGGTAACGAGCCTCTTTGGCTCCACCATCAACCCCAACACGGGCGATTATTCCCGCGGCGCAACAGGGTTTTGGGTCGAAAACGGCATCGTGAAAAACGCCGTCAATGAATGCACCATTGCGGGCAACCTTGTGCAAATGATCAAAACAATGGTGCCTGCGAATGATGCACGCCATGAATTGTCCACGGTTGTGCCTTCTCTCTTGGTTGAGGGTCTAACGCTTGCCTGATCGTGATCTCTCTTTGCTTATGGATGCGGCTTATGCCGCAGGCGACATTGCGCGCAAATTTTGGCAGCGCGACCCAGAGGTTTGGGACAAAGCGGATGGGGCAGGCCCCGTGACCGAGGCCGATTTGGCCGTCGACCGGATGCTCAACGCCACATTGCGCGCGGAGCGTCCTGATTATGGTTGGCTCTCTGAAGAAACCGAAGATACAGGCGAACGCCAACATCACGAACATGTTTTTATCGTTGATCCCATCGACGGGACGCGTGCCTTCATCAATGGCGCGGATACGTTTTCGCACTCCCTCGCCATTGCGCAAAATGGCAAAATCATTGCCGGTGTTGTCTATCTACCGATTTTGGATTTGATGTATAGCGCGCATCATTTGGGCGCGGCGCAGGTCAACGGAAAACCCCTCACTGCGGGTGCAAAATCCGACCTTAAAACGGCTGATATTTTAGCAGCGAAACCCACGCTTGAAGATCAGCACTGGAAGGAACCTCCCGCATTTAATCGTCACTTTCGCTCCTCCCTTGCTTATCGTCTTTGTCTCGTGGCGGAAGGCAAATTTGATGCCATGCTTTCCTTGCGCCCCACATGGGAATGGGATGTTGCGGCTGGCGACCTCATCGTAGAACGTGCAGGCGCAACCATCAAAGACCGCGCCAACGAAACGGTCATCTACAATCAAAAAGACCCGCGTCACAACGGTTTGATCGCCGCTGGATCATCGCTTCAATCCGAGATTCAAAAACGCTTAAAATAATGTTTCGTTTACATCCAACTGAACTATGATGTGAACACATACAGTAAAGTAATGAACCGATGGCAAAACGCAGTATTCCCTTTGGGCTTGGGCTTATCAACAGCCTCACGAAAAAGCGCACAAGCGGCGCACAAACGATGTCCTCTCCGGGGGATATGCCGTTTCCTGAACGCCCCAAAGGTGAATTGATCTGGCTCCATGCGGAGAACATTTCCGCCGTTGCAGGTGTCTTTGAACTCATTCGTCGTCTGGCGCTTGAAGATAGCGATCTTTATTTTGTCCTCACCACTGGGGAGGCCGCGCAAACCCTTTCAGAGGATTTGCCGAATACAATCTTGCTCCCTTCTTTTGAAAACACGCGGGCAGCCGCCGCGCAATTTATGGCGCATTGGTCTCCAAATCTTTGCATTTGGTCAGGGCTGTTTGACCTCTTTTCTTATGGGGAAATCGCCGCGAAATCATCCATTCCCGTCATTTTAACCGATAGCATCGCCCCAAAGGTGAATGAGTTTTGGCAACAAATCGTGCCCTCCACACAAAAGCATGCATTAACAGCCGTGCACCATATTTTCCCAAGCTCCGCCAAAGATGCCAATCGTTTTAAAAATCTCGGCTACGATAATGCGCTTCATGCGGATCGGGATCTTCTTAACCGCGGGACCTTTGCGCTCCCAAGCCAAGAGGCTGAACTCACGCATGTGCATACCATGCTGGATGGACGCCCTCTTTGGTATGCGTCTGCCTTGCCGCGTTCGGAATTGGCCGACATTGCCGCCACGCATCAAAAACTCAAAAGGCGCGCGCATCGGTTGCTTTTGATCATTTCCCCTGAGGACCTAGATCAAGGCGCAGATCTATACGCGGACCTCAAAGCACTGGGGCACACGGCTTGCCTGAGATCCCAAGCGGATGTCATTCCTGAAGATTGCTCAATCTTGATTTCGGACTGGCCAGACGAAATCGGTCTTTGGTATCGATTGGCCCCGTTGAGCGTCATGGGTGGGACATTTAAAGGCGACGGATCACGCAATCCGTTTGAGGCCGCAGCCTTAGGATCGGCGATCATGCATGGGCCAAAATTTGGAAATTATGCGCAGCACTATAAAACCCTTGATGATGCAAGGGCTGCATATCCGGTCACCTCGCTCAAAAATTTAGCATCAGATGCAGCACAGCTTTTGTCGCCAGAAGAAGCCGCCACATATGCCACCAATGGCTGGGATATTTCCTCACGCGGCAGCGAAACCACCGATCGTGTGGTTGAAATTGCTTTTGAAACCTTGTTTGGTTAGGTCAAAGGACATCCTATGCAAAGCCCTCGTTTTTGGTATCAACCGCCGCAAAATCAGCCCCTTTGGGCCAAGGCGCTCACCCCTTTGGCCATGCTTTATGAATTTGCGACGGCAAAACGTGTGCAAAAGCCCGCCAAAGTGAACGTCACGCCGCCCGTGATATGTGTCGGCAACATCAATGCAGGTGGCACAGGTAAAACCCCCACCACCATCGCCTTGGTGCAGTTTTTCCAAGATCACAATATGAAAGCCTTCGTTGTCTCACGAGGGTACGGCGGGGCCGAACAAGGGCCGATTGAGGTCGCTCCAAACAGCCACAAGGCCCGCGATGTCGGAGATGAACCGCTTTTGCTTGCGGCCTTCACGCGGGTTTTTGTCGCAAAGAACCGCGCCCTCGGGGCCAAGCTTGCGCAAAAGGCAGGTGCCGATGTTATTTTGCTCGATGATGGCCACCAAAATCCAGATTTGCACAAGGATTTTTCCATTGTCGTCGTGAACGCAGAGCGGGGGTTTGGTAATGGGTATGTTTTACCCAAAGGCCCCCTTCGAGAACCTATTGATGCGGGTTTAAAGCGCGCGGATATGGTTCTTTCTATTGGAACAGACGACGCGCAATCCCACTTTGCCGAGCGCTATAAATCAAAGCTCACCTTGCCGCATCTCCAAGCGGAATTGAACATTTTACAAATGGGAATGGATTTTAAGGACCTGCCTGTTTTAGCCTTTGCAGGCATCGCACATCCCGAAAAATTCTTTGAAACTGTGCGTGGGCTGGGCGCGCGTATTTTGCATCAAGAGGCGCTTGCAGATCATCAAGAGCTCACCCCTGGGTTGATGCGACGCCTTGAAAGTGATGCCGCGCGGTTTGGCGCGCAATTGATCACCACAGAAAAAGACGCGGTGCGGTTGCCGCCTGCGTTTCGAGCTCAGGTGCTCACAATTCCTGTGCGCCTCAGCTTCAAAAATAAAAGCCTCCTTGAGGCGGCTTTTAAGAGAGCTGGAATTTTAAAAACCTAGGCTTATTGCGCTAGCAGTCCATCCAAAACACCACGGAGCTGTTCATAGCTCATATTGCTATATTTTTTGCCATTGATCACCATTTGCGGCGTCGCATCAATATTATGAAGAGCTGCGTTTTTCTGATATGTTGCAAGCATCTCTTCGGCTTTTGCTTCATCCGCAAGGCAGGCATCGAGGGCCTCTTCGCTCACACCTGCAGCAATCGCAATCCGTTTTAGATTGCCAACAATTGCGTTAGGGTCGCTTGCGCTGGTCCAATCTTTTTGCGTGGCCATAATGCGATCCACAATTGAGAAATACCGATTTTCGCCACCACATTGGGCAATGATCCCCGCCCAAAGGCCATACCGATCAAAATAAACCTCACGGAAAATGAATTTCACTTTCCCCGTATCCACGTAATCCTTTTTCAGGTTTTTCACGACGGATTCGTGAAAGGTTGCACAATGCGGGCACGTAAAGGACGCATATTCGATGAACTCAATTGGCGCATCTTCAGATCCCATCATCATATCCGCAGACATTGTGGTATCAGCGCTCATCACTTCAACAACAGGGGCCGGTGCATTGGGCTTCATTAAAAAATACGCCCCGCCCGCCAGGACAATAACAGCAGCAATAGCAGCAAGAATTTTAGTCATCGGTTTTCCTTATTTGGTCTGATTTCGGGTGATCACATTGCTTCCGAGACGTTCGAGCGCCTCTCGCAAACTTGTATCCCCAACGTTTTGTGTAGTGTCTTTAGCGGTGGCAACCACATCTGGCGCGAAGCCAATTTTCTTTGGTTTTGGCGCGTGCTCAAATGCAACTTTGCCCTCAGAAAACCCAGTTGGCGCCGTCTGGGTCACGTGTATTTTCGAAATCGCACGGTACCCATAACACGCGTTCACCCGTTCAATGATCACTGGTGTTTGTGCTTGTAAGATTGGCGCATTCGCCCCTGTCGTCAAAAGCGTAAGCGTCGCCCCGAGCGCCCCACGTCCATAGGTCGTTTTAATCGGCCGCGCGATGCGTGCAATATCCGCCCCAATGATATCATCCCAATGGGTCAACAATTTTGTCATCGGAAAGCCGCGCTTTTCGCCTGCTTGGCGAATTTGTTTTTCGACCAAAGACCCTGTGCGCTTAAACCCGCGTGAACGCCGTTTATATGGGGTGGTTGCTTTCATTTACTCTTCTGTGTTTTGTATCGGCATCTTAATGGCTTTCATACGACGTGCCAGCCAACAACTCAATGATGAGGTCACTTTTGCGTGAACATGAAATAGCCACTTCCCTCTTAGCGTGGTATGATGCGCATGCGCGCGAGCTCCCTTGGCGGGTTGGACCCCATGCAATGGAGACACCTGATCCATACCGCATCTGGCTGTCAGAAATCATGTTGCAGCAGACCACGGTTGCTGCGGTGACCTCCTATTTTCAAACCTTTACCGAAAACTGGCCAACGCTTACGGATCTAGCAGATGCCCCAGATGAGGCCGTGATGGCCGCATGGGCAGGGCTTGGATATTATGCACGCGCCCGTAATTTATTGAAATGCGCCCGCACAATTCGAGACAATTTTGCAGGACAAT
Organism: Halocynthiibacter sp.; assembly: GCA_049609065.1. Classification (GTDB taxonomy): domain Bacteria; phylum Pseudomonadota; class Alphaproteobacteria; order Rhodobacterales; family Rhodobacteraceae; genus JBMYYE01. The sequence continues at coordinate 4,887 of JBMYYE010000002.1, forward strand.
TCCCCGAAGATCACGACGCGCTTTTGGCGCTCCCTGGTATCGGGCCATACACAGCCGCCGCGATTTCATCCATTGCCTTTGGCTTAAAACACACCGTGATGGATGGGAATGTCGAACGCGTCATGGCGCGCGTGTTCGATGAACATGTGCCGCTCCCAAAATCAAAACCCATTTTATATGAGCACGCCGCCCGCTGCACATCTTCTGCGCGACCTGGCGACTACGCGCAGGCCGTTATGGATTTAGGGGCCACAATCTGTACCCCGAAATCACCGAAATGCGATATTTGTCCAATTCATACACTCTGCACGGCGCAAGCCGCCGGCACAGCCGCCTCTTTGCCGAAAAAAACACCCAAAAAACCAAAACCAACACGCCATGGGCTCATCTATCTTGCCCGTGATGCGGGGGGGCGGTTTCTCCTCGAACGTCGACCAGATCGCGGGCTTTTGGGTGGCACTCTTGGCTGGCCAACGTCAGATTGGTCAGAAAATCCAAATGACACCCCACCGTTTGATGGCCATTGGGTCACCCTCAATGACAGTGTCAAACATACGTTTACGCATTTTCATCTCCAGCTAACGGTGAAAACATGTCAGCTGACGCACCCTATTGCGGTGGCGGGCCGCGATTGGCAAATCCTCACTCCGTCAGAGTTGCCAACCGTGATGAAAAAGGCCTATGATCTGGCCAAAGCCATGTGGCAATAGGAGAAACGCATGACGATTTTCCACACTCCCATTTCCAAGGCCCTCCCATTTTGGATTTCTCTCGGGGCCATTCCATGCGCCATACTTGGCGCCGTATTGGGGGGCTGGTGGTGGCTTACTTTACCGCTATACAGTTGGTATTTTGTTGGCGCTTTGGACCTTGTCCTCGGGAAGGATACCACCGATTTTGACCCCGAAACCGATGAGACAGATCTGTACTGGTATCGGTTTATCACCATGGCATGGTTCCCTATTCAGTTTGTGCTGATCTATGGAATGATTTGGTATGTAACCCGAAGCGACCACTTGTCATTTTTGGAAATGTTGGGTGTGTTTTTTGCCATCGGAATTTCCTCTGGCACCACTGGCATTGTGTATTCCCATGAGCTGATGCATCAAAAAAACCGTGCCGAACGCTGGCTTGCGGACCTTCTTCTTGCAACCACGCTATATAGCCACTTCCGAAGCGAACATCTTCTCGTGCATCACCCTTATGTTGGCACCCCGCGTGATCCTGTCACCGCGCGCTACAACGAAGATTTTTACCACTATTTCATCCGCGTCTTACGTGAGTGTCCAAAATCCGCATGGCGGGCAGAAGCCGCCTTGCTGGCGCGGCGCGACCTTCCTATGGCGCACCCCCGCAACCCATTTTGGAAATACGCGATACTGCAAGCCACGTGTATGTTTCTTGCCTTATGGATTGGCGGGTGGCTCGGCCTGGTTCTTTTCATCTGGCAGGCTTTCATCGCCATCATTCAGTTGGAAATCACCAACTATGTGGAGCATTACGGGCTCACACGTGAACATCTGGGGGATGGACACTACGAGCATGTCAAACCACATCACAGTTGGAATGCCGCGCATAAAGCAACCAACTGGCTTTTGATCAATCTGCAACGGCACTCAGATCACCACTATAAACCTAGCCGGCGGTTTCCTTTGTTGCAAAATCATGATGAAGACCAAGCTCCACAGCTTCCTTTTGGCTACACTTTTATGGGTGTGAGTGCCCTGATCCCGCCTATGTGGCGGCGGCGTATGAACCCACGGGTGCGCGCATGGCGGAAAAAATACTACCCGCATATTACGGATTGGAGCGCCTATAAAACGGCGAAAAATCCAATGCCGAAAAACGCCAGCTAGTTCAAACCAAAAAGCCCCGCCGATAGACACGGCGGGGAAGTTAGCGCCCCATTCATTGGGGGCGCTGGCGGTACAACTTTGAAATGTCGTTAAACTAGTGTGCGTGCTCGCGCATTTCAGCACGAATCTGTTGGCGCAAAAGATCGATCGGCATGCGCTGACCATCACGTTTGTAGCTCCAATAGGTCCAACCATTACAGCTCGGTGCGCCTTCAAGCGCAGCCCCAACTTGGTGGATGGATCCCCGTTGGTCATGGGCAATCAATGTGCCGTCTGCACGCACCTTGGCGCGGTGACGACCGTTCATTGACAACAATTCATCGCCTGGCTGTAACATGCCGCGTTCGACCAGCTGGCCAAATGGCACACGCGGTTCAGCGCGCTTAGACCGAGACACTTGAAGAGATTCTTTGTCGAATTTACGCACTTTCGCAAGGCGCGCTTCGGCTACTTTGCGGTAATCTGCTTCGCGTTCGATCCCGATGTAATCACGGCCAAGCTTTTTCGCCACAGCACCCGTTGTGCCTGTGCCAAAAAACGGATCGAGAACCACATCACCTGGATTGGTGGATGCCACCAAAACGCGGTGCAGAAGGCTTTCTGGTTTTTGCGTTGGATGGGCTTTTTCGCCCGCTTCATTTTTCAAACGTTCATGACCGTTACAAATTGGAAGAACCCAATCAGAGCGCATCTGGACGCCTTCATTCAACGCCTTAAGCGCCTCATAGTTAAACGTGTATTTGGACGCTTCTTGCTTGGAGGCCCAGATCATTGTTTCATGAGCATTGGTAAAGCGTTTGCCACGGAAATTTGGCATTGGGTTGGATTTGCGCCACACAACATCGTTCAAAATCCAGTAGCCCGCATTTTGCATCGCGGACCCAACGCGGAAAATATTGTGATAAGATCCAATGACCCAGATCGCGCCATTTGGTTTAAGCAAGCGGCGCGCAGCGGCGAGCCAATCTTGTGTGAACCGATCATAAGCACCAAAAGATGAGAATTGATCCCAAGCATCATCCACCGCATCCACTTTGGAATTGTCTGGACGATGAAGATCGCCACGCAGTTGGAGATTATAGGGAGGATCCGCAAAAATTAGGTCGATAGAATTGGCTGGAAGGGCATTCATCCGTTCGATGCAATCACCATCCAAAATTTGATTTAGCGGTAGCGTCGCCGCCACCTTGGACTTCGTTTTCGTTGTCATATCTGCCTCATAACATGGCGCTTTTTGCGCTCTTTTGTTACGGACAAAGATGAGTCATTGAGGATTCCACGTCAAACAATTTTTGATTAAAAAAGCCATTTAAATTTCTTGATACAACATCTTGTGTACCGGTTTGAACGAACGTCTATGGTGTGGGGTCACCCCTAATCTTTGGAGGGCTTCCATATGGGCTTTCGTCGGGTATCCTGCGTTTTTCTCCCATCCGTAGCCTGGATACTGTTGCGCCAAAGACAACATGATGTCGTCACGACACACTTTGGCAACAATAGACGCCGCGGCAATCGACTGTGATTTGGCGTCGCCTTTGACGATGGCTTCGGCGCGCCCTTCGAGACCTTTTGGAATACGGTTCCCATCGACCAATACAAAATCCGCCACCTGCTTTAGCCCTGCAACAGCACGCTCCATTGCAAGCATCGACGCGTGTAAGATATTGATTTCATCAATTTCCTCAACCGTCGCATGGGCAATCGACACATCCGCATGAACCATGAGGTGATCATAAATCACGCGGCGCTTCTTTTCTGAAAGCTTCTTGGAATCATTGAGCCCCTCTGGAATGGCATCAACGGGCAAAATCACCGCCGCCGCCGTCACAGGCCCACAAAGCGGCCCCCGCCCCACTTCATCCACACCCGCAATTGCCAAATAACCTGCATCAATTAAGCGGTTTTCGTTTTCAAATGTGGGCGCGGATTTTGAAATTGTCATGGAACACCTTTTCAACTCTGTTGACCTCTCCTTCCATATGCGGAAAATAGAGATATGCAAAACCCTATTCATATGGCGTCCATACCTGATCTAATGGAGGCAAGCGAAACCCTCGCTGAGGCGATGAGCAGCCATCCGGTACTTCAGGGGGTCCAAGATGTGACCCTTACACATACAAGTTCCAGCCAAACCATATTTTCAGGGCGGCTTGATGGGGCTCTTATTACCGGACTGCATATGAGATCTCACACGGGACCGCAAAATGCATTGGAACAGGCGATTGCCATTGATCGCTGTCATCCCTCCCTTTTTGAAGGGGCGGAACGCGTGCCGCAGGTAAAGCATTGTTTCCCCCGTCCAGCAGTGTTGATTTTGGAACCGCGGCCAGACACATCCTTGCAAGACATTTTACAGACGGCCAACCCCACAACGCGCGATGCACATATCAAACAGGTTGCGCTTTGGTATACTAAATTTGCAGATCGTCCATGGCATGGCGATACGTTTTCGGCCTTTTATTGGGCAGACCCCAAAATTGAACAGCTCCGAAATATTCGCAGTGACAAAATCGCAATCCAAGATTTGGCCTATGACCTGATTGAGTGTTTGAACGCAAAAGGTGTCCAAGTGAACACCCATGCGATCACGAAATGTCGCAACCATGGGCAATTGGCGGCGGATCGATTTTATGTAGAAGATGGAACAATTTGGGGCGGCGGCTTTGAGCGCGAGGCGTTTGGCACGCCGCTTCGTGATTTTGCGAATTTTCTACTGAACTTACAACTCCACGCCCCTCGCAATGCAAAAGGCGACTATTTTGGCGTGTCACAAGAGGACATGCACAGCCTCATTTCGACACAAACAATCGTTCCCCAAGATCAAGCGCGTGACATTCTTCCTTTTCTCATCGGTGTTGACCTTGCGGCGCGGTTTGTTGGATCCCCCGATGACGACACCCTACATAGCATCATAACCTCTTATAAAGAGAAAGCGGCCCAATAATGGCAAGCAACCCCATCCCTGTTTCCGACGAAATCAACACGTTTTTCAATCAGATCACCACATTTGCGGAAAACTTGTTGCTCCCGACACAGCTCAAACAGGTGGCGATTATAATTGGCATCACAGCCATTTCTCTTATCGTTAAATCCTTAATCGCGCCCAAAATGCACAACTGGATGCGTGACCTTGAAGGGCGCCCAAAATGGCAACTCAGATGGCTTTTGCATTTCCAAAAACGCATTGGGCGCATTGTCTTTGTCATCTTAATTTGGCTTGTGACAGCGTTTCGGCTCGAAGTATTGGACATGTTTCCATCCCATGTCTTTTTGCTGCGTATTGCGGGGGCGATTACGCTCACTTGGCTTTTAATTGGGCTGGTCACGCGCGGTATGCACAACCGGCTTTTGCGCGACATGGTGCGGTGGGGGGCATGGATTTATGTCACGCTCTATTTCCTTGGGTTTCTTGAGGCGACACAAGATATTCTTGAAAGCCTAGCCATCAATCTTGGCGATATGCGCCTTTCGATTTATGGATTCATCAAAGCCATTGTTGTGATGACATCGCTTTTTTTCATCGCACGCTATCTATCGCGAACGACCTCAACCCAAGTGCAAAAGAATGAGGACCTCTCGCCGTCCATGCGGGTTCTTTTGATCAAGTTTGCGCAAATTTTGCTTTATGGCGTGACCTTTTTCTTGGGGCTCAAAGCCGTCGGGTTTGACCTCACGGGGCTTGCGTTTTTATCGGGTGCAATCGGTGTCGGGCTTGGTTTTGGTTTGCAGAAAATTGTATCAAACCTCGTCTCAGGCATTATCATTTTGATGGATAAATCCATTAAACCAGGCGATGTGATTTCCCTAAATGACACGTTTGGTTGGATCAACTCACTGGGCGCACGCTACGTTTCGGTGGTCACGCGCGACGGCAAAGAATACCTCATCCCGAACGAAGACCTTATTACCAATCAAGTTGTGAACTGGTCCCATACGGATGACTATGTGCGGCTCGATATTTTCTTTGGCACGGCCTATGGCGATGATCCGCATCTGGTGCGCAAACTGGCCGTCGGGGCTGCAAAATCCGTGGACCGCGTTCTCACTCTCAAAAGCCCCGTTTGTCATATCGTCGGTTTTGGCGACAGCTCCGTTGACTATATCTTGCGGTTTTGGATTGCCGACCCGACGGGGGGGCTCACCAATATTCGTGGCGGGGTGTATTTGGCGCTTTGGGATGCGTTCAAGGAACACGATATTTCGATCCCATTCCCACAGCGCGAATTGCGAATGCTAGAAGAGAAGGCCGAAAAAACAGTTTTGGATTGATTTTGGGCTTGTGATCCCTAAATAAAGCGGATCATACAGCCTCCGCAGAGGATGGATTGAGATTCGTATATTTCGATGCTATCAATGGGCGAACACTAAAAACACGCGAAAGCGCACCTGAAGGAGTAATGGATCTGTCTGGTTCAACACATGAGCAACAAGAGGCGCTCAATACAAGCAAAAAGCCAAGCAACGTGTCAGAAGAACTGATCGCGCTGATCCTTCGGGCTCTTGAAGAAAACAAAGCTGAAGACATTGTCAACATCGACCTAAAGGGGCGGTCCCAGATCGCTGACTATATGGTTGTATGCTCTGGTCGGTCGTCACGCCAAGTTGCAGCGATTGCGGAAAAAATCACCGCTGAAATCAAATCCACCTTCAACATTGTCCCCAAACTTGAGGGCAAAGGCCAAGGCGATTGGGTTCTCATTGATACGGGCGATGTGGTTGTGCATGTCTTCCGTCCCGAAGTCCGCGAATTCTATCAGTTGGAAAAAATGTGGCTCTCCCCTGCGGATGATGGCTAATGAAATTTCAAATCAGCGCGGTTGGACGGCTTCGAAAAGGCCCTGAAAAGGATCTCATCGACGACTACACTGCGCGGTTTGATAAGACGGGCCGCCAATTGGGGCTTGGCCCGCTGACCCTTCAAGAAGTTGAAGATAAAAAGGGCATCGGCCAATCCGCTGAGGCCGCACTTTTGGAAAACTCCATCCCGACTGGTGCGCTTATCTGTTCTCTTGATGAACGCGGAAAACTCATGTCATCGCCTGATTTCGCCCACGAGATTGAAAAATGGCGCGACACGGGGCGTGGCGCTGTCTGTTTTATTATTGGTGGCGCGGATGGCATTGCGCCCGAACTGCGCGCCAAAGCCGATTTTTCCCTAAGTTTTGGCAAAATGGTGTGGCCGCATATGCTTGCACGTGTGATGCTCACCGAACAGCTCTACCGTGCGGCCTCTATCCTTGCGCGAAGCCCCTATCATCGGGTGTAACATGGTCCCCCCTCTCACTGTATTTCCAGATGCTTTGACCTTTGCCCAAGACGGTAAATCCGTATCCATTGCTACCGTTTTAAGCACATGGGGATCCGCACCACGCCCAGTTGGGGCACAAATGGCCCTGACAGACACAGGCGATATGATTGGCTCCATTTCGGGGGGGTGCGTTGAAGCCGCCGTCATCGATGCCCATACCCGCGTGATGCGAACGGGTGTACCTGAAATTCTCAGCTTCGGGGTCAGTGATGACACCGCATTTTCCGCCGGCCTAAGTTGTGGCGGGGAAATAGAGGTTCTCATCGATCCTGTTGGCACCGATCATGGGATGTCTCTTCAAGATTTGACACATTTGACGCGCGCCATCCAAAACCGCCAAAGCGTGAGCTACCGCATCAACACCACAACATGGGCGCACCATATTTTGGACGCCCCCCTGCCAACCGCATGGAATACCCCCCAGTTCACCCATCAAATCACCGCCCCAATGCGCATTTTCATCATTGGCGCCGTACATATCGCCCAGCACCTCACACGGTTCGCAGCCGAGGCGGGCTACCTCTGTCATGTGATGGATCCCCGAAGCCAATTCGCCACAGACACGCGTTTTCCAGGATGCGATATCACCTGCGCCTTTGCTGATGAAACCCTAAGCCCGCGTGATTTTGATGGCCAAACGGCGGTCATCACGTTGGCCCATGATCCAAAAATCGACCTCCCGGCCTTAGAAATGGCCCTTCAATCTGAGGCTTTCTATATCGCGGCGCTCGGATCAAACCGCACCCATGCGAAACGCCAAGACGACCTTCTGGCGCGCGGTTTCACGCCAGAAAAAATCGCGCGCATTCATGGCCCAGCAGGATTAGATATCGGGGCACGCGATCCTGCCGAAATCGCACTGTCGATCCTAGCCGAACTCACGCTCAAACGCCGCGGTTTGAAACGCGCATGAGCGCGGCACGCATCCATATCTTGATCTTGGCCGCTGGTCGATCATCCCGCATGGGCCCGCAAGACAAACTCAGCCTGCCCATTGGCAACCACCCGCTTTTAACCCATGTGGTTCAAACGGCGCTTTTGGTTGAAAATGCCCATGTGCATGTAGTTTTGCCCCATGGGGATCGCAGCCGCACAGCACTTGTTCCAGAAGGTGCAACACGCCACTATGCCCCCTTAAATGCAAGAATGGGCGATGTCATTGCTCATGGGGTAACGGCCCTCAAATCCCAAAGCGATGCCATCTTGATCGCGCTTGCCGATATGCCAGATATTATGCCGATGGATTATCAAGCGCTCATTGACGCGTCTCGCGCACATCCCCAAGCGGACGCCGTGCGTTTTCAAGGGCCAAACGGACGGTTTGGGCATCCGACGCTACTCGCACGATCGCTTTTCCCAACTCTCACAGAATTATCGGGGGACCACGGGGCCAAAGACATTTTAGCCAATCCTGACCTCAAATTACAGATCCTTCCCGTGAATACACCGCGCATTCACACGGATATTGATACGCCTGCAGATTTCGCAACCTGGCAAACGCGCAATAACCCGCACTAATTTCATCTTGGTCCTTGCCCCAAGCCCCTTGGGCAATTAGGTAATTTGCAAGAAGAAAAGGTAAAGAACTATGCCCAAACCCGTTGTCCTTTGTATCCTTGATGGCTGGGGTGCGCGCGAAGACACAACCGCCAATGCCCCTGCTCTTGCAAAAACACCTCACTTTGACCGTTTGATGGCCACGTGCCCGAACGCAAAACTCATCACCCACGGGCCAGATGTGGGATTGCCCACGGGCCAAATGGGGAACTCCGAAGTGGGGCACACAAATATTGGGGCTGGGCGCGTTGTCGCCATGGATTTGGGACAAATCGACCTCGCGATTGAGGACGGGAGCTTTGCCAAAAATGACGCGCTTTTGGCGTTTATCCAGACCTTAAAATCCACGGGCGGGACCGCACATTTGATGGGCGTGATTTCAGATGGCGGCGTGCATAGCCACATCAACCACGTGATCGCAGCCGCAAAAATCATCACAGATGCAGGCGTGCCCGTCACGTTGCACGCCATCACCGACGGGCGCGATGTCGCGCCGAGCTCCGCGCTTGGATATGCCAAAGACCTCCTTGCGGATTTGCCAGACAGCGTGCGTATTGGAACCGCGATTGGCCGATATTATGCCATGGACCGCGACAATCGGTGGGAACGCGTGCGCACAGCATATGACGCGGTTGTGCATGCAAAAGCCGATCACAGCGCCGCCACATTGCCCAACGCAATCGAAGCAAGCTACGCCAAGAACGAAAGCGACGAGTTTCTCAAAGCAACCGTGGTGGATGGCTACGCGGGCATGGCCCCCGAAGACGGGTTATTTTGCCTCAATTTTCGGGCGGACCGGGCCCGCGAAATTCTACGCGCCATTGCTGAGCCTGATTTTGCAGAATTCGACCTCGGCGCGCGGCCCAAATTTGCGGCCTGCCTTGGCATGGTGGAATATTCCGGCGCCCACAATGCCTATATGACCACCGCGTTTCCAAAGCGCGATATTGTCAATACGCTTGGCTCTTGGGTGGCGCAGCATGGACGCACGCAGTTCCATCTCGCTGAAACTGAAAAATATCCCCATGTGACGTTTTTCCTAAATGGCGGCAAAGAGGCACCTGAGGCGGGCGAAGATCGCTTCATGCCAAAATCACCCAAAGTGGCGACCTATGATTTACAGCCTGAAATGTCCGCGCCCGAAGTGACCGATCAATTCGTCGGCGCGATTGAAAAGGGCTATGATCTGATTGTCACCAACTATGCCAATCCCGATATGGTTGGACATACGGGCGATTTAGAGGCCGCGATCAAAGCTTGCGAAGCAGTGGATGCGGGGCTTGGACGTGTGATTGCAGCCCTTGAAAAAGCAGGCGGCGCGATGATCGTGACCGCGGATCACGGTAATTGTGAAACCATGGTCGACCCTGAAACCGGCGGGCCGCATACGGCCCATACGCTGAACCTTGTGCCTGTGATCCTCTTTGGCGGGCCAGAGGGTGCGCAGATGAAAAACGGGCGACTGGCCGATTTGGCCCCCAGTCTTTTGAAGCTCATGGAGCTTAAACAACCCCAAGAAATGACAGGCGTTGCGCTTTTTTAAATGACTTTCCTACGCGTGATATCCCTTTTCTTTGTCCTCCTTTGGGGCGGCGGAGCATTGGCGGAAACCGCAGCCGAAAAAGCCCAAAGCGCGGTACAAATGCTAGATGGCGCCTCGCAGGCCTTAAAAGAGGCCGATACGCGCGCCGACCGTGTCGCGGCACTCACGCAAACGATCCAAGCCTATGAGGCGGGCCTCATCGCCATGCGAGAGGGGCTTCGTCGGATCGCCGTGGAAACGCGGCATCTTGAGGAAAGTTTTCAAGAAAAATCAGGGGATCTCAGCCAATTTCTAGCCATGCTCCAGCGCACGTCAAAACTGCCGGTTCCGCTTTTGATTGCACACCCAGATGGGCCGCTCAGCACAGTGCGCTCCAACATGCTCATCGCGGATGTGACCCCTGAAATTAGCGCCGACGTAACGCGCCTTCGAAAGGCGCTCACCACGCTCACACGTTTGCGGCAGTTACAAACACAAGCCGTCAACTCCCTGCAAGCGGGGCTCACAGATATTCAGGTGGCGCGCGCGTCCTTATCCAAAGCCATCGCAGAGCGCACCAAGTTGCCGCCACGTGTGGCAACAGACCCTGACAAAATGGCCGCACTGGCCCAAAACGGACGCACATTGGATAAATTCACCTCGGCGCTTGTGGCTTTACAAGGTCCTCTTCGCGCCGATGGGACCGTTTCTTCGTTCATAGACGCCAAAGGGCGCCTTGCGTGGCCAGCTTCTGGGACGTTTTTGCGTGGCTTTAACGAAGCAGATAGTGCCGGCGTCAAACGCCCAGGCGTCATAGTCGCCACCGAAGCACGTGCCATTGTTGTGGCCCCATGGACCGCAACATTGCGCTATATCGGCCCGCTTGAAGGATACGGAAACGTCGCGATTCTAGAGCCCCAAACAGATATTTTACTTATTTTGGCAGGCTTGGGCGAAGGCCTTATGTCATCTGGCGACATTGTTGATGCGGGCGCGCCAATTGCGCTTATGACTGGTGATATCTTATCAAATTCATCACAATCTTTTGATAAAAGTGAGCAAATAGGTGTAGATCGATCAGAAAGTCTCTATATTGAATTGAGAAACGGGTCTAACATTGAAAACCCCGCCGACTGGTTTGTGGCACTTGAAGGACAAAACGAATGAGAAAATACCTCGTAGCAGTAGCGGCTGGAACGCTTGCCGGACTTTTGGTGAGCACACAGATTGCAGGTCCCTTGATTGCCCAAGAAAAAAAGCAATCCAGCACCCTTTATGAGCAGCTCGATCTATTTGGTGATATTTTTGAACGCATCCGCGCGGAATATGTCGAAGAGGTTGATGAGGCTGAGCTCATCGAAGCGGCCATCAATGGCATGCTGACATCGCTTGATCCACATTCGAGCTACCTTCCGCCAAAAGATTTCGAAAACATGCAAGTGCAGACGCGCGGATCCTTCGGCGGGCTTGGCATTGAAGTCACCCAAGAAGATGGCTTTGTTAAGGTTGTGGCCCCCATCGATGACACCCCTGCCGACGAAGCAGGTGTCGAGGCCGGTGATTTCATCACCCATGTCGATGGTGAAAGCGTCCTTGGCCTTGGGCTTGATGCGGCGGTTGAACGCATGCGTGGTCCCGTTGGTTCAGAGATCATCATCACCATCGTACGTGAAGGCGAAGAAAATCCCATTGACCTCACAATTGTGCGCGACACAATCAAACTCACGGCCGCCAAAGCACGCGTTGAAGGCAACACCGTTGTGTTGCGTGTCACCACGTTCAATGACCAAACCACAAAAAACATGTCAAAAGGCCTCAAAAAATCTGTCGAAGAATTAGGCGGCATGGCCAATGTCGACGGGTTTGTCATCGATTTGCGCAACAACCCTGGTGGGCTTTTGATGCAAGCCGTGAGCGTTTCTGACGCGTTCTTGGACAAAGGTGAAATCGTATCCACCCGTGGACGTAAAATCGCAGAAGGCGATCGGTTCAACGCAACCCCTGGCGATTTGGCCGAAGGTAAACCGATCGTTGTTCTCATCAACGGTGGATCAGCCTCCGCGTCTGAAATCGTAGCTGGCGCGTTGAAAGATCACCACCGTGCTGTCGTTGTTGGGACCAAAAGTTTCGGCAAAGGATCGGTTCAAACAATCCTACCGCTTCATGGCGAAGGCGCGATGCGCCTCACGACTGCGCGGTATTACACCCCGTCTGGTCGCTCCATCCAAGCGCTCGGCGTGTCCCCAGATATCGTAGTGGAACAACCACGACGCACCACCAAAACCGAAGAAGATGAAAAACGCAACACACGCTCCGAAGCGGATCTGCGCGGCAGTCTCAATAATGATAGCCTATCTGAGGATGAAAAACGCCAGATCGAAGACGAACGTGAGCGCGCCCAAAAAGCAGCCGAGCTTCGTGAAAGTGATTATCAACTTTCTTATGCCCTCGACCTTCTCAAAGGTCTAAGCGCCATCGGAAACGAGTAAAATGACACCAGAAGACATTGCACAGCTCCCGTACCGTCCCTGTGCGGGCTTGATGATTTTGAACAAAAACGGTGACGTTTTTGTTGGCAAACGTTTGGACGCGCGCACCGAAGCTTGGCAAATGCCACAAGGCGGCATCGATGACGGCGAAGACGCGACCACGGCCGCCCTACGTGAACTTGGCGAAGAAACGGGCATCACCCCCGAACATGTCGACATCATCGCAACAGCCAGCGATTGGGCGACTTACGATCTCCCCCACGAGATCGTTCCACGCATTTGGAAAGGCCGATATCGCGGTCAAAAACAGATGTGGTTTTTGCTGCGGTTCACTGGCAATGACGACATGATCAACATCGTGCAAGATCACCAAGAGTTTTCCGAATGGAACTGGATCGCGCCTGATAATCTTGTGGCTTCAATCGTGCCATTTAAGCGCGAAGTTTATAAAAAAGTCCTAGAGGAATTTGCTCCGCATCTATAAGGTCCGCCACAGTTAAAACGGGGAAATCACTGTGGGAAAAATGGACACGCGCGCGATTGGGCTTGATGTGGGTTTGGCCTTTACCAAATGGGTAACGGGTGCAGAGGATCTCCATTACGGGATCTGGGATGATCTCGACGTCACTGCGGGCAACCTCCATGAGGCGCAAACGCGCTACTCCGCCAAATTATTTTCAGCCTTTCCCGAAGGGACGCTCAACATTCTCGATATCGGCGGGGGCGCAGGGGAAACCGCGCGCAAACTCATCGCCCTAGGTCATAATGTCGATATTGTCGTGCCCAGCACATTCCTCGCGGAAAGATGCCGCGAAAACGCGCCAGAAGCCACCGTCTATGAAACAACATTTGAAGAGTTTGACGCAAACAAAACATATGATCTGTGCCTGTTCTCGGAAAGTTTCCAATACATCCCGTTTGAAATCGCGATGACCAAAGCGCGCAGCTATCTCAAAGATGGTGGCCACATAATCATCTGCGATTGTTTTCGCCGTGAAACCTACATCCCTGATCCGGTTTTGCGCACTGTTGGCAGCGGGCACCGCATCGAAGCCTTTCGCGCCGCTTTGCCAGACCTTCCTGTGACTTTGATCTCAGAAGAAGAAATCACAACGTCCGTTGCCCCCTCTGTGGAGCTTGAACAAAAACTCTTTAACGTCTTTGGTCATGCCCTCACACGGATTGATGGGGAATTGGCAGCCAAGCGCCCGAAAACACGCCGTGTTGTTCATTTCCTTATGCGGCGCCTCATGAATGACAAGAAACGCGCGCAGCTTGATCAGCGGTTGAACCAATACACCCGTACGGCTGAAGCTTTTGCCAAAAACAATATTTACCTATTGATGGTATTTCAAATACGCTAACGCCGGTTTTTGCGCAGTTGCTTCAACAGCGTCATGGTTGGGTGGCCATCTGGAACAACACCGATTGAAGCCTGAAACCCCTTAATCGCGGCAATCGAATTGGCCCCTAAGAGCCCATCGACACCGCCCGTGTCAAATCCACGCTTTGTCAAAAGCCGCTGCAATTCTTCTTTGTGCTCAAAGCGAAGCGCCTCTGCGTCCCACGGCCAATCGGCTTGAATTTTCGGGCCACCCGATAGGCGATCCGCCAAATGTCCCACGCCAATCACATAAGCATCTGCTGCATTATACCGCTCAATCACGTGAAAGTTTTTGAAGATCATAAAGGCTGCGCCGCCCGCACCGCCCGGGATCAAAATCGATGCAGACCCGTGATTTGGCACCTTACGGCCACGCATATCGCGCACCCCCATTTTGGCCCATGTGTCAGGTGATTTTTTCGTTTTCGCACCCGTGGTTGCGTAGTTGAAACCTTTGGGCAATTTGACCTCAACACCCCAGGGTTGACCTTTACGCCAGCCAAAGCGCGCCAAATAGGCCGCAGTTGAGGCCAAGGCATCCGCCGGATTGTCCGACCAAATATCGCGTTTCCCATCCCCTGTGAAATCTTGTGCATATGCCAAATAAGATGTTGGAATAAACTGCGTGTGCCCCATGGCCCCCGCCCAAGACCCCGTCATATTTCGCGGGGCTACATCGCCAGATTGAATGATCTTTAATGCGGCAATGAGCTGTGCTTCAAAAAACTTTCCTCGCCGCCCGTCATAGGCCAGTGTCGCCAGCGCCTCAATCAACGGAATATCTCCGCGCCGTGTCCCATAGGAACTTTCAAGCCCCCACACGGCCGCAACAATTTCCTTTTCAACGCCGTATTTCGCTTCAATTTTGCGCAGGACACGGCGGTTTTTACGCAATGCAGATTTGCCGTTTTTCACGCGTTTTGGGGACACTGCACTATCAAGATATTCCCAAATTTGCTTTTTAAACTCGGCCTGATTTCGATCCTTTTTTATCACGTCACGATTGTAGCGCACACCGCGAAATGCCCGATCAAAAACACCCCCACGAATGCCCTTTGCCAACGCCCGATTGCGAAACCCCGAAATCCAGTTTTTCAATCCAGTATTCGATGTGCTGACAACCAAATGCGTGGACACGCCTGTCCCATTGGTGACATCTGATGCCGCCATAGCTGCACCTGATAATATGCTAAGCGATAACACCGCGTTGGTAAGTAACTTTAACACTGGCCTGTCCTCATTCGTTTTTTAAAACCTTACGAGGACAAAACGCGTTTGTCACCCGACCGCATTCGTTTCGGCAATTTTTAGCACCACGTTTCGTCCTTCAAAAGTGGCAAAGGCGGCACCCCGTGGGCCAGCGGCATCACCAATCAAATGCACATGGGATTGTTTTTCCAGCTGTTCATAAATCTCTGAGTTGGCTTTGTTGGCCGTCACCATGATGAGGTTATCTGCCATAAATTCCACCTGCGCGCCGGTGATTGTGTGGCACAGGTGAACGCGGTCCCCAGCCCAATGTTTCAGAACATGATCAGGGTATTCGGTAATGCCCGCCGCGGCAAAATCAGCACGAAGTTTGTGGTCGGCGGCACTCCGCTGAAGATGCTGACCAACCACATAGTCAGGGGTGACAAAGCTCACCTGAACCCCATTTTGCGCGAGGTAAAGCGCCGTTCCGCAACCTTTCCAATGGCCGCTTTCATCATAAATCACAACATGTTGGCCAAGTTTTGCATCACGGCGCATCACGTCTTCTGCGACGTAAATCCCATGCTCGAGCCCAGGGAGGCTCTCCAATGTGGGGCATGGTTTTTGATACCCTGTTTCATCGGGCAAAGAACCCGTTGCCAAGATCACATGATCCGCCCCATGCGCCGTAATGTCATCCACATCCCAATATGTGTTGAGCCGTAGATCCACCCCAAGCGCTTCTAGCTGTCGTTCATACCACGCCAAAAGATCGGTGATTTGCCCCCGCCGTGGTTGCAACCCCGCAAGCCGAAATTGCCCGCCTATTTCTGGCGCGGCCTCAATGATCGCCACATTATGACCCATTTCGCCTGCCACCCGCGCGGCCTCTAATCCGGCCGGACCTGCACCAACAACAAGGTACGTTTGCGGTGCGGATGTTGTTTCAAAGCGGTCCCCACCCCAAGAGGCTTCGCGCCCGACAGAGGGGTTGATCAAGCACGAAATCCAATAATCCCGCCCGCGCCGTCCCCAGCACATTTCATTACACGACAAACACCCGCGAATGTCATCTGCACGGTTTGCGCGGGCTTTGTTCACCCAATGAGGATCCGCAATCTGACCCCGCACAATCGACACGAGGTCCGCATCCCCCGCCCCTAAAACCGTTGCGGCATTTTCAGGAGTTCGGATATGGCTCTCTGCTGTCACGAGGCAATTCGCAACCTGCGATTTCAAAAGCTGCGCCAAATCCACGCCCAGCTTTTCACTATATTGGAAGCTCGGTAAAATTTCATAGAAGTTAAAATAGCTCCCCGTACCACAGGTCACATTATCCATCAGATGTTCGGCATCATGGGATAGAACGATTTGGGCGATCTCATAATTCGATAAATAGGCTGCGCTTGCGGGGTCGCTACTGACGGCTAGGCCAATGATGAAATCATCACCGCAAGCCGCGCGGATGCGGGTCAAAACATCCTTTGAAAACCGCAGCCGATTTTCAAAGGACCCACCCCATTTATCCGTCCGCGTGTTGGACCGCGGTGACCAAAACTGATCCAACAAGCCGTGATACGCCGCCCAGACTTCGACGCCATCAAAGCCTGCGGCCTTGCACCGAACAGCCGCGTCCACGAAGCCTTGGATTGTGATTTCAATCATGGCGTCCGTCATCGCGACACTGCCATCAGCATCGTGGTAACTCGGCCCGCCAGATGGCGACCAGTTCCCATGATAACTATTATCCGAATCCCCATGGGCACCGATGTGGTAGAGCTGCTGAATCATCACCGCGCCATGCGCTTTGCAGCGTGTAACGAGGGATTGAAAGGCGGGGATCACCGCATCGGTGCTTGGGGTGAAATTGCCCCGTGTGAGGACCGCAGCCTGATGAACGGGCATAGGTTCCACAACGATCATTCCCGCACCTCCCATGGCGCGTTCTTCATAATAGGCGATTTGTTGATCTGAAGGCAGACCACCCACCGCCATATTATTGGTATGGGCCCCAAACACGATCCGGTTTTTGAGCACTTTATGACGCAGATTTATTTCAGAAAAAATAGCCTTATTCATCTGCCTCAGCTCGTACAAAAAGTGTCTCTAACCCGTGGGAAAGGGCCTTTCCTGTGCCATTTTCCCAAAGATGATTTCGCAGAGTAATATTATAGCCACCGGGGGTCGAAAGCTGTGCGATCATATCTGACAATGGCCCTTGGCCATCAGCACATAGCGCGCCGCCGACCAGTTGCTTTAAAAACGGCTCCGACAGATTCGGGTTTCCACCATTTTCAGACATCCAATTCGCGGCATCCGACAGGAGCTGTAGAGATGACATCAACACCGACTGCCCAGTTAAAAACACTGTGAGCTCCTCCTCTGTCGCCATCGCATAAAGGCGTGTTTTGGGTTCAAAAAGCGTCTCTAACACTGGGCTTTTGGGATAAACGAGCGCAGGGGATGCACCGGCTGCGATATATGGGAACGGGATCATAATGGCCTCAAGGGTAGCTGGACCGATCCATGTGCCAATGTTGTCACACGACACACCCCCCATCAAAGACACAACTTTATGATGTGGTGCGAAACGAAGCGCGGGTAGCACGGGTTTCGCTTGTTCAGGCAACAGGCCAAGAATGATCACATCTGCCTGATCCAACACGGCCTGATTGTCTGCCACATGCACATTTTCATAAGCCGCAGCAAGCGCCGAAGACCGCGCTTCACTGCGCTTTGAGATAAAAAACTCATGACCATCATCCACAATGGATTTCACCACTTCAGATGCCATAAGCCCCGTTCCAATAACTCCAACCCGCATTAGATATCCTTCATCAACCGAAGCGCATCATAGATTGCAGCATGCGTGTTGCGCGACGATACAGCATCCCCGATGCGGTATAGATCGAACCCACCATCAGGGTTCACAACGCGGTCTTGTGGCACCCCATCGATAAGCTGTTCATAATCCACCTGCCCTAAATTTCGCGCATGGGGTTTGAGGTCAAAGTAAACATCTGCATTCGGCAAGGTTCCGTAGTTTACAACAACTTGGTCCACGAGCCGTTCTTCGGTGTGATCACTATAATCTGTGCCAATCGTCGCGCGTAGCTGGTTGCCGTCACGCACGACATCCAACAACCGATACGTCACCGTAAAGCGCGTTTTCTTTTCTTGTAGGTTCCGCATATAGGGCACCAAATTCATTGCCATGACTTCGGCTGAAAACGTGCGATCAAAGGTCATAAGTTCAACGTTAGAGCCTGATATCGCCGCCGTTTCCGCAGCCTGAAGCGCGGCGTGATCGCCCGCCTCATCATAAATCAACACGTTTTGGGCGGGTTTCACATCCCCCGAAATTATGTCCCATGTGGACAGCACATGATCATTTGGCGCGGCCATAATATCCGTGTTCGGAATGCCGCCTGTCGCCACAATAACCACATCGGGGCTCATGGCGACAATATCGTCGGCTTCAGCCCATGTGTTGAACTGAAACGCCACATCGCGGGCGGCGCATTGCGCCATGCGCCAGTCAATAATCGATATCATTTCACGGCGCCGCGCATTTTGGGCGGTGAGGCGCACCTGCCCACCTGGATCTGCTGCGGCCTCAAGCACCGTGACGTTGTGGCCGCGTTCGGCTGCTACCCGCGCCGCTTCGAGCCCCGCTGGCCCAGCCCCGATGATGACAACTTTCTTTGTCACCTCTGCAGGTGAAACGTCATGGGGCATCGTCAATTCGCGGCCCGTTGCAGCGTTATGAATGCAAAGCGCATCGCCCGCTTGATAGATCCGATCGAGGCAATATGTGGCCCCAACACAGGGGCGAATGTCATCTTCGCGGCCTTCAACGATTTTGCGCACGATATGCGGATCCGCCATATGCGCCCGTGTCATACCAACAAGATCGAGATGCCCTTCGGCCACCGCATGGCGCGCGGTGGCCACATCGGGAATACGCGAGGCATGAAATGTCGGAAGGTTGGTCGCGCGTTTAACCTGACCTGCGAAATCCAGATGCGGCGCGGATTTCATGCCTTGGACAGGGATGACATCCGTCAGAGCCGGATCCGTATCGACACGCCCTTTAATCACGTTGATGAAATCCACCTGACCGGTGGCTTCGAACCGTTTTGCCATCTCAAGCCCGATATCAGGTGTGATGCCGTTTTTGGCGGCTTCATCCGCCGTAAACCGCACACCAAGCACAAAGTCATCACCCACGCGTTTACGAATGCCCGCAATCACATCGAGACCAAATTTCATCCGCGTCTCAAGCTCCGCGCCGCCATACACTCCGTCCACATCATTGGTCAGAGGCGAAAAGAACTGATCAATCAGATGGCCGTAGGCCTCAAGTTCAACACCATCCATGCCGCCCGCTTTCATGCGTTCGGCGGCATCTGCGAAATCTCCGATGATGCGGTCGATATCCCAATCTTCGATAAGCTTTGGAAAGGCCCGATGCGCAGGTTCGCGGTGATGGGTTGAGGACACCGACGGGAGCCAATTTCCCTTATCCCACCGTGTGCGCCGGCCCAAATGCGTGAGCTGGATCATCACTTTGCAGTCATGTTCATGACACGCATCGGTGAGGTCCTTAATCCATGGTACAACCTCATCTTTATACGCAAGGATGTTGTTGAAGACAGGCGGGCTATCTTTGGATACCGCCGCAGATCCCGCGGTCATGGCCATGGCTACGCCTGCTTTGGCGCGCTCCGCGTGATAGGCGCGGTAGCGGGCTTTGGGCATACCATCCTCTGGATATGCGGGTTCGTGGGCCGTCGTAATAATCCGGTTTTTCAGCGTCAGATGTTTGAGCTGAAACGGTTGTAGCAATGGATCTTTGGACATGGGTTTCTCCTAGTACCACGCGTCTTCCATGGACGCTTTTTTCTGGGCCATATAGGCGCGTAGCTCTTCGTCTTTGGCGATATCGAGCGGTGGGGCTTTGTAGGTCTCAAGGGATTTCTTCCACGCTTGATTGGCGCGGGTTGCGTTATCGATACCACCTTGTTCATCCCATGTTTCCCATGGCTGATAGTCATCCAGTTCACTGTCCCAATAGGCCGTTTCATAATGGCGAAGCGTATGCGCACCGCCAAACATATGTTCCCCTGGCCCGTATTCTGCCAGCGCATCAAAAGCCAAGTCATCCTCTGAGGTGCCAAACCCTTTGAGATAGGCATGGGCCGCGCCACAGATGTTCAAATCCATCATGAATTTTTCATAAGACATCGACAAAAGCCCATCCAAGAACCCCGCAGAATGCAAAATATAATTAGCACCCCCCTGTAGCGCAGACATCATGGACATCATGCCTTGCTGCATGGCTTGGGCATCTGGCAATTTTGAATTCACAAAATTCCCGCCCGCACGGATCGGCAGGTTGTATTTGCGCGCCAATTGACACGCGCCAAGGGTTCCAAGCGCGGCTTCTGGTGTGCCAAAGGTTGGCGACCCAGACCGCAAATCAAGCGTCACTTGAAAAGATGCCATAACCGTCGGCGCGCCTGGATTGACCAACTGCGTCAATGCACACCCTGTGAGGGTTTCCGCCAACATTTGCGCCAAAGACCCCGCAGCCGTCACCGGGCTCACCGCGCCGCCCAAAAGAAACGGGAGATGGATCGAGCCTTGCCCTGCTTGGGCGTATTCACGGATGCCTTTTGTGGTGACCCCATCCCAAACCAAAGGTGATGTTGAATTGAAATTTCCCATGATCACACAGTTATTTGCGACATAGTCTTCGCCAAATAAAATGCGTGCCATTTCGATGCTGTCTGCAGCGCGTTCTGGGGCCGTAATAGACCCTAAGAAGGCGCGATCGGAATATTTCATATGCGCATACACCATATCGAGATGCCGTTTATTAACCGGAATATCGGTTGGCTCACAGATCGTACCCCCGGAGTGATGGAGCCACGGGCTCGATTGCGCGAGCTTCACAAAATTTTCGAAATCCTTGATCGTGCCATAGCGCCGCCCATGATCGAGATCCATGACAAAGGGACTCCCATAAGAGGGGGCGAGGCACATCGCAGTGCCGCCAATGTCCACATTGTTTTTGGGATTGCGCGCATGTTGCGTGAACCGTGCAGGGGCCGTTTTTAAGATCTCCTTGATCATGCCTGGTTCAAATTTCACATTCCAGTTTTCGCCTGAAACATGTGTGGCTTTGGCACCTGCGGCTTCAAAAATACGCACAGTTTCAGGATCGTCACGAAACTCCAACCCGATCTCTGCCATAATGCGTTCAGCTGTGGCATCGATTTTCTCAAGCCCCTCTTCGCCTAAAATATCATAGGCGGGAATGCCGCGCTCAATAAATGGCACATGGAGATGTGGGCTTTTGACCATATCTAAGCTGCGCTTATTCGCCCGCCCGCCACGGCTACGCGTGCGGCTTCGTGCTGCTGATTTCTCCATATATTCCTCCCAAAATAAATGTCGGGTCAGATCACAACCCGTAAACTCGACACTACTGTCGATTTTATAAACATATATGTCAAGATGTTTGCCATCTGCGGTTGCATCCCATAGGGTGCCCCCATGAATGATATGAAATCAAAAGGCTGGCGCGGCAATGAAGACCTCTGGCTTCAGGCGGCCTTCGATCTGTTTAAACGCAAAGGCATTGATGCCGTCAAAGTCATGCCCCTTGCCAAGGCGCTCGGCATGTCACGCTCTAGTTTTTATTGGCATTTTTCAGATCGCGACGCGCTTTTGACAGCCCTCATCAAACGGTGGGAAAATAAAAACACGGGCAATCTTATCACCCAGACCGAAGCCTTCGCCGAATCCATCGCAGAAGCCATGCTGAACGTCTTTGATTGCTGGCTAGATGAAGCTTTGTTTGACGCTGATCTTGATCTTGCGATCCGCAATTGGGCGCAAAATGACCCGAATCTTAAATCGCGCGTTCAGGCTGCTGATACGGCCCGAATTGCAGCGCTCACCCAGATGTTTTTACGATTTGGCTTTTCCCAAAACCAATCGGAAACCCGCGCGCATACGGTTTATTATACACAGATCGGTTATATTTCCATGATGGTCCAAGAGGATTTGGCCCCCCGAATCAAACGCATGCCGGCCTATGTGGAAACCTATACCGACCTGCGCCCGACGGATGTAGAAATGGCCCGTTTTATCGCCCGCCACGCCTCGTGACAAAAGCGCGCACGCAATATTGCAAATCCCCGCCCCAAGAGGCATATAGGCCCTAAGATATTTGAGGAGCATCCAATGTCCACTTACCTTGAGTTTGAAAAACCACTGGCCGAAATCGAAGCCAAAGCAGAAGAGCTTCGGGCGATGGCGCTCGGAAATGAAGATATGGACATCGAAGAAGAAGCCGCCGCTCTTGATAAAAAGGGCGAGAGCATTCTTGAGGATCTCTATAACAACCTCACGGCATGGCGCAAATGTCAGGTGGCACGGCACCCCGATCGCCCCCATTGCAAAGACTATATCGATGCGCTTTTCACCGAATACACACCACTGGCTGGCGACCGTAATTTTGCAGATGACCACGCGGTCATGGGCGGGCTTGGCCGTTTTGGCGACATCCCCGTTGTTGTGATTGGGCAAGAAAAAGGGTTTGATACCAAATCTCGTATTGAGCGTAATTTCGGCATGGCGCGGCCTGAAGGCTACCGCAAAGCAATCCGTTTGATGGAACTGGCCAATAAATTTGGCCTCCCTGTGATCACTCTTGTGGATACGCCCGGTGCCTATCCTGGCAAAGGCGCCGAAGAACGTGGCCAATCAGAAGCCATCGCGCGCTCGACTGAAAAATGTCTTGAATTAAAAGTCCCCCTCATCAGCGTCATCATTGGTGAAGGCGGTTCAGGTGGCGCGGTGGCCTTTGCAACCGCCAACAAAGTTTTGATGCTTGAGCATTCAATCTATTCCGTGATTACGCCAGAAGGCTGTGCGTCTATCCTTTGGAAAGATGCGGGTAAAATGCGCGAAGCCGCAGAGGCCCTTCGGTTGACGGCCCAAGATCTACATACACTTGGTGTTGCAGATGAAATCATTGATGAACCTTTGGGTGGCGCGCAGCGTGATCGCACAGCAACCATCGATGCCGTTGGGGCAAAAATCAAAGAGCAGCTCACAGCATTGATGAAGAAGAAACCCATCACGCTTCAAAAAGAGCGCCGTGAAAAATTCTTATCGCTTGGCTCTAAGGGTCTCAGCTAACTTACCAAAGAGTGCTTTTGGCGCGTTCGTACCACGCGGCATCAAACGCATCGGCGTCAAAGCTTGCTTTGGCGTCTTTTACCATCTGGCCCAAGGTCGGCATGCCGTCTGACTGTGACTCAGCATCCCATAAATCGGACCTTAAGATCGCCTTGGAACATTGTGCGTAGACTTCTTCAATCGTGATCACGATCACCGTTTTGGGATGGCGGCCTTTTTGCTCAAATTGGAGCGTGAGTTTTGGGTCAGTGCTAATTTTCGCACGGCCATTAACCCGAAGCGCAAGATCAGATCCCACCAGCATAAACATCACCGCAATGCGCGGATCGTGCACAAGGTTGCGCAAGCTGTCCATACGGTTGTTGCCGCGCCAATCTGGCAACAGAAGCGTTTTATCATCCGCAATCTTCACCACAGGATCCACATCCCCGCGCGGCGATCCATCAACACCCGTAGGCCCCACGGTGGAAATGACACAAAAGCGGCTTTCGGCGATCCATGTCTTATAACTTTGAGTGAGCTGTGGTGTAACCTTTGCAAGGCTGGCTTCGCTCGGCGTGCCATAGAGCGCCTCAAGCGCCTCAATTGTTGTGATTTCAGTCTGTCCCATGTGTCACGTCAAATCCGGCTTCACGCATGAGGTCATTGGACCCTGCTTCTACAACTGCCTCAAGCTCAGTCATGAATTGCGAGACATCATATCCCTGCTCAATTTTTGGTAAAAACTCCAACACCCCCAAGCCGGGATACCGCATCAAGCCATGGCGTTTCCAAAACACCCCGACATTGGTCGCCACAGGCACAACCGCCTGCCCTGTCTCTTTGTAGAGAACACCCGTCCCAACCTTATATGGCTTTTTCTCACCTGCACCCACCCGTGTACCTTGGGAAAAGATAATAAGTTGACCGGGTTCTACTTTGCCTGAGTTCACATCGCGCACCATCTTTTTGATCGCCTGTCCCTTTTTGCCGCGATCCACCGCGATACAGTTCAGACGCTTTGCAAAATAGCCAATGATCGGTACATAATCGAGTTCCTTTTTATAAATAAACCGCGGGCGCGGAAGGACGGATACCAGCATTAAAATGTCAAAGAAGTTTTGATGCTTTGAGGCGACGATCACATCCCCGTCAGGCACATCACCGCGAATTTCGCTTTTCAACCCAACCATCCACGCTGCGGACCAGCGTACATATTTACAGTAATTCATCACCGTTTTGAACGCATATTCACGGTTCAGCACAGAAAGCGGGATGCCAAAGAGCCCAAACAGCGCCATCACGATATACATCTGAATGATAAAGAAAATAGACCGTATTAGCTGGAATGCATTTCCCATTATCGGTGCCCTTTCAAAGTGTTAAGTGCCGACATACGTGTGGCAAAAAATGCGCTCAGCGCCGAAATAACGGGAACAAACAAAAGCCAAAGCCATTCCCAGCCCTGAAAGCCAATCGCCGTGCCAAATTCTGAAGCCCCAGAAGAAAGCGGCATAAGAAGCAACATCAATGCGCCCAGCCCAACCCCAATCACAGCGCCCCAAAACGCACGTGTTGTAAACCGCCGCACAAAGGCCCGCGCGATATAGGTGTCTCGGGCTCCTATAAGCCGCAACACAGAAAGCACCTTCGTATTCGCCGCAAGCGCCGCATTGCTTGCGAAAATCACCATCACGACCAAAACCCCAAATATGAGCGCCACAGACAAAAGCCCAAACATGCGAATGCGTTTTGCTGATGTCACCAAAGGTTTGCGCCAGCGGTTATGATCATCGACAATTGCGCCGGGGGCCTCCGCGCTCAACCGAAGCCGAAGCGCCTCTGCGTCATAGCCCTCTTTGGTTTCCAAAACTTCGATAAGCTGCGGCAAAGGAAGCGCATCAACCGCCAAATCCGGACCGAACCAAGGTTCGAGCAACTTGACCTGTTCGTCTTTCGGAACAACCCGCACAGTTTTCACACCCGGTGTCGTTTCCAAAACCCGCACCGCCAGCAAAGTTTGTGCGTCACGCTGGCTTTCGGGGGCGGAAATGCGCACCGTTGTGCTTTGTGCAAGCACCGACCCCCAATAGGTCGCCATGCGCCCCGTCGTAAACGAAACGGCCAAAGCAAACACCGCCAAAAATGCCATCGCGGCTGCAGCCCATAGGGTCATCTGCGCGGAAAATCCCTTGGGCGGGACCACACGGTCCGCCGCGGCATCCCCTTTAATCAAGGCTAGAAAAGGCTGCAAACGCGTCATCATAGATCCGCACCCGCCAGTTGAAGCGTTTTATCTTTCAGGCGCAACACCCGCGCGTTCACTTCAGATTTTGCATTCCGTATGAGATTGAGATCATGAGACGCAATCAAAATTGTTTTTCCCATTTTGTTCAATTCAAGCAACAACTGCAAAAGCCGTTGTGACATTTCCCAATCCAAATTTCCCGTCGGTTCATCCGCGATAATAACGTCTGGTGACATAATAAGCGCCCGCGCCAAAGCCGCGCGCTGGCGTTCCCCACCTGAAAGCGTGGGTGGCAAGCTCTGCGCGTGGCCCGACAGGCCGACCCATGACAAAAGAGAAGATAAATCACCGCTTTTATCCGCGGCGTCATGCCCAGACACAGCAAGGGGCATCATCACGTTTTCCGCAACGCTTAAGTGATCGATAAACTGGCAATCTTGGTGCACCACGCCCATACGTTGGCGCACGCGTGACACAGTATCACGATCAAAACCGGCAACATCCGCGTCAAAAATATCAACATGGCCCTCTGTTGCGACCATTTCCATATAACACAGCTTTAAAAAGGTCGTTTTGCCAACCCCTGACGGACCAGTCAAGAAATGGAACGATCCCGGCGCAATATCCAGCGTCACACCGCTAAAAAGCGTATTGCCCTCATACGCAAAGCCAACATTGTTAAATTTGATCACACGCGACCCTCACATATTTGTCCGTATCTTTGCCCAAGAGCGAGAAAATATACAACATCACAATCCCTAAATACTACGATGTCCTTTGTTTTCCCATGTTTTTCCTTGTAAATTCTTGTGGAAAAAGGGCATGATTAGCCCACAATTCCGAAATTGTTCTATTGGTTGAGGTCTCCATGCGGCTAGTTTGTCCAAATTGTGATGCGCAATATGAAATCGCAGAAGGTGCCATTCCTGCGGAAGGGCGCGATGTACAGTGCTCAAATTGCGGGCATGACTGGTTTGAAATCCCTTCGCCCATTTCGGATGGTGGTGCGCCCCTCAGCCTTGAGGATCCGCAGGATGTGGCTATTCCTGTTGAAGCCTCCTCGACAAAGGCCCCAGCCCGAAAAGAAATTGATGACGATATTCGCCGCGTTCTCCAAGAAGAAGCCGCACGCGAAATCATGCAGCGCGATCAACCTGACGATACGCTGAGCACGCAAACCGAAATGGGGCTTTCAGAAAAAACACCTGACCGCACGCAATCCGCTGCCCTTGACTATGATGAGGCAGGCGACACAAGCTTGGACGATTTTGACACGCCCCAAGACAACCAACTGCCCGATATTGATGAAATCAGCTCATCGCTTGATGACAGCCCCGCCGCGCAGATCGCGGTCAAGCCAGCCAAAACAAAACGCAAAAAGAAAAAAGCAGACACAGCCAAGCCTAAAAAAACACGAA
This sequence comes from Halocynthiibacter sp., assembly GCA_049609065.1. Classification (GTDB taxonomy): domain Bacteria; phylum Pseudomonadota; class Alphaproteobacteria; order Rhodobacterales; family Rhodobacteraceae; genus JBMYYE01. The sequence continues at coordinate 32,053 of JBMYYE010000002.1, forward strand.
GCGGTTTTCGGCTCGGGTTTTATATGATTGTCGTGCCTGCGATCATAGGGCTTCTGATTTATCTGAGCGCAGATACGCTTTCGGAAAAAGTGCCTAAAGCCGCCGCCCATATTGAGACATTCGTCACAGCAGCTGACGGCGCCCGTGACGCACTTTCATCCTATATGGAGCGCGGTGTCGCGATGCTTAAATCAGCCGCTGGTTCTGGCTCTTAAAGCAACCAGTCTGGTACGGTATCGCGATCAATCATCTCTTCGTATGAAGGGCGCTTGCGGATTACAGCCCATTCATCCCCATTGACGAGGACCTCAGGGATCATCGGGCGTGAATTATATTCCGACGCCATCACCGCACCATAGGCCCCAGCTGAGCGAAACGCCACAAGATCCCCTTCGGCCATCACAGGCAAGTTGCGCCCTTTGGCAAAAGTATCACCACTTTCACAAACGGGACCAACGATGTCATATGGCACCTGCTCTACCCCTGCTTGGGCCTCCACCACAGGAATGATGTCATGATGCGCTTCATACATGGCAGGCCGAATAAGGTCATTCATCGCACCATCCACGATTAAAAATTCGCGGTCTTCGCCAGATTTCACATAGATGGTATCCACCACCATAAGCCCCGCATTCCCCGCAATGAGACGCCCTGGCTCAATCTCAATCTCACAGCCAAGATCCCCCAATACATCACGCACAACCGCGCCGTATTCCACAGGCAAAGGGGGGGCTTCGTTTGAGCGCTCATACGGAATACCAAGCCCACCACCCAAATCAAGGCGACGGATATTATGGCCATCTTCGCGCAAGGTTTTCGTCAACTCAGCAACCTTTTCATAGGCCTGCCGATACGGTTCCAAATCTGTCAATTGCGACCCGATATGCACATCGATGCCAACAACATCCAAACCGGGCAGTGCGGCGGCCATTTTATAGACCTCACGGGCCCGCGAAATCGGAATGCCAAATTTGTTTTCGGACTTCCCTGTCGCAATTTTGGCGTGGGTTTTTGCATCCACATCGGGGTTCACGCGGATGGTGATCGGGGCCGTTTTGCCCAGTTCTGTCGCAACCGCGCTCAAGCGTTTCATTTCAGGCTCGCTTTCGACATTGAATTGGCGAATGCCCCCTTCGAGCGCAATACGCATTTCATCACGGGTTTTACCGACGCCTGAAAACACGATTTTATCACCAGAAACGCCCGCCGCTTTCGCGCGGAGATATTCACCAGCTGACACCACATCCATGCCTGCGCCCATCGCCGCCATGACACGCAAAACCGCCATGTTGGAATTGGCTTTCATCGCATAACAAACAAGGTGATCCATGCCCGCAAGCGCATCGTCAAAAAGCTTAAAATGGCGCTGCAATGTCGCGGTGGAATAGACGTAAAACGGCGTCCCCACAGAAGCAGCGATATCTGCAATTGCAACATCCTCAGCATGGAGCTGACCGTCTTTGTATAGAAAATGATCCATTAGGAAATTGGCCTCGACCGTAAGAAAAGATAAAGCGGTAACCCGCAAGATAGCCCCACAAGGACCGTTGCAACAAGCGCCCAAAGCGCCAGCCAATTGCGTCGCACCAACGTTTCGGAAATCACCCAAACCGTAAAAGCAAAGGACGCCACCAAAAGATCGCGCAACAACATGCGCGACGGGGCCGTTGCCAACCACGCCTCAAGGATATTGCCGCCATTCCATGACCAAAGCGCCATCAGCGGCCACACCGTACCAACAACCGTCAACAACAGATATGTGAGGCGCAGCTTCGACATCAAAATCCGAGCGTATTTTTTTCAGTTGGGCGTTCAGGCATCCCATCCGCGCCACAAGACGCAACAAAGATGACCATCCCCAAAAGGGCAAATAACCGCTTCATGATAAAATGTCCTTCCAGCGTGCGACTTGCAAGCGCACCTGATCGGGGGCCGTGCCGCCATAACTCTGACGGCTCGACACGGAGTTGTGCACGCCAAGGACATTAAACACATCCTCTGTGATATCGGCACAGACAGTCTGCATATCCGTGAGGCTCAATTCAGGCAAATCGCATCCTTTGCCTTCTGCCATCGCAACCAAAGAACCCGTCACGTGATGGGCATCACGAAACGGCATGTTCAACACACGCACGCACCAATCCGCGAGGTCCGTGGCCGTTGAAAACCCGCTCGCTGCCGCGGCTTCAAGCTCAGGCCGGTTGGCGGTCATGTCTTTGACCATGCCTTCCATCGCGGCAAGCGCCACCATGAGGTTATCGGCCGCGTCAAACACTTGTTCTTTGTCTTCTTGCATGTCTTTGGAATAGGCCAGCGGCAGACCTTTCATCACGGTGAAAAGCCCAACCGTTGCCCCCAAAATTCGCCCGATTTTGGCACGGATCAATTCCGCCGCATCTGGGTTTTTCTTCTGTGGCATAATAGAGGACCCAGTCGAGAAACGATCAGAAAGCGTCACGAATTTAAACTGCGCCGATGACCAAATCACGAGTTCCTCTGCAAAGCGGCTTAAATGCATCGCAAGGATGGACGCGGATGATAGAAACTCGAGCGCAAAATCACGGTCCGCAACCGCATCAAGTGAGTTGGCCGTAGGGCGATCAAAGCCCAAGGCTTCTGCCGTCATCACCCGATCAATCGGGAAAGACGTCCCCGCAAGAGCAGCCGACCCTAAAGGGCATTCGTTCATGCGCGCGCGCGCGTCTTTGAACCGTGACAAATCACGGCCAAGCATTTCCACATAGGCCATCATATGGTGGCCCCATGTCACGGGCTGCGCCGTTTGGAGATGGGTGAAACCCGGCATGATGCTCTCGGCTTCGGCTTCGGCTTGGGTTAAAAGCGCATGGATAAGGGCTTCGATCCCGCCAATGGCTGCATCCATTTGATCCCGCACCCAGAGTTTAAAATCGGTTGCGACCTGATCATTGCGCGAACGCGCCGTATGAAGCCGCCCCGCGGGCGTGCCAACGATGTCTTTTAGCCGCGCTTCAACATTCATGTGAATGTCTTCAAGAGCCGTGGAAAATTCAAAGGTGCCGCCTTGAATTTCACCCAAAACCTGCGCAAGGCCTGCTTGGATTTCTTTGGCATCTTCTGGTGTGATGATCCCCACGGCTGCAAGCATCTTAGAATGCGCAACGGAGCCTCGAATGTCTTGGTCTGCCATGCGTTTATCAAAGCCGATGGAGGCGTTAATCGCCTCCATAATGGCATCAGGTCCCGCCGCGAAGCGTCCGCCCCACATCGCATTCGAAGATTTATCAGTCATATCACCGTCTCATATCTAGATTTCCAAACCCGTATACGCCCGCGAAACGGATCGTGCAATTGCCCGCACAGGCATTTTGTCGATGCATTCGATTTAGCTAAATCTGAAAATAAATTACAAAATAATTTCAGATCATGTTTTTTGCATTAATTTCAGCATCTTAAAAACATATTTCAATCGATAAAATTTGAACAAAAAGGAAACATTAAGCTTCCTTCAACCCTTGTGGCGTCACCGTGACGCTGTACAAGGTGGAAAACAATGTCGATTCGAGAAATATTTAGTCCAGAAAATGAACCTGATAACCCGCTCGATTTCGCAATTGCGGAAAAGAAGCGGCGTATATTGCAAGTTGTCCAAGATGCGCTTTTACACAAGCGTGTGCAATTGGCCTATCAACCTATTGTGAAATCCTCAAATCCGACAGTGCCCGCCTACTACGAAGGGCTCATTCGTATCCAAAACGATGCTGGGCAGGTCATTTCGGCCAAACACTTTATCGAAACCATCGAAGATACCGAATTCGGGCGCGTCATTGACTGCCTATCACTGGAATTGGGACTAAAGGCGCTAAGGATCAGCCCCGATTTGCGCCTTGCAATCAATATGTCCGCAAAATCAATTGGCCATGTGCGTTGGATTGAAACCCTTGATGATGCTCTGACCAATAGTCCAGAAATCGCCAATCGTTTAATTTTGGAAATCACCGAAAGCTCCGCCATGGAGAACCCCGAACTGGTCGTTAGTTTCATGGATCACGTGCATCAATATGGGGTGACCTTTGCGTTGGATGATTTTGGATCTGGGCAAACCTGTTTTAGATATTTGCGCGATTTCTTCTTCGATATCCTAAAGATTGATAAGGACTTCATACAAGGCGTTCACAACAACGCAGACAATCAAGTACTCACACAGGCGCTCATTGGGATTGCCCAAAGCTTTGATATTTTCACAGTTGCTGAAGGCGTCGAAACCCAAGAGGACGCAAATTATCTCATCGGGGCTGGTATAGACTGTATGCAAGGCTACTACTTCGGGCGACCAAATCTAACCCCCCCTTGGCACTCCAATTATGAACGTCAACGAGCCTGAGGCATCGTGACGGTTGCGCTGCAGCGCAGAAAATCCTACCGTAAGTTCGGAACATATGAAAATTTGAACGAACTGGGAAGGAAATCTCATGACCAATGTGGTTATTGCCTCCGCCGCACGGACACCCGTCGGCAGCTTTAGCGGCTCTTTTGCCAACACACCTGCACACGATCTTGGCGCGCATATCCTCAAAGCGATTGTCGAACGTGCTGGCATCAATGCCAGCGAAGTTTCCGAAACGATCCTTGGACAGGTCTTGTCCGCAGGACAAGGCCAAAACCCTGCACGCCAAGCCCATATCAATGCAGGCTACGCAAATGAAAGCTCCGCATGGGGCATCAACCAAGTCTGTGGGTCTGGTCTTCGCGCTGTGGCTCTTGGCGCACAGCATATTCTTCTTGGGGACGCCGATATCGTTGCTGCGGGAGGACAAGAAAATATGTCCCTTTCTCCACATGTGGCGCATCTTCGTGCAGGTCATAAAATGGGCGATATGAAATTCATCGACACCATGATCAAAGACGGTCTTTGGGATGCATTTAATGGCTACCATATGGGGATCACCGCAGAAAATGTTGCAAAACAGTGGGATATTTCCCGCGACATGCAAGATGAGTTTGCGGTTGCATCGCAAAACAAAGCGGAAGCCGCACAAAACGCAGGCAAATTCGCCGATGAAATCGCCGCCTTTACCGTTAAAACACGCAAAGGGGACATCATTGTAGATAAGGATGAATACATCCGCCACGGCGCCACAATGGAATCCATGCAAAAATTGCGCCCCGCATTCGACCGCGAAGGCTCCGTCACGGCTGCGAACGCCTCCGGCATCAACGATGGTGCGGCCGCTGTGTTGCTCATGAGTGCGGACAATGCCGACAAACGTGGGATCCAGCCAATGGCACGCATCGCATCCTATGCCACCGCAGGGCTTGACCCATCGATCATGGGTGTTGGACCAATTCATGCATCCCAAAAAGCGCTCGCCAAAGCGGGCTGGAAAGCATCCGATCTCGATCTTGTGGAAGCCAACGAAGCCTTCGCCGCGCAAGCCTGCGCAGTGAATAAGGACATGGATTGGGATCCTGCAATTGTGAATGTAAACGGCGGGGCAATCGCCATTGGTCATCCAATTGGGGCCTCTGGCTGTCGTATCCTCAATACACTTCTTTTTGAAATGCAGCGCCGTGATGCCAAGAAGGGTCTTGCGACATTGTGTATCGGCGGGGGCATGGGGGTTGCTCTTTGTGTTGAACGCGACTAGTAAAGGATTGGGCGCGCAATAATATTGCGCGCCTTGTAACAAAAATGTAATTTACATACCTTGAGGAGGAAGTGTTTATGTCTCGGATTGCACTCGTAACTGGTGGCTCACGCGGTATTGGAGCCGCTATTTCAAAAGCTCTAAAAGAGGCTGGTTATACTGTCGCCGCAAACTACGCAGGCAATGACGAAGCGGCCGCAACATTCACCGCAGAAACTGGCATCAAAACCTATAAATGGTCCGTTGCCGATTACGATGGCTGCGCCGAAGGCATCAAACAAGTCGAAGCCGACCTTGGCCCAATTGACATTTTGGTCAATAATGCGGGTATCACACGTGATGCGCCGTTCCATAAAATGACCAAAGAACAATGGGATCAGGTAATCGACACCAACCTTTCTGGTGTTTTTAACATGACACACCCAATTTGGCCTGGCATGCGCGAACGTAAGTTTGGCCGCATCGTAACGATCAGTTCCATCAATGGCCAAAAAGGGCAATTCGCACAGGTAAACTATGCCGCATCCAAAGCTGGCGACCTCGGCATCACCAAATCACTGGCACAAGAAGGCGCGCGCTTTGGTATTACCGCAAACGCAGTCTGCCCTGGTTATATTGGCACAGAAATGGTGATGGCCGTTCCTGAAAAGGTTCGCGAATCGATCATCAGTCAAATTCCAGCGGGTCGCCTCGGCACACCAGAAGAAATCGCACGCTGTGTGACGTTCCTTGTGTCTGATGACGCAGAATTCATCAACGGCTCCACCATTTCCGCAAATGGGGCACAATTCTTCGTCTAAACCTCATTCAACTTGAACCTCAAATTAAAGCCGCTCATAATTGAGCGGCTTTAATTTTGAGGATGACCATGTCACGTATTCAGGCCACATATATCGGTTGCATGGCAATACTCCTATGGGCCCTTTTGGCGCTCTTCACCTCATTTTCGGCACCTATCCCCCCCTTTCAGCTCACCGCGCTATCCTTTGGAATAGGCACCACCGTCAGCATTTTGTGGGCAATAAAATCAGGAACGATCACACGAATTTTCAATGTCCGCCCGGCTCCTCTCATTCTTGGAACACTTGGCCTCTTTGGATATCACGCCTTATATTTTGCGGCGTTACGCCTCGCGCCAGAAGCCGAAGCTGGGCTCATCGCCTATCTATGGCCATTATTAATTGTTCTGATGTCTGGGCTTCTACCTGACGAAAAGCTCCGGTTTTTGCATGTGTTTGGGGCTGTGATCAGCTTTGCGGGCACCGCGCTTTTGCTCTCGGGAAAAGGGCTGGCTTTTGAAAGTGGTAATGTTTGGGGATATATTTTTGCGTTTCTTTGCGCATTCACATGGTCAAGCTATTCCGTTTTGGCGCGAAAGTGGTCGGACACTCCAACAGAAAGCGTCATTTTATTTTGCGCGCTGACCGCACTTTTATCTACTGGGGCGCATTTTGCGTTTGAAGACACGGTTATCCCCACAAAAACCGTACCCTGGTTGGCCGTCATTGGCCTTGGTATAGGGCCCGTCGGTGCAGCGTTTTACACTTGGGATATCGGAGTAAAGCACGGTGATTTTCAGCTTCTTGGCGTGCTGTCATATGCAGCACCCCTCCTTTCTACCTTAGTCTTGCTTGCGACTGGAATCGCAAAACCGACAATCGCGATTTTGGGCGCTGCAGTGTTAATCACACTCGGGGCTGGGATTGCCGCCCTCGGCAGCAAATCCCAAAAAAATTAGTGATCGAGGCGTTCAATTTCCTCTTTGAGCTTGAGCTTTTGCTTCTTCAACTCTGCAATCGCAAGCGGATCAGCCGCTGGACTTCGCTGTGCCATTTCCACTTCATTTGAGAGGTGCTGATGCTTCCGACGAAGTTCACTTACATGCGCTGATACTGTCATTTGAATTTTACCTTTCACTGAGTTGTGTAAAGGAATTGCACCACAGAACATTGGCCGTGTCACGACGCAGTGCAGCAAAAATCATTAAAATGGCGGATTTCTTCCGGTTGCCTATTTTGTAGGTAAGATAAGCGCCTGACCACCACGCAAAACGCCTCGGATCATCGGCGTGTAACTTTCACGATCCTCGGTGTGCTTTTGGCCTTCATGCATGATGATAGGTGCATTGAGCGTAAAATCGGCATTTGAGCCTTTGATCGCTCTGACCAACACCCGATTCGCGTGCGCATTCATGCGCGGTGCAATGGGTTGCACCAAGACGCCACCAACACGGTCATCAAACGCGCCCAACACATCAGGTAAGCGTAAGATATCTTGTACAATCGCCAGCTGCCCTTTGGGCTTCAACCGTTTGATCGCCGCATCCATCCATTGGCGCAAATCAACCGTTTCTCCGAGCGCCGTTTCACGCCCCGCATCAGGCGCAGATGTCCCGCGCCGCCGATCATAATAGGGTGGATTTGCAATCACATGGTCAAAGCTTTGCCCCCGAAGATCCGCTGGCATCCGCGTCAGATCCCCAACATGCACATCAAACGTGATCTTGTTTGCCGCGGCATTTTCAACCGCAAGCGCCGCGTAATCGGCCTGCAATTCGAGCCCCGTCAACCGAAGGCCTTGCACACGCGTCGCGAGACAAAAGCTCGCCGTGCCCACACCGCACCCCAGTTCCAGCACCGATTGCCCAGATTTTGCCGCAACAAAAGCAGCCAATAAAACAGGATCCACCCCTGCCCGGTATCCCGTTTTGGGTTGACATATTGTCAGCCGCCCATCCAAAAACGCGTCTTGACTGATCTCAAGCTCCGGCATGGTCATTGCTGTTCTGCAATTTCAATTTCATTGTCGCGCATCACTTGGCAGGCGATAAAATAGTCTTGATCGCGCACCATAAGCCGTTTTTGAAAAATCCCAATTGACCCTTCAAGAATGCTCATGTTTACGTCCATTTCAAAGCAGTCTATATCTTCGCCTCGAAGCAACGCTGTTGCAAATGCATGAACCGTCGGATCATTGGTTTTGATGAGTTCTTTCATAGGGGCAAGATATGAACCGGCCACCACTTTGTCTAGGCCGCTTGGGAGAATTGAGATGGACAAATCACAAAAACCTGTTGAGGTTCTAAGCGCCTATCTAAGCGACGATTTGGACAAGGTTGGCACATTAATCCAAGAGCGCATGCGCTCTAAAAATGCGCCGCGCATCCCCGAAGTCACGGCACATCTCGTGAATGCAGGTGGGAAACGCTTGCGCCCGATGCTCACTTTGGCCTCTGCGGCCATTTGCGGCTATGGTGGCCCCTATCATATCCACCTCGCGGCAACGGTTGAATTCATTCACACCGCAACGCTTTTACATGATGATGTGGTGGACGAAAGCGGTCAGCGCCGCGGACGCCCAACGGCCAATCTTCTTTGGGATAATAAATCAAGCATCCTCGTCGGGGATTACCTTTTCTCACGGTCGTTCCAGTTGATGGTGGAAACGGGATCCATCCGCGTGTTGGATATTTTGGCCAATGCATCAGCCACCATTGCAGAAGGCGAAGTCCTTCAACTGACCGCCGCAGAAAATATCGAAACGGATGAGGCCACCTATATCCAAGTCGTGAAAGGCAAAACCGCAGCACTTTTCGCCGCCGCCATGGAAGTTGGTGGGGAAATTTCAGGGGTCGATGAGGCCACCAAACGTGCGCTTTGGGATTTTGGCGATGCGCTCGGGGTGAGCTTTCAAATCGTTGATGACCTCTTGGATTATACGGGCACCGATGCGACCGGCAAAAATATCGGTGATGATTTCCGCGAACGCAAACTGACACCCCCCGTGATTAAAGCCATCGCCAACGCGACGGACGAAGAGCGCGCCTTTTGGACCCGCGTTATTGAAAAGGGTGATCAGCGTGACGGGGACCTCGAACATGCATTGGCGCTTTTTGCAAAATATGACACGCTAGGCGCCACGCGCAAGGATGCAATCCACTGGTCCGATATCGCGAAAGAGGCGCTCAACGCGTTGCCCGAACACCCTCTTCGGGACACTCTAAGCGACATCGCGGATTACGTGGTCGAACGCATCCTTTAATCAGCCGCGCACAACCCACCACTTGGGATGCGCCATACGTAATGTAATCACCGCATGATCCGCATCCTGAACCGTTTCATAAATGCCAAAGCAGGTCGCACCGGACCCTGACATGCGCGCCAAAACATTACCTTTGGTTTCTGACAGCGCCAAAATGGCATCCGCAATTGCAGGGCAAATTGAAATCGCCGCCTCTTGCATATCATTGCGTTGCGCTTTCAACCACGTGACAAAACCCAAGAAATCCGCATCCTCAGGCATCAAAGACATAGGCGGGTTATTCACCGATGTCAGCGCGCCAAACACATCGCGCGTCGATACGGCATCGCCTGTGTTCACCAACACCATGTGAAATTCAGGGACCGTAGGCAAAGGTGTAAGATCCCCGCCGATGCCTTGCATTCGCATTGGCGTAGACGCCAAACAGACAGGGATGTCCGCCCCAAGCGCCAAAACGTCATCCGCAGCGGGCAAAGGGATGTTCTGCGCCTGCGCCAAAGCCCGCAATGTCGCTGCCGCATCCGCCGATCCGCCACCGATACCAGACGCCGCCGGTAGGTTTTTTTCCAGATGAATGGATGTCGGCGTTGCCCCCATAAGGCTCGCTGCTTTGAGAACCAAGTTGCGGCCATCCGTTGGAACAGCTTTCACCATTTTTCCTGTCACGCTCAATGACATATCTTTCGATGGGGACAGGGAAATTACATCAAAAGCTTGATCCGAAAATACCACCAAACTGTCCAAAAGGTGATAGCCAGCGGCGTCTTTCCCCGTCACATGAAGCGTCAAATTTATTTTTGCGCGCGCTTTTTCCGATGTCATATTTTATTCACGGCTGGCTGCAAGAGGAGCTGCGCCTTCTTCTGCAAGCACCGTATCAAGCCCAGCATCAAGCTTCTGGCTGATGCGTGTTTCATCCTTTTCGATGGGATCAAATGACAATGCACGACGCCACTGAAATCTGGCTTCGCGCTTGCGGCCCACCGCCCAATACGCGTCCCCAAGGTGATCATTCACCACCGGATCGGTCGCCATCAAAACCACAGCCGCCTCAAGATGCACGACGGCTTGATCGTAATTTCCGATCAAGAAATGCGCCCAACCGAGGGAATCGGTGATTGCTCCGCTGCCAGGACTTTCCTTCGCGGCTTTCTCAATCATCTCCATTGCTGTATCGAGGTTTTCATTGCGCTCCAGATATGAATACCCAAGATAATTTAAGGCGGAAGGTTCGTCAGGGGACAATTCCAAAACCTTAAGGAAATCTTCTTCTGCACGCGGCCAGATGCCTTCGGAGTGAAGCGCGGTGGCACGCGTATAAAACAATCTCCAGTGATGCGGTTCAACGCTCTCTAATTTCGAAATTGCCGTGTCATATGAGAGAATGGCATCCCCCGCCTGCCCTGCGGCATGATACGCCTCGCCCAGCGCCCAATGGGTGCTAAATCGCATCGGCTGAACGCGTGCGACGTCTTGAAGAATTGTGATCGCTTTCTCATAATCCTCCAGACGACGATAAATGTTTGCGCGGGCCATTTCCGCAACGGCATGCGAAGAATTATCTGGCGCTATGCGGGCATAAAGTGCCGCCGCGGTTTTGTATTGCTCCATGACTTCAAAGATACTCCCCACAAGGAGTATTGCTTCGCTGTTTTGTGGATTCAAATAAATCGCAATACGGCCATAAAGAAGTGCCGCAATCAGCCCGCCTTCGTCATTTAGAAGACGTGAAAACGAATAGAATGCTTCTGCAAAGCCTTCTTCTGGTGAGGAAATCACGTCAAACGGGATGGCTTCACCCGCGACAAGTTTGGCGTAGATTTCAGAAAATTCGCTTCCTTTTCCAACACCATAGCGTTCGGTAAGCGCCTTTTTAGCATCCTCAAATCGGCCCAGCTGTGATAGGATTTGCACATAGGCGAACATCCCATTTCGCGTCACCAAAAAAGCACGGCCCACATCCGAATCCATGGCCTTTGCCGCGGATTTGAAATCCCCGATAAGCGCGTGATAGAGGGCCTGATTATAGGCCCCAAGCAACTCAAGATCCTTATTGCTGCGCGCTTTTTTGAACCATTTGGCCGCGGCTTTTTCTTCGCCTTCGGAATGTGCAATCCAACCAAGCACAAGTTGATCCAAGACCGCGTCAATGCCCTTTTCGTCTTTGATCCGCGTTTTTACCTCATCAAATTTTTCGGTTTTGAGCATATTTGCAAAAATTGCCATGCGCGCCGCAAGCGACGTTTCCCCCAAGGATTCGCGGCGAAAGGCGATTTGATTGGCAGACATGATTTCACCTGTACCAATAAATGCCAGGATTGTTTGATCCATCAAGGTCGCATTTTTAGGGGCACGTACCAACGCTTTCGCATAACGGTGGGAGGCTTCGGAATAATCCCCCGTGCGGATTGCTGCGCGACCAGACAGGTAAGACCCTGCTAGGCCCATTTCCGCATGTGCCATGCCAGATGGGATCATCAATGCGATCAATGCTGCTATTCGTAGTCCTGCCATGGCTCTGCCTTCTTTGCTTTCGCTTAAGATAACACTCAGATCGGGTTACGCAATGGACATTAAAAAAGGGCCCCTAAAAAGGCCCTTTTTCGCGAAAATTTTACCAAAGTAAGTTTTAGGTCACTACATATTTGGATAGTTTGGTCCGTCGCCGCCTTGTGGTGTGACCCATGTGATATTTTGGCTCGGGTCCTTAATATCGCATGTTTTACAATGCACGCAGTTTTGGAAATTGACGATAAAGCGTGGATCTTGGCCTTCTTCTTCGACGATTTCGTACACACCTGCGGGGCAATAGCGCTGTGCAGGTTCTGCGTATTTCGCAAGGTTCACGGATACAGGAATGTTTGGATCCGTTAGGCGAAGATGCGCCGGCTGGCTTTCTTCATGGTTGGTCATAGAGAAGCTCACATTCGTCAAGCGATCGAAACTGATTTTTCCGTCAGGTTTTGGATAGTCAATTTCTTTGTGCTTGGACGCTTCTTCCGTAGCTTGCGCGTCGTTTTTACCGTGCTTCCATGTCCCAAGCGGGTTCCAGCCCGTGAGGTTTGCGACCCACATATCAAAGCCACCAAGAACCAAGGACGCTACGAGGCCCATTTTGGACCAAATCGGTTTCACGTTACGCACACGTTTCAAATCTTTGGCAATCGGGCCAGAACGCAATGCCTCATCATACGCGGAAAGCTCATCGCCTGAGCGCCCCTCTTTGATCGCGGCAACTGCGGCTTCTGCCGCATGCATGCCAGAAAGCATCGCGTTATGATTGCCCTTAATGCGCGGCACATTCACGAGGCCCGCAGAACACCCCAAAAGTGCGCCACCCGGGAAACAGGTTTTTGGCACAGACTGCCAGCCACCTTCGGAAATCGCACGTGCACCATAGGCCACACGTTTGCCGCCTTTAAGCAGCTCTTCGATCATCGGGTGATGCTTGAAGCGTTGGAATTCCATGTAAGGGAACAGATGCGGGTTTTTGTAGTTCAAGTGTACAACGAAGCCCACGTAAACTTGATTATTTTCGAGATGATAGACAAAAGATCCGCCGCCCGCATTTGAACCCAAAGGCCAGCCCATTGTGTGGGTTACGGTGCCTTCTTTGTGTTTTGCTGGATCAATTTCCCAGATTTCTTTCATGCCAACGCCAAATTTCGCGACGTCAGAATTGGCATCTAGGTCATATTTCGCGATCACTTCTTTTGACAACGACCCACGTACACCTTCGGACAAGAAAACGTATTTGCCGTGCAATTCCATACCAGGTTCGGTGTTTTCACCAATGGACCCATCTTCTTCGAGACCAAAGACCCCGGCGATCACGCCTTTCACTTCACCGTTTTCACCGTAAACAAGGTCAGAACACGCCATGCCTGGGAAAATCTCTACGCCCATGCCTTCGGCTTGTTCCGCCATCCAGCGGCACACATTACCCATGGATACGATATAATTCCCGTGATTGTTCATCAAAGGTGGCATCGGGAAATTCGGGATGCGCATTTGACCTGCGGCGCCCAAGATATAGAAGTTGTCTTTCTTCACCTTGGTTTTGATCGGCGCGCCTTTTTCTTTCCAGTCTGGCATCAATTTGTCCAAACCGCATGTATCAAGCACCGCCCCAGAAAGGATATGCGCCCCAACCTCAGAGCCCTTTTCAAGCACAACAACCGTCATGTCTGGATCGATTTGTTTCAGCCGGATCGCCGCAGAGAGGCCCGCTGGCCCCGCCCCAACAATCACAACATCATATTCCATGGATTCGCGTTCAATTTCAGACATGGTCTTCCTCTTATACTGGCGCAACGGTTTGCTATATAGATTTGGCTTATCGTTATTGATTTCCCCCAAAGGGGTCAATGTGTACGCGACGTTTTGTTGCGCATAAGCGTTATTTAAGGAAATATTTACACCCCAAACCTTTCGCTTTTATTTCAAAGCCCCGCATTTACCTTGACACTCGCCCCCTTTGGCGCGTTAAGAACGCTTTAACGCTAAAAACAAGCAAACAGGTTCCTTATGGAAAAAATCCCTTTGACCCAATCAGGCTTTGATGCCCTTGATGCCGAATTAAAAAACCTCAAATCCGTTGAGCGCCCCGCTGTGATCAAAGCCATCGCAGAAGCCCGCGAACACGGCGATTTGTCGGAAAACGCCGAATATCACGCCGCGCGCGAAAAGCAGAGCTTCGTCGAAGGCCGCGTAAAAGAGCTCGAGGCGATCATTTCATTGGCGGATGTGATTGACCCCAAAACGCTCTCAGGTGCCGTGAAGTTTTCGGCGACCGTTACCGTTGTTGACGAAGACACTGACGAAGAAAAAACATTTCAAATCGTTGGCGAACCCGAAGCAAACATCGATCGTGGTCTTCTCAATATCAAATCCCCAATCGCACGTGCGTTGATCGGTAAAGAGGTTGGTGATAGCGTAGAAGTGCGCACCCCTGGTGGTGAAAAAGGTTACGAAATCCTCACGATCGACTACATCTAGGCAGACCCAATATGGCACAATCAAAGAAATTCGACTTCCGCGCTCTTCTCGCGCGTTTTGATATTATTGCGATTGTGTTAACCATCCTATGGGTCGGTGGCGCAATTTTATTCCTGTTTGCAACGCCCTCAAGCGAAGTATCAGAAAATGATCCGCTGGCTTTTGCCATGACAATGATTGCGCTCTTCATGCCGCTGACAATGATCTGGATGGCCACCATTGCTGCGCGCTCCTCCAAGGGTCTTCGCGATGAAACGCAAAAGCTCGAGCAAACGGTCGATGCGATGCGCCGCAAGTTGATTGAGCAACATACAGGCCCCCAAAATACACCGCAGCCTGCGGTGGAAAAGAAGCTCGATGAAATCGTTGCCTTTCAAAAGCAAACCGAAAGCGCCATCGCAACCTTCACCACAAATCGTATTCCACGCCGTGTATTAAGTGAAGAAATCGAAGAAGACGAAAATCAACGCGCGCTTGCCTTGGGTGTGGCCCAAGAGGACCTCAATGAGCGGCTCACGCCGGCTGATTTCATTCGTGCGCTCAATTTCCCTGACAACGCAGAAGACAACGAAGGGTTTGAAGCCCTTCGGAAGGCTCTCAAAGATCACCGCACAGCGAAACTTGTCCATGCGTCCCAATCGGTTTTGACGCTTCTGTCCCAAGACGGCATTTACATGGACGACCTGCGCCCTGATCGCGCGCGACCTGAAATTTGGCGCAAGTTTGCCCAAGGCGCACGCGGCCGGTCGGTGGCAGCCCTTGCTGGTATTCGCGATCGGTCTTGCATTGTTCTCACAGGGGGACGCATGCGCCAAGACGCGGAATTTCGCAATGCCGTGCATATTTTCATGCGCGAATTTGACAATGCGTTTAACCATTTTGAGCAAATCGCATCTGACGCAGAAATCGCCGATTTCTCAGGGACACGTACGGCCTATGCCTTCATGCTCTTGGGACGCATCACCCGCGTCTTTGACTAATTACAGCCCAAATGAGCCGTAAGGAATAAAACGCACGAGCGTGCCTTCTTCTATGGTCACCCCATGATGGGGAAGCTCGACCAACCCGCCGGCCCATGACAATCCTGACACACGACCCGATCCTTCGGAATGGAACGTTTCTACCCGCCCATCCGCAGTCATGCGCGCCCGAAGATATTCGCTCCGGCCCTCTTTTTTCTTCTTTGAAAATGCTGCGGGCACCATGAAGCCTTGTGGGGCCATGGCTGATCCACCCCCCATTTGCGCAACCGCAGGGCGGGCAAAAACAAGCGCACAAACCATCGCTGCCACAGGATTTCCAGGAAACCCGAAAAGCGGCACGCCATCCCATATCCCCATGGCCATTGGTCGCCCGGGCTTAAGGGCCACACGCCACTGGGTCATCGCGCCCTCTTCATTCAAAAGTGCCGATAGATGATCTTCTTTGCCTTCAGATGCACCACCTGATGTGAAAATCACATCCACTGTTTTTGCCGCAGTCGTGAGCGCAGATTTTAGGGCCTCACGGTCATCTTCCACATGACCCAGATCCACGGGTACCGCCCCCCAACGCGCCAGCATCGACAACAACATCGGACGATTGGCATCATAAGTGCACGCACGATCCGTGGCCGTTCCCGCATCTACAATTTCGCTCCCTGTCGATAAAACGCCAATTCGAAGCGGTTCAAACACTTGGATTTCGGTCACGCCAACAGCTGCCATCATCGCGATCTCAAGCGGTCGGATCACCGTGCCAGCGGTCACAGCAACCTGTCCTCTTTTGAGGTCTTCACCTGCCGCACGCACATTTGCGCCCACCTTTGGCCGTCCCTCCATCAAAAGGAAATCACCCTCCACATCGACGTCTTCTTGCATCACCACCGTGTCCACACCCGCAGGCACAAGCGCACCCGTGAGAATGCGAATGGCCGTGCCTTTGGGAACACTGCCTTCAAATGGATGGCCTGCCGCGGCCACGTCCGTCATCAACGGCAAACGTGACGTGTCGTCCGTGATTGCGTTAAAGGCGAACCCAAATCCATCCACGGCGGAATTGGCCGCAGGCGGGTTATCCCGCAGGGCAATCGCATCTTGTGCCAAAGTCAGACCAAGCGCATCATTCGCACGCTTTTCCGATACGGCCGCGACCTTTGGCATTGTTTCTTTGAGCCGGGCTAGCGCATCTTCGACGGGGATCCAGTTCACGCCTTCAGGCAGCGCAAAGCAATCATTTCTGAGCCCCTTGCCCTTGGGCCTATCCGTTTTCATCAGGCCCATTTTTTTCAAAATGAAATCCGCGATTTCTTTGGTGTTGTCTAAATCAAAGCGCAAACCATCATGCTGCGCGAGTGGCGCATCAGATGCGACCGCCACAATGGTCGGATCATTGGCCGCGATGAGGCCCTGACTTGTTTCTTGGCGATGCGCCTCAATCTTAGGGTGGCGTTCTTTTTTGAACCCTTCCACCAAAATCAAATCAACCGGCATCATCCGCCCCAGATGTTCTTCAAGCGTCGCGTCCGCCGCACCGCGCAATTCATGCATCAGCGCCCAACGTGATGTTGAAGATAAAACAACCTCAGTTGCGCCGGCGACGCGGTGGCGATGGCTGTCTTTTCCAGGGTGATCCACATCCACGCTATGATGGGCATTTTTCACAGTGGATACGGAAAACCCACGAGACGTGATTTCCGACACCAAGCGTTCCATCAATCCGGTTTTTCCTGAATTTTTCCATCCCGTTACGCCAAATACGTTCATGCTTCGATCCTCTGCCGTGCCAATAATAGGTCATCTGGCGTATTAATATTAAAAAACGGATCCGCATTTTCATGTGAGAAAATGACCTCTTGTCCGCCATGTTGATCCGTCCAGAGCACAACCTTACGCAACCCATCCAAAAGCGCCGACCGAAGATCATTTCGCAACGCAACCGACCAGAGTCCAAACGTCGGATGGCGATACATACGCGCGCCCTCTTGGGTTGCAGCAAGGACAATTGACGCGCCTGTATCTTGGGCTTTACGTTCAAGCTCGGACACCAAATTCAACGGGAAAAATGGCGTATCCGCGGCCACTGTCACGATGTGATCGGCCCCTTTTTCTGCTGCCCAATCCAACCCAGCAAGCACCCCCGCCAAAGGCCCTACAAATCCATCAATGGAATCAGGAAGAACAGGCAAATCATGTTCCGAAAACCGCGCCGCATCGCCATTTGCGTTGATCGCAAGGCCCGAGGTTTGTGGCGCAATCCGCGCTACCACATGCCCCAGAACTGTCTGCGATCCGAGCGGCAAAAGCGATTTATCGCCGCCACCCATTCGTGACGACAATCCCCCTGCCAAAATCACACCCAATGGACGCGTCATTGCTTTGCTCCTTTTCGGCGCAGCTTTGCATCTTCTTTTGGGGCATGTGTAGGATCTATATCAAATGTGAGCCGCTTATGCCCCGACACGCATTGGAACCGTTGACCCCGCAATCGCCCAATGAGGGTGAGACCATATTTTTCAGCAATTTCAACGCCCCATGCCGTAAAACCAGACCGAGAAATCAACACAGGGATTTCCATTTGAATGGTTTTGATCACCATCTCGCTTGTCAGTCGACCGGTGGTATAGAGAATTTTATCACGCCCAGTTTGCCCTTCGGAAAAAAGCCACCCCGCGATTTTATCCACGGCATTGTGGCGACCGACATCTTCCATATAAACGAGCGGCTGATCCTCTTGGCACAAAACCGTTCCGTGAATCGCCCCCGTTGTGAGGTAGAGGCTCGGCATTTGGTTGATCGCCTTAGAAAGCGTATAGATCCACGATGTTTTAACCAAGACTTCGGGCAGATGGATATCATCCAACCCATCCATTACATCGCCAAAAACCGTGCCCACCGCACAGCCAGAGGTGCGCGTACGTCGTTTGAGCTTTTCTTCATAATTTGTCGCACGCTCCGTGCGTACGATCACCGCCTCGGTTTCTTCATCAAAAACCACAGCCGTCACGACTTCATCCGCGCGCAGCATGCGTTGGTTGCGCAAAAACCCAAGCGCCAGATATTCAGGATAATCCCCAATGGTCATGGCCGTGACGATTTCTTGTGAATTCAGATAAATCGTAAGCGGCACTTCGGTGATGACCGACAGGTCCTCAACCACGCCAAATTCGTTCACCGCCTGCACGGGTTTGCTTAGGCGGGCATTTGATGGATCTGGTCCAATCAACAGATTGTTTTTGACTTTGTCCGACGCCAATTGACATTCCTTTTTTTAGGACTAAGGCTTTGGGTCTTGAACAATCATAGGCCCAAGATATGGACAGCTCCAGCCCTAAATCCGCCCTTTGGCGTGGCGTTCGCGACAGCGCGCCATTTCTTCTTGTTGTGTCCCCCTTTGCAATGATTTTTGGCGTTGTCAGCACCGAAGCTGGCTTTAGCATTCTCGAAACCATGGGGTTTGGCTTTTTGGTGATTGCGGGGGCCTCACAATTCGCCGCCGTGCAATTGATGGCCGAAAACACACCCACCGTCATTGTGATTTTAACAGCATTGGCCGTGAACCTTCGCATGGCGATGTATTCCGCGACACTCACCCCGCACCTTGGCGGGGCCTCAATTTGGACGCGCGCAATCGCAGCCTATTGCATTGTGGACCAAAGTTTTGCCCTAAGTGCGGATCGATTTGATCGACACCCCAGTGACAGCTTGAGCGCAAAAATCGCCTACTTCTTTGGAACGGTGCTGCTGATTTTTCCCGTTTGGCACGTATCGACCTATGTTGGGGCCGCCGTTGGGGGGCAAATCCCCGATGCATTTGCGCTCGATTTTGCGGTGCCCATCACCTTTTTGGCCATGATCGCCCCTATGCTCCGCACGCGGGCCCACCTTGCAGCCGCGTTTGTAGCGGTCATCGCATCTCTCACTTTTGCATTCTTGCCTTATAATCTTGGGCTCATCGTAGCGGGCATCATGGGCATGGTCGTCGGGGCCGAAGTGGAACGCCGCACCGAAGGAGAATCCCTATGACCTATTCAACCGTCGAAATCTGGGGGGTTATCATCCTCATCGGGATAGGAACATTTCTGATCCGGTTTTCATTTTTGGGGATCATTGGAAACCGCAAAATGCCCAGCTGGATTTTGCGGCATTTGCGCTACACACCGGTTTCGGTGCTCCCCGCCTTGGTTGCACCAATGGTGGTCTGGCCGCAGGCTACGGACGGGGCGCTCGATACCCCGCGCATGGTCGCAGCTATCGTCACCTGCGCCCTTGGATACTGGACGAAAAATGTGATCTTATCGATCATAGGGGGCGCAAGCGCACTCTATGCAATGCTATATTTTGTCGGGTAATTATTCGAACGGAAGCGCCACAGTTGGCGGCTGAATGAGCCCTTTGATATGCGGGGAATCGTCATAAACAACACGAATTTCACGCGCGCCCAATTCGGCAAAGCCTTTGGACAATGTGTTCGGGAAATAGGATGATTTGATCGTCTCAAACCCGGGCACGCCGCGCAAAATGGACGAAATGGATTTTGCGCAATGGGCCTTGGATACCGCGCCGTTGGCTTTAACCGCTGCGATCAATTGATCCGCCACATGAAGCGGCACATCAAGTTGTTGTTCTTTCACCCGAAAGGTAATGCGCGCGTGGTAATCGACATAGAATTCCACAACCGGATCCGTCATGCCAAAATGCACATCATTGCGTTCAGGCAATTGCGGGTGATGCCATGTACCTGCGGGGTCGAATAAAACGCGCTCTGATCCATTGATCAAAAGGCCCGCATGCGCCCCAGAATCATTGCTGTTTTTAATAACTGTAAAAAGCGTCACACGCGCCGGCCCGCCATGCACATAGTGCGATTGCGCAACTTGATGATCAGGAGCCCATTTCGGCTCAGGCAACCCGCACGCCAATAAAAAAAGCGGCAGGCACAACAGCAAAAGACTGCGGCGCATGTGTTTATCCGTAACTAATGTTAACCGTTGATCAAAGCAGCAAGCAACAAAACACCAATGCTGATGCCTGCAACCCATGCTGAAAATTTTAGAAACCCGTCGAACATTTTTTGGTGCTCAGTCGCGTCAATTGATCCGTGTTTATGTTCTGCCATGATAGCTCTCCTCTTCGCATTTCACGATGTATACCCAAAGCAATCGGGCGAGTCTATTCCCTGATTGTCACGCTTGATTTTTTTCAAGATCCTCAGCCAAACGGAACCCAATGCGGTTTGGTTCTACGGCTTCTGGTTCTTTGGGAAGGGCGCGCAACATCACGTTAAGCTGGCTTACATGCTGAACAAGTTGCGTTTTGCCGCCTTCGGCATCATTGCCATAAAACGTCACGATGTCTGGGTCAAAGAACCCCAAACCTTCGATTTTGAGCACACCAGCATCCCCACCCGTGAAACCCATTGCAACCTCATGATCGCCATCAAGTTGCTCTTCAAAGTTCTTGATATACAGGATGATCCGTTCATAGGCCCACTCAGCGGGGCTTTTGTTTTCGACAGGTTTTTTTGTAACGCTTTCAGGGAGCGGTTGATTTTCCGCAAGGTTTTCAGGTGCTTCTGCACAATGCACCGCATGGCCACACGGGTTTATCGCCGCTTCTAGCGCCTCTGCTGATGTCTTAATATCGTCATTCATGTCACGTTCTCACCTTACACCATTCATACGCACCTTTAGCGTTGAGCGTGCGCGTGACAAGCCCTTTTTGATACAAACAGTTCAAATGTGCGAGAGCTTCCACCAAAGCAAGCCCATATTCCGCAGGCCCGATTTTCCGTTTAAAGAGAGGCGAAAAACATTCGCCACCCACTTTGGGTTCTGTGACATGCTCCAAGAGCCGCTCAAGCGCGTGTTCATGATTTTCCGCCATCAGCTTCAACCGATGTGGCAGCCCCGTGAATGGCAATTTATGTCCCGGTAACACCAGCTGATCTTCGGTCGCATATTGCGCCAAACGTTCACAGCTCTCGAGCCACTCAGAAAGGGGGTCAGCCTCAGGCTCTGTTGCATAGACACCAATATTTGCAGAAATATGCGGCAAAAGCTGATCGCCACCAATCACGAGGTTATCATCCCGTGACCAAAGCGTCGCATGTTCGGGCGCATGGCCATTGCCGCACCGCACATCCCAGCTGCGTCCACCAAAGGTCACGACATCCCCGTCTTTGATCCGCGTGAACCCCAACGGCATGGGCGCCACGCAATCCGCAAAGTTAAACGGTCGTTCGGCTTTGCGCGTTTGTAAAATTTCATCTGACATGCCCGCGCGGCGGTAATGTTGTTCCGCCTCAGGGGCCAATGTGTCATGCACATCAAGCGTCAACATCCGCGCAAACAGCCACGCTGTGCGCGTCGTGATAAGTTCCGCGCCAAAATCGGACTGAAACCATCCCGCAAGCCCAATGTGATCTGGGTGGTGGTGCGTGCCCAAAACCCGCGTGACAGGTTTGCCGCCCAATGGCCCTTTGAACATCTCTTGCCACATGTCGCGGGATTCTTTTGTGTCAAAGCCCGTATCGACGATGGCCCAGCCATCCCCTTCATCAAAGGCAAAAATATTCACATGATCCAGCGCCATCGGCAAAGGTTGCCGCAACCAAAGCACGCCGTCAGCCACTTCAATCGCCTCACCAAATTCAGGGGGCGTTTCATAGGGGTAGGTAATTTTTGCCATTATGCTGACAAATCTTCGATGCTAAGCGCATAAAGGCCTTCGGCCCCTTCGCGCATATGCTCCAACAATGCGGCGTGTTCCGGCAGCAAGCGTTTGACGTACACACGCGCCAGCTTTGTGCGCGCGCCTTCGCCATCTTCTGCAATCGCGGCTTTTAGATGGAAATGCGCGCCCAGAACACGGGCAAAGGCCCGCAAAAACGGCACGGCGCCTGCGAAGCGATCATTCATGTCTTTTTGTTCCAAAAGCCACTCAACCCCTTCACGTAGCGTTTCCGCCGCCGCCCAAATATTATCCGTCATATTTGGATAGTCTTCACGGGCACTTTCAGCCGTTTGTTCAATTTCTTCGAGCAAACGATATGCCGCCTCACCGCCATCCATCAGTTTACGCGCCACAAGGTCCATTGCTTGGATGCCGTTTGTGCCTTCGTAAATCGACGTCACACGAACATCGCGAGCGAACTGTGCCGCGCCCGTTTCTTCGATGAAGCCCATGCCACCATGGACTTGGATGCCCATATGGGACACTTCGTGGCCGATATCTGTTCCATACGCTTTGGCAATTGGCGTCAAAAATGCCGCGCGCGATTGCCATGCGCCGTCCCCTGTGGCGCTGTGCATATCGATGGACACCGCACAAGAAAGCGCAATGGCGCGCGCTGCGAATATTTCAGCCTTCATCACGGCCAGCATCCGGCGCACATCCGCGTGATCGACGATTGTGCCTGTGCCATTTTCAATCGGACTTTT
>JBMYYE010000003.1:0-54497 GCA_049609065.1 Halocynthiibacter sp.
AGTCTTCGTTTTTCAAAACTGCGATGATGATTTCCGCAATCCCCAACGTGGCAATCGCAAGATAATCAGAGCGCAACCCCAAGGCGACTTTGCCAATGATCCACGCGGCGCCCGCAGCGAAAAGCCCACCAACTGGCCATGCGATCAACACAGGCAAACCCAATCCACCAAGATATCCGGTGCCTGCGGGGTTCACTTTTTCAATGGCTTCAACCGCAGGGTCGAAAACGCCGCGATAGATAAAGAACCCGCCAACCAAAACCGCGATGGTTAAGAGAGTGCGCATCCGCCCTTGGGGCAATTTTGTTTGCACAAGGATCGCGCCAATAATGGTCGCAGCCCCAAGCAACATAGCAATGATGATGCCCATGCCGCCTGCGTGGATGGCTTCTGTGGTGGGGGGCATGGACACGAGGACCGCCGCCAAACCGCCAAGGGCAATAAAGCCCATAACACCAATGTTAAAGAGCCCGGCAAACCCCCATTGCAAATTGACACCAAGCGCCAAAATCGCAGAGACCAAACCAAAGTTGAGGATCAAAAGCGCCGTATCGATGCCTTGCACGATGCCCGCGACAACGATCATCAGAGCAACGATCGCAAAGAGAACAATATTACGAATATTCAATGTCATAGCGCTTTCCCTTTGAAGAGGCCTGTTGGTCTAAACAGCAAGACGATGATCAAGATTGTGAAGGACACAGCAAATTTGTAATCCGTTGAAAGAAGCTGAACGAGGCTATCTGGTGCCCATGCTTCTGGAAGGACATAGGTGGCCACTTTTTTCCACGCATAGGTGATGGTGACCTCAGAAAACGCGATCACAAACCCACCTGCAATGGCCCCTAACGGATTGCCAAGCCCGCCAACAATTGCAGAGGCAAAGATCGGCAAAAGGAGTTGAAAATAGGTGAAGGGTTTAAAGGTCTTATCAAGCCCGTAAAGCACCCCAGCCGTTGTCGCCAACGCCGCCACGATAATCCATGTGATGAGGACAACACGCTCTGGGTTAATGCCCGAGAGAAGCGCCAAATCTTCGTTATCGGAAAAGGCGCGCATGGATTTACCTGTGCGGGTTTTGTTGAGGAAATAGAACAAAAGCGCCACGGCGATCACTGCGACAACAACGGTCAATGCTTGGGTTGTTTTGATGGACAATCCTTCGGAGAGCCCCGTGGCTTTCTTAAAGTCGCGCGCTTTGATTAGAAACCGTGTACCGTCAAAGAATTTTTGGTCATTTGTGCCGATTAAAAAACGCACAACCCCGTTCATCATGAACATGACGCCCATGGACACGATCACGAGGATCACGGGTTCTGCTTTCTTTTTGCGGTAAAAACGGTAGACCATTTTATCCGTGGCCAACACAAGTGCCGCAGCCCCCGCAATGCCAAAGGGCAGCGCCAAAAGCGCGGTCGGCAGGGGACCAAGACTAATGCCCCAGCTTTGGAATAGCCATGTCACAAAGATCGTTACCATCGCCCCAAAGGCCATGGTGTCGCCATGGGCAAAGTTCGAAAAGCGCAAAATGCCATAGATTAAGGTCACCCCAAGCGCGCCCAAGGCGAGCTGAGATCCATAAGCAATGGCAGGAACCAAAACGAAATTGGCAAGCGCGATAAATGCATTCAAAAGATCCATGGCTTAACCCCCCAAGAATGATTTGCGGACCTCAGGATCAGCCAAGAGGGCCTCACCTGTGTCGGTGTATCGGTTGGCACCTTGAACGAGGACATAACCTTTATCCGCGATTTCAAGGGCTTGTCGTGCATTTTGCTCCACCATGAGGATGGAAATGCCGGTGCGGGCCACTTCGATGATCCGGTCGAAAAGTTCGTCCATCACAATCGGGGACACGCCCGCGGTTGGTTCATCAAGCATCAAAAGTTTTGGTTTCGTCATGAGCGCGCGGCCAACAGCCACCTGTTGGCGTTGTCCCCCCGAAAGTTCGCCTGCGTGTTGGTGGCGCTTTTCTTTCAAAATCGGGAAGAGGTCATAGACCTGTGCCAATGTGTCAGCAAAATCATCTTCGCGGATGAAAGCCCCCATTTCGAGGTTCTCTTCCACACTCATGGAGGTAAAGATATTGTGGGTTTGCGGCACAAAGCCCATGCCTTTGCGCACGCGCGCTTGCGGGCTAAGGTTTGTGATGTCTTCGCCATCAAAAACCACGCTGCCAGAGCGCACGTTGAGCATGCCAAAAACCGCCTTCATCGCGGTGGATTTGCCCGCGCCATTTGGCCCGACGATCACGGCGATTTCGCCTTTATCTGCAGTAAGGGTGCAGCCATGCAGGATGTCAGGCCCTTTGCCATAGCCCCCCGTCATGGTTTGCGCATTGAGAAAGCTCATGAGGCAGCCCCTTTCGTCTTTGTGGTCGTTTTGGGCTGCTTCATCGCAACGGTTTCCGCCGCCACTTTGTTTTTAAGCCCCGTGCCAAGATAGGCCTCAATGACCTGTTCATTGGCTTTGATTTCATCCAATGTGCCTTCGGCCAAAACCTTGCCTTCAGCCATACAAATCACGTCTTCACAGATGCGGCCGATGAAATCCATGTCATGTTCGATAACCACGAATGTGTAGCCGCGTTCTTTGTTCAAGCGCAAAATCGCATCCCCAATGGTGTTCAAAAGCGTGCGGTTCACACCTGCGCCAACTTCGTCCAAGAACACGATCTTGGCATCGACCATCATGGTGCGCCCGAGTTCCAAGAGCTTCTTTTGGCCGCCAGAAAGATTGCCCGCTTTTTCGTTCTTGAGGTGATCAATGGTCAAAAATTCAAGCACTTCATCCGCTTTTTTCAAAAGTGCGGCTTCCTCTTGGGCGACTTGGCCACGTTTGAACCACGCATTCCAAAGCGTTTCCCCAGATTGTGCAGAAGGCACCATCATCAGGTTTTCACGCACGGTCATGGATGAAAATTCATGGGCAATTTGGAAGGTTCGCAAAAGGCCTTTGGTGAAAAGTTCATGTGGTGGCAGGCCTGTGATATCCTCGCCATTCATCACAACGGATCCGCCTGACGGGGAATGCACCCCGGCGATCACGTTAAAGAAAGTGGTTTTTCCCGCGCCGTTTGGACCAATCAAGCCTGTGATTGTGCCGCGTTTAATAGAAAGGCTTGCGCCGTCGACGGCTTTAAATCCGCCAAAGCTTTTTTGTAGATTGTCGACGACAATCATGTCGGTGTCTTGCGACATCCCCCGTACTCCCTGTTCGCCCTCGATTTTTGAGGGTCCTTATAAAAACAGCCCGACGTGCGATACGCGGGCTGCTTTTTGTCTGTGATGTGTGGTCTTAGCGAATGCGAACGGTTGTGTTTTCGCCGTCTTTCACTTCGATTTCACGGTAGGAACCTGCGGATTCGCCTGGCCCAATCAATTCAACCGCAGAAGCACCCACATAGTCGATGTCGCCGCCTTCAGCGAGGATTTTCAAGCCTTTTGCGAGCTCACCTGGGTAGATTTCAACACCAGGTGCGTTTGCAACTTCGAGGATCTTTGATTGGTAATCCGCTGGTGCTGCTGATTTTGCTGCTTCCATTGCCAAGGCAAAAAGAGCCGCCGCATCGTAGCTTTCTGGTGTGTAAGGGGAGGTGCCGTCAAAGCCGCCAGCTTCGCCGATGGCTTTCATTGCGTCAACGCCTTTGCCTTCGGTGCCTGCGATTTGGCCAAAGGAGCCATTGAGATCAGGACCAACTGCTTTTGGAAGCGCATCACCGATCATGCCACCAGGAAGAACGAATTGTTCAAATGCACCTGAATCAAGCGCGCCGTTGATGATCCCAAGACCACCTTGGTCAAGATAACCCGCCACAACCAAGATGTCGCCACCTGCGGATGCCAATGCACCAACTTCTGCTGCGTAATCCGCTTTGCCATCTTCGTGGGATGTGTTGATTGTGATCTTACCACCCGCAGCTTCGTAGGCGCTTGTGAACGCATCAGCCAAACCTTTGCCGTAGTCGTTGTTTGTGTATGTCAAAGCAACAGATTTGAAGCCGCGCTCCATCAAAATGTCGGACATCACTTGACCTTCGCGCGCATCAGATGGGGCTGTGCGGAAGAAAAGACCGTTGTCTTCTACTGTGGAAAGCGCAGGGGAGGTTGCGGATGGGGAAATCATCACCATGCCTTTAGGAATAGCAACTGTGGACAAAACCGCGCCAGTTACACCAGAACAGTCACCACCAACAAGGCCAGCAACTTTGTCTTGGTTGATAAGACGTTCGGCGTTTGTTGTGGCCATGCCGTTGTCGATACAGCCCGTATCTGCGCGCACACCTTCGATTTTGTGACCGCCGAGGATCCCGCCTGCGGCATTGATTTCGGCGATTGCGGCATCTGCACCGTCACCCATGTGACCTGCAAGGCTTTCAATCGGACCCGTATAGCCGAGCAAAAGCCCCAATTTAATATCTTCGGCGTAGCTTGCGCCAGCCATGAGCGTTGTTGCCGCTGTTGCGAGTAGAATTTTTTTCATTGAATACTCTCCCTGAGTTTCTGAAGTTGTGTCTGAATTCGTTTCGAATTTCGTTATGGGGAGTCACCATAGGACCAATTTTGGAAAAGAAAAGGGCCGATTTGGTCTCTTTTGCGGGTCTTTGCGGTAATATCGCCTAGATTGTGGGGGAGGGGCTGCGTAAAGGAAGGATTTCGAAGAATCATCCTTCTCTCAGCACGGTCTATGGTGGGGGAATTATCGGCGGCTTAGTTGCTTGGCGATACGGTTTGGCGCCCTGCAGTTGCGCCACGTTCGCGGTATGGGGTTGTGTCATAACGCGACCGATAGCATTTGGAAAAATGCGATGGGGATGTGAAACCGCAGGCCAAAGCCACATTGATGACGCTCATATTTGTTTGCATCAACAAGTTGCGCGCTTTTTGCAGTCTGAGTTCCATATAGTAGCGTTTTGGCGACCGGTTAAGATAGCGGCGAAACAACCGTTCGAGCTGCCGTGTCGACATGCCGACGTCTTTGGCTAAGAGGGAGGGGCTAATGGGTTCTTCGATGTTCTCTTCCATGGTCTGAATGACTGTGGTCAATTTTGGGTGACGCACCCCAATGCGAGACGGAATAGAGAGGCGTTGTTGATCTTGGTCCGTGCGAATGGAGCTATAGATGAGCTGATCTGCAACCGCAGACGCCAGTTCCTCACCGTGATCTTCTGCGATGAGTTTCAAAAAGAGATCAATGGCGGAAGTCCCGCCTGCGGCGGTCATGCGTTTGTCATCGCGGGTAAACACCGATTTGGTGAGTTCCACATCCATGAATTCTTCGGAAAAGCTGTCTTGGTTTTCCCAATGAATGGTGGCGCTTTTACCATCAAGCAGGCCAGCAACGGCCATGGTATAACTGGCGGTGCAGAGCCCGGCGATTTCGATCCCTTTACGTGATTCTTTGCGCAACCAATTGATGAGCTTGGTCGTCGTGCCTCTTCTAATATGAAGACCACCACAAATTACCACGCAATCATCACGATTAAGATCGTCAAAACCGCCCTCAACTGGAAATGCAATCTCAGATGAGCATACGGCGTCGGTGCCATTTTCACTAACCAAACGCCATGCGTATAGTGTTTTTCCCGACATGCGATTGGCAATGCGCAGCGCATCAATTGCGCAGGCAAAAGATAAGATCGAAAAATTATCCAGCAGTGCAAAAACAAAATGGCGGGGTTTTTCGCCAGTATCTTCCACATCTACCAATAGTCGGTTGTTTGTCATAGGGGCTCTTTCATCAGTCTAAAAAACGAAATCAGCTTTTTGACGGCGGTTCAAGCAATTTTTGCGCCATTTTGTCACATCGGATGGTCAAAATGTTACACAGAAAGGCCATCCAATCTTTGCAACCCTAAAAAAACCCCTATATACAGCTAATTCCTTAGGGCTGGAATTGCGGAGCAAAAACATGAGCAATTGGACAAAATCAGATTGGCGTCAAAAACCTCGGGTGCAAATGCCCGACTATACCGATGCCACCAAGTTGAACGCGGTTGAAAGCCAGCTTGCGAAATATCCGCCCTTGGTTTTTGCGGGTGAAACACGCCGCCTTCGGGATCAACTGGCCGATGTTGCTAAAGGCAACGGTTTTCTCCTGCAAGGGGGCGATTGCGCCGAAAGTTTCTCTGAATTTTCCGCCAACAATATCCGCGACACATTTAAGGTGATGTTGCAAATGGCGATGGTTTTGACCTACGGCGCCAAAGTGCCTGTGGTGAAAATCGGTCGGATGGCGGGGCAATTTGCCAAACCGCGCTCGGCCAATACCGAAACGATTAACGGTGTGGAACTCCCAAGCTACCGTGGTGATATCATCAATGAATTGGACTTCACCTCTGAGGCGCGTATTCCAGATCCGCAAAAAATGTTGCAGGCCTATACGCAATCGGCTGCGACGTTGAATTTGCTCCGTGCGTTTTCCACGGGCGGTTATGCGGATGTAAATCAGGTCCATAGCTGGACATTGGGCTTTACCAAAGGTGACAACGCCGCGAAATACCGCGATATGGCTGAGCGGATTTCAGATACGCTTGATTTCATGAACGCCGCTGGCGTGAATGCGGATACATCCCATGCGTTACAAACCGTTGATTTTTATACCTCTCATGAGGCGCTTTTACTTGAATACGAAGAAGCACTATGTCGTATCGATAGCACGTCTGGTTTGCCTGTTGCGGGTTCTGGCCACATGATCTGGATCGGGGATCGCACCCGTCAACCGGATGGGGCGCATGTGAATTTCTGTTCTGGCGTGTCCAACCCGATTGGGCTCAAATGTGGTCCAACCACCACCGAAGATGATCTCAAAGTGTTGATGAACAAACTGAACCCACAAAACGAAGCAGGGCGTTTGACATTAATCGCACGCTTTGGCGCAGGTTCTGTTGGCGATCACCTTCCACGGTTGATCAAGACGGTTAAATCTGAAGGCGCGAATGTGGTTTGGTCTTGTGATCCGATGCATGGCAACACAATCAAAGCGGCATCTGGCTTTAAAACGCGACCCTTTGAAAGCGTGCTGCGCGAAGTGCGCGAATTCTTTGAGATCCATAAATCCGAAGGCACAATCCCAGGTGGTGTTCATTTCGAAATGACTGGCCAAGACGTCACAGAATGCACCGGTGGTGTACGTGCCGTGTCTGATGAAGATCTCTCCGATCGCTATCACACAGCCTGCGATCCGCGTTTAAACGCGAGCCAATCCTTGGAACTTGCGTTCTTGGTGGCCGAAGAACTCTCTGATTTGCGCCGCGAAAAACTATCGCGCAGCGCATAAAGCAACTATCTCTATTTGAAAGCCCCTCTTTTGAGGGGCTTTTTTTATGGCTATTCGAATGTTTTTGGCTGAATGGCATCAGCGCTATAGATAAGCCGCAACGCGCGTTTTCCGTGTCGGGATGGCGGGACCTTTGGATGGGACGTCGGGGCCGGGTCCTGAGACAGCCAATGGCCGCGGCGCTTTGGCGGTTTGGGCACCTCATTGGGCACCGTGCGCAGCAATACGTGTGCCGCAACCGAGGTGATATCAAAGCGTGGTGGCAACGTTGGACGGGGCCCGTAGGCTTCGAACATGCCAATTGCACGGGTCACCTGTCCTGAATACCCCTCTAGCGGAGCAAGCATCATTTGTGCCTCTAAAGAAGGCTGGCGTCGTTGCGGGCGGCTGCGCAGTGTCGCGCGTAAAAGAGCGGGGCGTGAAAACGTATCTCTGAGCATATCTTCAAGCATCGGGCGCGCATCGACGCTGAACAGCATAGAAAACGGAAGCCCCCTGAGTTCACTGCCAAAAAGCGTATAGAAATCATGCCCCGCAACACGGATATCTGCATGCCCATCCGCAATGCGTTCAATGAGAAAAATTTGACCTAATATATTAGTGAGCCCACGTGGATCAATGTCACCCCGCCTTGGCACGAGGTTTCCGTGCCGCTTTGCGTGCCAATAGGCTTCGAATTGGGCGAAACTGCTTTTGGTGTCAAACCGTGGTGGGGGGGACCCGTACGACGTTTTGTTGCCATTTTTATCAGATGATGTGTGCCTCCACATGGGGGACCTCATTTTTTGAAGAGGCCAACCATCAGTGGCGCCTGATTTCTTCAGGGCATGATGTCGCCTCACGGATGAATGCGCCAAATATGTAGTCTTTGAACTATCTTCGGAGGCATTCCTAAGTTATGAGTAATTCAACATAAATATAGCGCAATTGCTGTGAAATTTGGAGGCTTTTCTAAACAAATGGTTAATGATGCAGGGATACACTCCATGACTGGGTTTGCCTCGGGTACGGGGACTTATGCGGGCACAAAGGTCGCAAAAGAGGATCGGTTCACATGGGTTTGGGATATGCGGGCGGTAAATGCCCGTGGACTTGATATTAAAATGCGGGTGCCTGATTGGATTGAGGGGCTTGATGCCGCGTTAAAACCGTTGGTCACAAAATACGTAAGCCGTGGAAATATAAGCGTTAACTTTAGGATCAGCCGCGAAGAAATCGATGGGGCCCTCGAAGTGGATCTCGAGGCGCTCGACCGGACATTAAACACCTTAAAAGAAGTTGAGGCGCGGGCCGAACGTATGGGCGTTGACCTTGAAAAAAGCTCAGTTATTGATGTGATGCAGGCCAAAGGCGTGCAAAGCACCTTACGTGATGTGGCGGACATTCCTGCGCTCAAAGCAGCGATTGTTGCGGATTTCAAACCCGTCTTGGATGCCTTTTTGGCCATGCGCGGGGATGAAGGCCAAGCCTTACAGCATATTTTAACCGAGCAAGTGAACGAAATTGAGCGCCTGACCTACGCGGCGCAAAATTTCCTTGCGACGCGGGGCGATGAAATGGCGAATGCATTTCGCCGCGCGCTGGATCGGGCCATTCAAAATGCGAGCGATATTGATAGCGATCGCGTGGCTGCAGAAATTGCAATTTTGGCCGTGAAAACGGATGTCACTGAGGAAATTGATCGTTTACATGCCCATGTAAAAGCCGCCCGCGATCTGATTTCTGCGGCGGGCCCCCATGGGCGCAAGCTTGATTTCTTGATGCAAGAATTTAACCGCGAAGCAAACACGCTGTGTTCAAAATCGCAAAACGCGG
Organism: Halocynthiibacter sp.; assembly: GCA_049609065.1. Taxonomy (GTDB): domain Bacteria; phylum Pseudomonadota; class Alphaproteobacteria; order Rhodobacterales; family Rhodobacteraceae; genus JBMYYE01. Next base: position 9,094 of record JBMYYE010000003.1, read on the forward strand.
ATCTGACGCGCATTGGCCTTGACCTAAAAGCGGTGATCGATCAGATGCGTGAACAAGTTCAAAACGTGGAGTAAAACATGTCCGATCGTAGAGGTCTTTTGCTTATCTTATCCTCCCCATCGGGGGCAGGAAAATCAACACTATCCAAACGCTTAATGGCGTGGGATGACACGATTTCATTTTCCGTATCCGCCACCACACGAAACCCAAGAGAGGGTGAAGAAAATGGCGTAGACTATTATTTTAAAACAGTTTCTGAATTTAAAAAAATGGTTGATAACGGAGAAATGCTCGAACATGCAAAAGTGTTCAGCAATTATTACGGTTCCCCGATGCCACCTGTGGAGGCTGCATTGTCAAAGGGGCGCGATGTGCTTTTTGACATTGATTGGCAAGGGGGCCAACAGGTGCGCAATTCCACATTGCAAGAAGATGTCGTATCGATCTTCGTTCTACCACCATCCATTGCAGACCTTGAAAGCCGCCTCAAAGGCCGTGGCCAAGACAGCAATGATGTTATTGAAGGCCGCATGGCACAGAGCTATTCCGAAATTTCCCACTGGGCGGAATATGATTATGTGTTGGTGAATGAGGATGTAGATCAGGCCGAACAAGAATTGATCGCGATTGTCACGGCAGAGCGGCTCAAACGGAACCGCCAATTGGGGCTTGTGCCGTTGGTGCGCTCCATGAACGACGAATTTGAGGAAAGAAACCAATGACAATTTATGCATTAGACGGGGTTGAACCCCAAATTGATGACACGGCTTTTGTTGCGGATGATGCGAATATCATTGGTAAAATCGTGATTGAGGAAACGGCTTCGGTTTGGTTTGGCTGCACCCTACGCGGCGATAACGAAGAAATCCGCATCGGGCGCGGCTCCAATGTGCAAGAGGCGACTGTCATGCACACCGATATGGGCTATCCTTTGGTCATTGGTGAAAACGTCACCGTGGGCCATAAGGCGATGCTCCATGGCTGTACGGTGGGGGATAATTCGCTCATCGGGATGGGGGCCGTGGTGTTAAATGGCGCCAAGATTGGCAAAAATTGCCTTATCGGGGCAGGGGCGTTGATCACCGAAGGCAAAGTCATCCCTGATGGGTCCTTGGTCATGGGCGCACCTGGCAAAGTGGTGCGGGAGATGACGCCAGAAGGCATCCAAGGCCTCACCGCAAGCGCCCTTGGCTATCAGGCGAATGCCAAACGGTTTAAGGCAGGGCTTAAGAAGGTATAAACAAAAAAACCCGCTCAAATGAGCGGGTTTTTCTTTTATAATCAGATGATTACTTGTTGGCTTTGAGCCATGCGAGAACTGTCTCAGGGGAGCTTTCGCCATATGGGTCTTCGCCGTGGTTGTCGGATTTACCTGGTTCAACGAAGGCGTGCTCGATCACACCGTCATTGACTACAACCGCATAGCGCCATGAACGCGCGCCAAAGCCCAAATTGTCTTTGGCCACTAGCATATCAACCGCTTTGGTGAATTCGCCGGACCCATCAGGGATAACGCCTACGTTTTTCAACTCTTGGCCGCGTGCCCATGCGTTCATCACGAATGTATCGTTCACGGACATACAGTAAATCGCGTCGATGCCTTCTGCTTGAAAGTCAGCAAAGCCGTTTTCATAGCCAGGGAGCTGAAATGTGGAACATGTTGGCGTGAAGGCACCAGGAAGGGAGAACATCACAACGCGTTTACCTTTGAAGTAATCGTCTGTTGTCATGTCTTGCCAGCGAAACGGGTTGTCACCGCCGATGCTTTCGTCGCGAACACGTGTTTTGAACGTCACTGAAGGGAGCTTGTCACCTACTTGCATGGGTCTATCCTTTGAAAAATGAAATGGGTTAGCTATTGGGCTGATCGAGAATTAAAACGATTCTAAATTGATGGCAATCATCAATGCAATATTTGTGCCATTTATGCGAATTGTCTCCGAAGATGTGCGTCAAATCGGGCGAAGTCAGCTTCGATTTCTGGGTTTTTCTTCACATCATGGCAGGCGAATGTTGGCAATGCTTTCATTCCAAAAAACCGAAAACATAGATGTTGAGGCAAGAAAAGATCGTCAACGGATCGCCCTTCAAATAGGTATTCACTTGGGTCATCAAACGCTTCGATTGGGGCATTGAACGTTAAGGACAACATATAGGCCGTGTCGGTTTGTGTTCCGCCCGTGCCATATCCGGCTTTTGGATTTTTGCTGCTACGGCCATCAAAATTGCATAATGCACCGGTCAATCCCACGGAATAAACCTCATCCATATATTTTTTGGCAATCCACGGCACCCCCATCCAAAATACGGGCGTTTGAAAGATAATCACGTCGGCCCAAAGATGTTTTTCGACCTCTTCTGGCGCATCCCAACCTGCGTTAATCTGGGTTGTCTTGATGATGTGCCCCATGTCCATGAGCTGTGCTTTGGCGCGTTCAATAAGGGATGCATTCAGCGCCCCATTTGCCGAACCAACAGGTTGGTGAGCGTTTATAAGTAAGATGTTCATAGGATCTTTCGCGATTTGAAAAACGTTTCTTTGACCCTATCTGTGCCCGCTTTGAGATAAAAGAGCCGAATGCACGCCGATAACGCCCGCCCAAAATGCACAAAACCGCCCAAGGGGCGGCTTTGATTTTTGAAATATAATTGAGTTTAGCTGGCGCGGGTAAGGCCCATTTTGAAAATGATCCCTGCGGCGGCCCCGCCGATCATTGGGGCAACAATAAAGAGCCAAAGATCTGCAATTGCTTTCCCACCAACGAAAACCGCAGGCCCAACAGAACGGGCAGGGTTCACGGACACGCCTGTGATATTGATCCCAACCAAGTGGATCGCCGCGAGTGTGAGACCAATAACAAGCCCCGCCATCATGGCTGGTGCGCCGTCTTGCGTTGCCCCTAAAATGACAGTGACAAAGAGGAATGTCGCAACAATTTCAAAGATGAGCGCGCTTACGACGGTATATTCACCAAGATAGCCTTCGCCAAATCCGTTTTGGCCAAGCCCGTTTTCCGCCACGCTATAATCGGCTTTCCCGCTCGCGATGAGCATGATGACCAAAGCAGCAACAACTGCGCCACCAACCTGCGCTACAGCGTATTTCACGAATTCGCCCATGGACATCCGTCCAGCCATCACCATGCCAAAGGACACAGCAGGGTTAAGATGGGCCCCTGAAATCGCCCCAAGCGAATACGCAGCCGCCACAATGGACAAACCAAACGCCATGGCAATCCCATGCATGCCAATATGTTCGCCCATAAATACGGCCGCCCCGCAGCCAAAAAATACCAATATAAATGTGCCGAGCGCCTCTGCGGTCATTTTCTGTATCATCTGAATGTTCCTATATCTGTGTTATTTTGGCGGTGAGAGTGGAAACCATGCCGTTCATGCTCTTTTCCTCGCCTTTATTCTGGTGTAAGTGATGAACCATAATCGGACCGGCCTCATAAGGGGAAAAAAATATGCGTGATCTCAAAATTCCAGCCCAACGCCATCCTGAAAAAGCGCACCGCAAGGATAATCCGCAGCCCAAGAAACCGGATTGGATCCGCGTGAAAGCCCCGGGCGGCAAAGGCTATGCAGATACCCATAAGATCATGCGCGAACACAAACTCACCACGGTGTGCGAAGAAGCAGGCTGTCCAAATGTTGGCGAATGTTGGTCCCAAGGCCACGCGACAATGATGATTATGGGCGAAGTCTGTACGCGCGCCTGTACGTTTTGCAACATCGCGACGGGTAAACCGCCTGAGGCGCTTGATACGTTTGAGCCGGGCCGTGTGGCTGATGCGGTGGCCAAATTGGGTCTGAACCACGTTGTGATTACGTCTGTTGATCGCGACGATGTCGAAGATGGAGGGGCCGAACATTTCGCCCAAACCATTCGCGCCGTGCGTCACCGTTCGCCTAAAACCACAATCGAAATTTTGACACCTGATTTCATTAAATGCGCGCCAGAAGCGTTGGAAAAAGTGGTCGAAGCCCGCCCGGATGTGTTCAACCACAATCTTGAAACCGTGCCGGGCCTCTATCCTGAGGTGCGCCCAGGGGCGCGCTATTTCCATTCCTTGCGCCTGTTGCAGCGGGTAAAAGAACTCGACCCGAGCATGTTTACAAAATCTGGCATCATGGTTGGCCTTGGCGAAGATCGCCAAAGTGTCATGCAGGTCATGGATGATATGCGCGCCGCTGACATCGACTTTTTGACCATCGGCCAATATTTGCAGCCGACGCCAAAACACCACGCGGTGGATCGTTTTGTGACGCCTGAGGAATTTAAATCCTACGAAACGGGCGCCTATAACAAAGGCTTCCACATGGTGTCCGCAACGCCTTTGACCCGCTCAAGCTACCACGCAGGTGATGATTTCGCGCAGCTACGCGACGCCCGTGAAGCCAAGCTCGCAAAAGGCTAAGACCCGCAAGCTTGGCCTATAGGGCCTCGTTAGAGGCTCCGGCCGAGCATGAGCGCCCCAAGGGTGGCAAAAACGGTTCCGAAAACGGCTTCACTGGCTTTTTGAAACCGATGATAAATGGAACGCGATGCGCCCGTTGAAAACAAAAGCCCATAGATCGCGTATATCGCAAATATTATCGCGGCTGACCCGCCTGAGAATAGGAATATGCGTGGCCATGTTTCAATCGCGGGGCCAACAAATGTGGACAAGGACGCCCATAGGATGGCGACTTTGGGATTTGTGCTCGTGACCAAAAGGCCATGCAAAAAATCCCGTTTTGGGCCTTGGCCTTCCACAGGTGCGATTTGTCCCGCTGTTCCCGTGAGCGCGGCACGCCAGCCTTTGAAACCAAGCCAAAGCAAATATAGCCCGCCAATCCCCCCTAAAACCTGCAGCAATGTGGGATAGAGCGAAAACACATGTGCAAGCCCAATAGCCGTCAAAAACGACCAGAAAAAAGCACCACAAGCGAGCCCCGCGACCACATAAAGAGCAGAGGTGCGACCAGAGCCAAGTGCACGTGATGCCACCGCCACGAGATTTGGACCAGGTGAAATTGCCGCGGTCGCCAAGGCGGCCCATGCCGTAAAAATAAGTGAGATCATATCTGTTTTCCTTCTGAGATCTGTATTCGCATTGCGATCATACGGGTTGCACGATTTGAATGCTTCGCTTACGGTCGAACTATGAAAGAAGGCCCTGACATATCCTTTATCGCAGCATTGATTGGCGATCCAGCTCGCGCCAATATGCTTACTGCTTTGTTAAGCGGCAAAGCACTCACCGTGAGCGAACTCGCTGCCGAAGCAGGGGTTACGTTGCAAACCGCAAGCGCGCATCTCAAGAAGTTGAATGAAGGCGGATTGCTTCGACCACGTAAGCAAGGCCGGCATAAGTATTTTTCCCTCGCTAATGATGAGGTCGCGGCGGTTCTTGAGGGGCTCATGGGGCTTGCGTTTGGGGCAGGGCATCTTCGGATGCGAACGGGGCCCAAAGATGACCAGTTGCGCCATGCGCGCGTATGCTACAATCATCTTGCGGGGCGTATGGGTGCGGCATTTTTTGAAAGCTTGCGCAGGCGGGATTATATCCGCCCTGAAAGCGAAGATATGGTTTTAACGGATGCAGGGCGCGCGTTTATCGAAGAGTTTGGAATTGATCTTACTACGTTAACCAAAGGCAAAGCGCCGTTGTGTAAGGAATGCCTTGATTGGAGTGAACGGCGATCGCATCTTGCAGGGAGCCTCGGGCGTGCCGTATTGACCCGCATTGAAGAGCTAAATTGGGCGACGCGCGACCCAAAAACCCGAATTATCGCATTTACCAAGCATGGGCAGGCGCAATTCGATCTGCTCTTAGGGTCCAAATAGGTGGATATGCGGGCAGGACTAAAGGACGGCTCTAGAGATCGTCAAAGAGGCCTTCGACCACGTCACCGGAAATCCCATGTGAGAGCGGGCTAAAATCCCCGTCCTGAAACATTGCGTTTGCCGCGTCAAAAACCGCGCGGTGGGTCACACGGGCAAGCGCAGAGCCAAGGGAAATGCGGGCCACACCCATTTTGGCAAATTCCGCACGGCTGATTGCGGTATAGGACCCTGCGGCGAGCGCATTCACTGGCGCGTCTATTTCGCGACAAATCCGCGTGAGATCCGCAGGCGTTGCGGGCAATGGCGCATAGAGGCAATCGGCCCCCGCAGCCTCAAAGGCTTTTAACCGTTTGAGCGCCTCTTCGATGTCATATTGGCCGTTCATGATGCCATCGGCGCGCGCAACCAGCACAAAATCATCGGGCAGGGCCCGCGCAGCAGCAGAGGCGGCTTTGATCCGTTCGACAGCCAAATCAAAATCATAGGGCGTGGTGGCGGGGAGGTTGCTATCTTCAATAGAAATCCCCGCCAGTCCGATTTCCGCAGATAGGCGCACGGTTTCGGCCACAGTGTCCGGATCATGGCCAAAGCCGTTTTCAAAATCGCCAGAAACCGGCACAGGGACGGCGGCGACCAAATCTTGGGCATGGGCCAAGGCCTCATCACGGGTGAGATCCCCCATGTCTTTGCGCCCCAAGGTAAACGCATGGGCCGCAGATGAAGTGGCGATGGCATCCGCCCCCAAGGCGCAGAGCATTTTGGCAGAGCCCACATCCCACGCATTGGCGAGGATGAATGGGTTTCCCTTTTGGTGAAGGTTGCGAAATCTACGGCCGATATCTGTCATGATGGTCCCCTTTCGGGGATCTTCAACTGATGGTGACTGTGCTGTCAATAGGCGCGGCACCCTGCTAGTATTGTCACATGTCAGAGCTCGCTGAAAAAATCAAAGCCTGCAACATTTGTGAGGCGCGGTTTAAAGCCACCCATAGCGCCCATGCGCCTCGGCCTGTGGTTTGGTTTCGGTCATCCGCGCGGATTGTGATCGCTGGACAGGCCCCAGGGATGAAAGTCTACCAATCGGGCCGCCCCTTTACGGATCCATCGGGGGATCGGCTTCGAGATTGGATGGGGGTGACACGGGCGGAATTTTACGATCTCACACGGATTTCTATTGTGCCTGCGGCCTTTTGTTTTCCAGGCTATGATGCCAAAGGGTCGGATTTACCGCCTCCGAAAATTTGTGCGGAAACTTGGGGTGAGAAAGTGCAGGCGGTTTTGCCCAAAACCCGTCTAACGCTTCTGGTGGGGGGATATGCGCATCGGCTCCATCTGGGGGAAAAAAGGCCCGTGAGTGAAACAGTGCACAATTGGCGTGCCTATGGGCCCAATCGATTTGTGTTGCCGCATCCGTCATGGCGCAATACGGGCTGGATCAAAAAACACCCATGGTTTGAGGCGGAGCTTCTACCAGAGCTGCGGCGTGAGGTCCGAGAGGCGCTTATTTAATTGGGTTGCGCATCCGTGTGAGCTGCATCCATTCTGGGGCGCCCCAGATATATTCAATGGTGAATAAAATCATAACGACCACAAAGATTCCGAGGAAAAACTTTACTTGTTTTTCAGAGGGCGGGTTGCGCGCCCATTTTGACATACGAAGGAGCCAGCGCGGGTTCATTTAGGTAAACCGCACTTTGCCAATGAATGGCAGGTTTCGATTGCGTTGCGCAAAATCAATGCCATAGCCCACAACAAATTCATCCGGAATTTCAAAGCCGGTCCAATCCGCCTTCACGTCGACTTCGCGGCGCACGGGTTTGTCCAAAAGCGCAATGGTGCGCAATTTGCGTGGTTCACGAGATTTCAAAAGCGCGATCACATGTTTGAGGGTGAAGCCCGTATCCACGATGTCTTCGACCAACAAAACATCCCGACCGCCAATTTCACCACGCAGGTCCTTCATGATGCGGACTTCGCGGCTCGATTCCATGCCATCGCCATAGGAAGAGGCCTCAAGAAAATCGACCTCAATCGGGAGGTTCAATTCACGCACAAGATCCGCGATGAACACGAAAGACCCCCGCAACAGGCCAACCACCACAAGTTTATCCGTATCGCGATATTCTGCTTCGATTTCCCGCGCGAGGATTTCAATTCGCGCGGCAATCGTTTTGGCCGAGAGCATTTCATCAATGACATGGGGGCGATGGGGCATTTGGTGATTTCCTCTTGATTTTCGCTTGTCAGTCTAAGAGAACCCAAGTCAAAGGAACAGAGGAATTTTACCATGCCAAGCCAAGGTGAAACACGTATGATGCCCTATAGCGCCACACAAATGTATGCGTTGGTGGCAGATGTGGCGTCCTATCCCAAGTTCCTGCCTTGGTGTGCCGCCGCACGTATCCGAAGCCGCCAGATGGATGGCGCGGTGGAACGGATGGAAGCGGATCTTGTGATTGCGTTTAAGGTGTTTCGTGAACGCTTTGGCTCACGTGTTTTACTTAATGAAACGGCGCAGCGTATTGAGATGGAATATCTCGACGGGCCATTTAAGTATCTCAATTCTTTTTGGCAGTTCCACCCCCGTGAAGATGGGGCCTGTGATGTGGAATTCTTTGTAGATTTTGAGTTTAAAAACGCCATCTTACAAGGGCTTATTGGCACTGTTTTCGGCCATGCCATGGATCGGATTGTCAAAGCGTTTGAAACGCGCGCCTATGATTTATATGGCGCGCCTGAGACCTAGTTTAAGGCGTCGATTGTCTTTTTAATATCTTCGATCCGATGGTCATTGGACGGGTGGGTTGATGTCCATTCCATGCCACCACTGCCATACTCGTCTTCGAGTTTTTCAAAAAACGTGATGAGCGCCGTTGGATCATAGCCTGCACGTTTTGTAAGCCCAACCCCAATCGTATCCGCATCCGTTTCATGTTTGCGGCTATAAGTGAGCGACAAAAGCGCATTTCCTTCGAGGATCATTTCCTCAATGATTGGTCCCGTATCCCCGATGATGAGGGCAATTAACAACGCCGTTGAAAGAGCGCGGTACATTTGGCGCAGGCCATGTTCTTCGGTCACGTGGGACAATTCATGGCCAATGACAGCCGCATGGATATTGGGGTCAGGGAACCCGCGGACCAGTTGATCGGTCACAATCACAGTCCCCCCAGGGAGCGCAAGGGCATTTGGGCCAATGGTTTCACCATCGCGAAAGAGGAGGGTGAAATGATGGCTGTCGCGTTCAGATTGCGGCAAGGCGCGGACCAGATCATCGAACACAGATTGAAGTTTGCGCTGCTCTGATGTGGTGAGCGTTGTTTCATCCAAAACCGCCAAATCGGCCGTTTGTAATGTGCTGACGTCAATGGCACTTGTCAGGCTGGTTGGGGTCGCCATGACCGCGCCCGCAACCAAGATATCAAGGCCAAACCGCCAGATGAGCCAGCCGGCCGTCAACACAGCAAAGACCACCGCAATGAGGCGGGGAGTGAAGGCTTCGAACTGATGAAGGCGTGACCAGCCGGTGTCAGGGAAAAGCGCCGTCATGGCCGCTTCGTCATCGGGTTCAAACATTGCGCCATCAGGAAAGGTCACTTTGCGGGTGAGGTTTCCTAAGGGCGCGTCAAACTGGGCTCCGTCCAAATGGTGGCGGTGGCTGACGCCGTCTTCATCAATGATAAGCACAACTTCTGTGCTCGTGATTTTTGACAAAACGGCAGGTGTCGATCGTGACTGTCTGGGCGGATAATACCGCCCAGACGTTATTTTATGGGTCACCGCCATTAGATAGGCAATCCGATGTCGATACCTTCGATGTCAGTATAGGCATCGCCGATGGCATTTTCTTGTTCACCAACGGTGCTTACAAACTCATCCAAGCTGCCTGCTGTGATAAGATGCGTGTTGTCCGCCATATAGCGGATCAAACGAATGCGCGCGAAAGGTGTCAAAAGCCCCAAGGAACAGATCACCATCACGAGGTTGGAAATAACAATCCAGATGAATTTAGCAGAGGACAAGGTGGAGGCGAATTGATGTTGACCATCCAATTCAAGGCCTGCAAAATAGTAATTTCGAATGATAACCTGATAGATAATCATCGCGGGCAAGATGGCCACAAACATCAAAAGATAAAACATAGCGATCATGCCGATGAATTCTGGGCTTTCAGGGGAAACATATTGCATCATTGGGATCGCTGGTTGAATGATGGCAATCCAAATCACGCCGCCGATCAACAAAAATAGGCCAAGACCAATGGCGAAGGCTTTGTAATAGCCGCCAATTTTGTTGTCATAGCTGAATTTTGCTTGGCCCAAACGGTGATTGTTGGAGGCAAAACGGTGGATCGCACGCGATGCAAAAGGCATCGCAATGTAGAGCGTCAAAGCGGCGCCAATGGGTTTTAGGATATACGCCATGAACGCTTCGCCATATTTGCCGTCAAAGCCAAACCGCACATTTGACCAGCTCGTCATGCGCGCATTAAAGCGGGTGGAGCGAATAATGAGTTCTGGGATAAGCGCAACCAGGCCAATAAGGGCCAAAATATTAACAATCGGAAGTACCATCAGAATTTGGAATGCGATGATCCCGATAACCACGATCACGCGGCCAATGAAAATTTGTTTTCCAGTCGCGTGGTAATCAAAGCTGCGCCCAGCAACGGATGTGTTGCCATAGAGATATTTATTAGTGCGCACTTTGGCCCAAGCGGAATAGATCCCCAAAGTGACAATTGATAAAAGGACGTTCACGATCCAAATGCCAAAGAACTCTTTGGCATTCCCCGTGAACTTAAACTGTTCCGTTTTTGTAGTAGTCATATTTTCTTCCCAGAATATAAAAAGCCGCCCCAAATGCGACGGCTTTCATTATAAAGTTTTCTCGGCAAAAAGCTAAGAGATTATGCGTTTGCTTCGCGAATTTTGTCAGCGGCTTCTTTGTTATAGGCAATGCCGTCCGTTTCAAATTGCGTGTCCAATTCCCCAGAGAGCATCATTTCCGTAATGATGTCACAGCCGCCGATAAATTCGCCTTTGATGTAAAGCTGTGGGATAGTTGGCCAGTCAGAATAGTCTTTGATGCCTTGGCGGATTTCTTCGTCAGCCAATACATTTACGTCTGTGTAATCTATTCCCATATAGTTAAGAACGCCGGCCACACGGGATGAAAATCCGCATTGTGGCGCGTCTTTGGTGCCTTTCATGAAAAGCACCACATCATTTTCGGAAACAAGTGTTTTGATTTGATCTTGAGCAGACATGGGCATGTCCCTTCTATTGGCCGATTATTCCGGCGCTTTGGTGGTAAGTGCAAGCGCATGGAGCGCACCGTTGGGGCCGTCCATTTTGCCTTTAAGCGCGGCATAGACCGCACGTTGTTGTTTGACGCGGTTCAATCCGCGAAAGCTTTCGTCGATGACTTCGGCTGCGTAATGCTTCCCGTCACCCGCAAGATCCGTGATGGTCACTTGCGCCGCAGGGAAGGCCGCGCGAATGAGGTCTTCGATTTCTTGGGCTGCAATCGCCATATGCGTGTCCTTTGGTAAATCCGTAATGGAATGAATGTAGGGGGCGCTAAACGTGGCTGCAAGGGGCATTTTGCCCCTTACAATTTCCAATCCATGCCCTAGCCGTTGATTTTTTCATCAAAGCTGGTTTCGAAAACATCTTTGAGCTCTGAAAGAGGGGCCTGCGCCCCGCCCATGACCACGTCTTCGCCAGTAAAACGCCCAACCGTTTCAAGATGCACACCTGCACGGCCCGCATTGATCATCAAGGCTTCGGCTTGATCAAAGTTACAGGCAATAAGATAACGACCTTGATCCTCGCCAAAGAGTTCAGGGGTGCTATTCACATCAATCTGCACGCCGACATTGCCTTTGACGGCCAATTCGAATGCTGCAAGCGCAAGGCCACCATCCGAGAGGTCGGTACAGGCTTTGATGAAGTCACGATTGTCGCGAATGAAATCCCCATGGGCTTTCTCAGCGGCCAAATCCACATGGGGCGCATCGCCATCTTCGCGGTTGAAGACTTCGTGCAAGAGTGCCGATTGACCAAGATGTCCAATGGTTTCCCCAAGAACAAGCGCCACATGGCCATCACGGACCTCATCGCCAATGATGTCATCCGTGTTGGCAATGAGCCCAACAGCCCCAATGGTTGGTGTTGGCAAAATGCCTTTGCCATCCGTTTCGTTATAAAGGGACACATTGCCAGAAACGATGGGCATATCGAGGGCCAAAACCGCTTCGCCAATGCCTTTGATTGCGCCCACAAATTGGCCCATGATTTCAGGTTTCTCAGGGTTGCCAAAGTTCATGTTATCGGTGGTTGCAAGCGGCACAGCCCCGACAGCCGTCAAGTTGCGGTAGGCTTCTGCCACGGCTTGCTTGCCGCCTTCAGATGGGTTTGCCTTCACGTAGCGCGGCGTCACATCGGAGGTAAAGGCCAGCGCCTTTGGCGTGCCATGCACCCGCACGATACCTGAGCCAAGGCTCGGGCCGCGCGCCGTATCGGCCATGACGCTTGTGTCATATTGTTCATAGACCCACGCTTTGGAGGCGTAGTTCGGTGTGGAAATCAAGGCTTTCAACCCGTCAATCGCATCCACTGTTGGCACATCTTCGTCGGTGAGTGGCTCAGCTGCGGGCGTTTCAACCCACGGGCGATCATATTCTGGCGCAGAGCCAGAGAGCGTCGCAAGCGGAAGGTCCGCTTTCACTTCGCCATTATGTTCGATGAGAAATCGATCTTCTGCGATGGTTTCGCCGACAATCGCGAAATCAAGATCCCATTTCACAAACACGGCGCGCGCTTCTGCTTCAAGATCAGGATTGAGCACCATCAACATACGTTCTTGGCTTTCAGAGAGCATCATCTCATAGGCGGTCATGTTTTCTTCGCGCTGCGGCACGTTTTCAAGCTTGAGCTTCACGCCGAGCCCACCTTTGTCGCCCATTTCCACCGCAGAACAGGTCAGGCCAGCAGCCCCCATATCTTGGATGGAAATCACAGCACCCGTTTGCATCAATTCAAGCGTTGCCTCCATGAGGCGTTTTTCCGTAAACGGATCACCAACTTGAACGGTTGGGCGTTTTTCTTCGATCGTGTCGTCAAATTCAGCAGAGGCCATCGTTGCCCCGCCAACGCCGTCACGACCAGTTTTCGCGCCGAGATAGACAACCGGCATGCCAACACCAGAGGCCGCAGAATAGAAAATGCTATCCGTATCCGCTAGCCCCGCCGCAAAGGCATTGACAAGGCAGTTGCCGTTATAGGCTTTGTCAAAGCGCACTTCGCCGCCCACGGTTGGAACGCCAAAACAGTTGCCGTAACCGCCGACGCCTTCGACTACACCATTCACGAGCTGTTTTGTTTTAGGATGGGTGATTTCACCAAATGAAAGCGAATTCATCGCCGCAATCGGGCGCGCCCCCATGGTGAAGACATCGCGCAAGATGCCGCCAACACCGGTGGCCGCCCCTTGGTAGGGTTCGATATAGGACGGGTGGTTGTGGCTTTCCATTTTGAAAATCACCGCTTGGCCGTCGCCAATATCTACAACGCCTGCGTTTTCGCCTGGACCGCAGATAACTTGCGGACCTTCCGTTGGAAGCGTGCGAAGCCATTTTTTGGAGGATTTGTAAGAACAGTGTTCGTTCCACATAGCTGAGAAAATACCAAGTTCGGTAAATGTTGGTTCGCGGCCGATGATCTCAAGGATGCGATCATATTCATCAGGGCTCAGCCCGTGATCTGCAATAAGTTTGGCGTCAATTTTCGGTTCAACATATGTGGCGCACATGATGGTACATTCCCTCGCTACAGCATTTGTCTGTCTCTTATGGGAAAAATGGCCGTTCTTAAAGGGGCAATATAGCGCGGAAGTTGAAAAGGGTGGCCAAAATGAAGGAAAGGCAGGTCATTTGCTGCGGAAAAGCGTTTGACAAAAAAAGAGGCCGAGCAGAGCTCGGCCATAAGTCCAACAGGGAGGTAAAAGAAGAGTAAATCTTCCTTCCCTTTCGATCTATGGGCTGGGTGGGCTCAAATCAAGGGAAAAAATGCCGCAAGGCAGCATACCCGCTATGCGTTCAGTGCATGACTGTGCCGCGCCTCGTCTGTTTGTTGTCTGTTTTTAGGGGGTAACGGTTTGATTTTTATTCTTGCGCCGTTGTTCGTCGATCTGCTTTGCAACAAAGGTTTTGAACACCTCCACGCGTTTCGAATGCCGCAATTCTTCGGGGTAGGCGAGGTAAACAGGCACTTCGTTTGAGCGTGTCTCAGGCAAAACGGTGATCAATTCGGGGAATTCATCGCGCATGTAATCCGGCAGAACCCCAATTCCGAGGTGGTGCTGCACGGCTTGTAGAACGCCAAAATAGTTATTTACCGTGAGGTGGGTGCCAAAATTATAGGTCATGAGCTCTTGGACAAAGGCGCTGCCGGCGCCAACTTGTTGGGCGTTGACGTTTTGGCAAATCAAGCGGTGGTTGGAAAAATCTGACGTATCTGTAGGCGTTCCACATTTATCGAGATAGTCTTGGGTCGCAAACAGGCACATATGCACCCCCATGAGCCGTTTTCGAATGAGGTCTGCTTGGCTCGGTTCTTTCATACGGATGGCCACATCAGCCTCACGCATCGGGAGGTCAAGAACGCGTTCATCCATCATGAGATCAATGGTGAGATCCGGAAAATCATCGTATAGTCGCGACAAACGCGGCGCGAGCCAAAGCGCGCCAAACCCTGTTGTGGTGGTGACGCGCAATTGGCCAAAAACTTCGTCCTCGCTGTCGCGAATGCGCGCGGTGGCGTTGTCCAAGCGTTTGTGCATGGCATCGGCTGCATTAAAAAGAAGCTCGCCTTGTTCCGTGAGGATAAGACCGCGCGCGTGTCGATGAAAAAGCGTGGTGTTGAGGCTTTCTTCGAGCGCGCGGATTTGGCGAGAAACCGCAGATTGGCTCAGGTTGAGCGTATCGCCTGCATGGGTGAGGCTGCCTGCATCTGCAACGGCATGAAATATTCTAAGTTTGTCCCAATCCATACTGGTGTCTTTTCTTACCTGTTGAAAATGAAGCGAATTACGCGCGTGTTATCCTTAATATAAATGCCAATAGGGGAATTGTTAGCATTATTTTGGGCTTGGCCCATCATTTTTTCTTGGTGGGACAGTAATGTTTACCTATAAGGGTGTGAATTACTGACCTATTGGTGAGTCGAATTTTAAGCTATACTCAAGATGTGTGATGGTGGGATTTCATGGCCCCCATCCTTAGGGAGGACATCATGACCACGCCAAAAGTGACCCTCAATGATCGATATGACATTGAAAAAGAACAAATTCTTCTAAACGGAACACAGGCGCTTGTGCGGTTGATGCTCATGCAAAAAGCACGAGATACTGCTGCAGGTTTTAACACCGCGGGCTATGTATCGGGCTATCGCGGCTCCCCGCTTGGGGCCGTGGATTTGCAAATGTCACGGGCTGAAAAGGTGTTGCAAGCAGCAGATGTGAAGTTCCACCCGGGCCTCAACGAAGACCTAGCTGCGACCGCGATTTGGGGCACGCAGCAGGCCGAATTGCGCGGTGAAGGCAAATTTGAAGGGGTGTTCAACCTTTGGTATGGCAAGGGTCCGGGGGTTGATCGCACAGGCGACGTGATGCGCCA
Source organism: Halocynthiibacter sp. (assembly GCA_049609065.1). GTDB lineage: Bacteria > Pseudomonadota > Alphaproteobacteria > Rhodobacterales > Rhodobacteraceae > JBMYYE01. The sequence continues at coordinate 24,609 of JBMYYE010000003.1, forward strand.
TGCCAATATGGCGGGCACCTCTGAAAAGGGCGGCGTGTTGATGGCGCTTGGGGATGATCACACAGGCGAAAGCTCCACGACCTTACACCAATCTGAATGGGCGCTCGTGGATGCCTATATGCCGATTTTGAGCCCAGCTGGCGTGCAAGAAATTCTTGATTATGGCCTCTATGGTATCGCGATGAGCCGTTTTGCTGGAGTGTGGGTCGGCCTTAAATGTATGAAAGACACGATCGAAGCCACAGCCGTGATCGATGGCAGCCTTGATCGCATTGATGTGAAATACCCTGATCTTACGCTGCCAAATGATGGGCTCAATATTCGCCTTGGTGATACGCCAGTTGCCCAAGAAGAGCGGATGATTCAATATAAGCGCTTCGCCGCAGAAGCCTTTGGTCGCGCCAATAAGCTCGACAAACCAATGATGGGGGATAAATCCGCAAAAGTTGGATTTGTGGCAGCTGGTAAAAACTGGCTTGACCTTGAACATGCGTTTTCTCTCTTGGGAATTGATGAGACAGAAGCCCGTCGCCTTGGCATTGCAACTTACAAAGTTGGCATGACATGGCCTCTTGATATGGAGAGCTTTAAAGAGTGGTCAGAAGACCTCGATCTTATTGTAGTTGTTGAAGAAAAAAGAAAACTCATTGAGGTGCAAGCCAAAGAAGCAATCTTCAATGATCGACGGGCGCGTCGGGTGTTTGGCTGGAAGGATGATCAAGGGAATGATCTTTTCCAAACGCGCTATGCGCTTGATCCAAACATGATTGCCGAAAAAGTTGGAAAAGTGCTCATTGATGAAGGCTGTTCCAGTTCAAAAATTGAAGCGGGCCTTGCGCATTTATCGGATGTGAAGCGCGCGGAGAACGCAGAAGAAATCACAAGCCGCATTCCCTATTTTTGTTCGGGCTGTCCGCATAATTCTTCTACAAAACTGCCAGAAGGCGCACGCGCATATGCGGGCATTGGCTGTCACTATATGGTGCAATGGATGGACCGCGATACGGTTGGGTTCACGCAAATGGGGGGCGAAGGGGCCAACTGGATCGGCGAGGCGCCGTTTTCCACCCGCGATCATGTGTTCCAAAATCTTGGCGATGGCACTTATAACCACTCGGGCGTTTTGGCCATTCGTGCGGCTTTGGCGGCCAACACGAATATCACCTATAAGATCCTTTTCAATGACGCGGTGGCCATGACGGGTGGGCAGGAAAACGAAGGTGATTTGACCGCTGATCGGATCACGCGTGAAATCCAAGCCATGGGCGTGAAAGAAATCGCAATCGTTTATGATGAGAAGGAAGATATTGATTTTGCACGTTTTCCATCGGGCATTAAGACCTATCCGCGGTCTGAATTGATGAACGTTCAAGAGAAAATGGCAACCATCAAAGGCGTCTCTGCGATTGTGTATATTCAAACCTGCGCCGCAGAAAAACGCCGGCGCCGCAAACGCGGGTTGTTCCCAGATCCAGATGCGCGCATTTTTATCAATACGGATATTTGCGAAGGCTGCGGGGATTGTGGGGTGCAGTCGAACTGTGTGTCCATCGCACCTGTTGAAACGGAGTTTGGTCGCAAACGGAAAATCGATCAATCCAGCTGTAACAAAGATTTTAGCTGTGTGGATGGATTTTGCCCGTCATTTGTGACGGTGACAGGAGCGCAGATTAAGAAAACGGCAACCAAGAGCCTCGATCTTCCTGATTTGCCAGATCCCGCTTTGCCGAAAATCGACGGTACATTTAACGTTGTGATCACTGGCGTGGGCGGCACGGGTGTTGTCACCATTGGCGCGATCTTGGCGCAGGCGGCGCATCTCGATGGTAAAGGGGCAGGGATGATGGAAATGGCAGGGCTCGCCCAGAAAGGTGGCGCCGTACATATTCACTGCCGGTTAGCAGAAAAACCTTCTGATATCAGCGCAATACGCGTCGCACCTGGGGAGGCGCATGCCTTAATCGGTGGCGATCTTGTGACCTCTGCTGGGGCGAAAACCATTGGGCTGCTGCATGGGGACCGGACGGGCGCTGTGGTCAATGGGCATGATATTGTGACAGGTGAATTTACCCAAAACCGGGACTTTAAAATCCCACATGACCGGTTGACGCTACAGCTAGAGGCGCGGCTTCAGGGGCGTGTCGCGTTCTATGACGCGACGGAGCTTGCCAAAGCCTTATTGGGCGATAGCATTTTTTCCAACATGATGATTTTGGGATCTGCATTCCAACAAGGTTTGGTTCCCGTCAGCAAAGACGCCATTAAGCAGGCGATCGCGCTAAATGGGGCTGCGGTTGAGCGCAACTTGCGTGCGTTTGACCTTGGACGATGGGCGATGCTGCACCCAGGTGAGGCGCGCAAATTATTGCGCCGTCCGGCTGTCGAAGAAGAGACGCTCGATGGGAAAGTTGCGGCCCGTGCGGCGCATTTGGCGGCGTATCAATCCGATAATCTGCGGAGAAAATACCTCACTGTTTTAGATGGTATTTCTGATGTTGATCTCAAAGACGCCGTTGCGCATAATTATCATAAACTATTGGCATATAAGGATGAATATGAGGTTGCGCGTCTTCATCTTCTGACAGCGGAGAAGGCGAAAGCTGAATTTGATGGTGACTTCAAATTGCAATATCACCTTGCCCCACCGTTTCTTGGGGGGAGCACCCATAACGGACGGCCAAAGAAGCGGATCTTTGGCGGATGGATGCGTCATGGGTTTAAGATTTTGGCGTGGATGAAAGGCGTGCGGGGAACTGGGCTTGATCCGTTTGGACGAACCGAAGAACGCCGTGCTGAGCGGGCACTCATCGCCCAATATGAGGCGGATCTGACGGCGGTTCTTCCGCTTCTGACGGCAAAAAATCATGGGGATGTTTTGGCGCTCCTGCAATTGCCAGATGACATTCGTGGATTTGGGCCTGTGAAGAAGGCAGCGATGGCGGAAGCTGCGCGCAAACGGGATGTGCTTTGGGCCGCAATTCGTGGGGAACCCGCGAAAAAAGCGGCTTAGGGGCAATCCTCTCTTGGAAATTCACATCCTCTATGGCTTAAAGAGCGAAAGAGGATGTGAAAACCCTATGAAACCCAACAATGCGCAAACCCGCGACGTGAGCCGTGACATCAGCTATGCCAGTTCCGCACAGACGCGGTTGGGCAAGGTGATGATCCGAACCGTTGAAAATGCCACGGGGCGCCCGCATCTCATTCGGCGCGCGGATGGATATCAAAACGATGTGGATGCAGGGCGTAGTTTTTGGGATGTGGTCGTCAGGCGCTATGGGCTTTCCTTGGATGTCGTGCGCGGGCAGCTAGATGCCATTCCTCGTGAGGGGCCGCTTGTTGTCGTGGCAAATCATCCCTTTGGAATTCTTGATGGGCTTTTGATGGGGTATCTTCTTGATCAGCGGCGGGCAGGTGAGTTCCGAATTCTTGCAAATCATGTGTTTCGCAAGGCGCAAGCCTTGGATGAGGTCATATTACCGGTGCGCTTTGATGAAACGCGCGATGCAATGAAAACCAACCTAGAAACCCGCAAAGAGGCGCAATCGTTTTTGAAAAATGGGGGGGCAATTGGCATTTTCCCCGGCGGTACTGTGTCCACTTCTGAAACGTTGTTTTCACGGCCGATGGACCCAAGTTGGCGCAATTTTACGGCAAAAATGATCATGAAATCAAAGGCAACCGTGGTGCCCGTTTGCTTTGAGGGGCACAATTCACGGCTTTTTCAAATCGCAAGCCACCTCCATCCCAATTTGCGGTTGGCATTGTTGATCCGCGAGTTTCGCAAAAAGGTGGATACGCCCGCGAAAATATCCATTGGGGCTGCGGTTGATCGCGACATATTGAACGAATTTGGTCGCGACGCACGGGCAATGATGGACTTCTTACGTGCGAAGACGTATGAGTTGTCCAAAGAGGATCTAGAGCCTCACTCATTGGGGTTTGAGTTCGAAGAGAAGTATAAGAAAAATGGCAGTCGGAATATTTGATTCAGGCCTAGGTGGCCTCACTGTACTGGACGCTGCGGCAAAGCGTCTTCCTGGTCAACCCTTTGTTTATCTTGGTGATAATGCGAATGCGCCCTACGGCGTTCGCACGCCTGATGATATCTATAACCTCACATGCAAAGCTACGGAACGGTTGTGGGATGAGGGCTGTGATCTTGTTATTTTGGCCTGTAATACGGCCTCTGCTGCGGCGCTTCGGCGTATGCAGGAGGCATGGATTCCAGAGGGCAAGCGGGTGCTCGGCGTGTTTGTGCCTTTGATTGAGGCGCTCACCGAACGCAATTGGGGCGACAATTCCCCACCGCGTGAGGTTGATACGAAACATGTGGGCCTTTTTGCGACCCCAGCAACGGTATCTAGCCGCGCCTTCCAACGTGAATTGGCGTTTCGCGCCATTGGTGTGGATGTCGAAGCGCAACCATGCGGCGGGCTTGTGGATGCAATCGAAGACGGCGACATGATCCTCGCGGATGCGTTGGTTCAAAGTCATGTGGATGCTCTAAAACGCCGTATGCCAGATCCGCAGGCTGCGATTTTGGGCTGCACCCATTACCCTTTGATGGAGGATGCATTTCAAGCGGCTCTTGGTCCGGATGTGAAGGTGTTTTCCCAAGCAAATTTGGTGGCAGAGAGCCTCGCTGACTATCTTGAGCGCCATCCAAAAATGCGCGGAACGGGACAAGAGAGTAAATTTTTGACCTCAGGTGATACGCGATCTGTGTCCAATCGGGCAACACAGCTCTTGAAACGCAAGATTGAATTCATATCTGCTTAATACATTAATATGTCAATGGAACCTACTGTTATGACACATAAAATTGCAATTCTTGGGGCCTCTGGATATACGGGCGCGGAATTGGTGCGCTTGCTTGCGACACATCCATCCATTGAAATTTCTGCCCTGTCTGCAGATCGTAAAGCCGGCATGGAAATGCGGGATGTCTTTCCGCATTTGGCGCATTTGGATCTGCCAACATTGGTGAAAATTGACGCGATTGATTTTGACAATATTGATCTGGTTTTCTGCGCATTGCCGCACGCGACGTCACAAGAGGTGATTAGTAAGCTGCCGCAAAACGTTAAAATCGTGGATCTGTCGGCTGATTTTCGACTGCGTGATCCTGCTGAATATGAAAAATGGTATGACCGTGCCCATTCGGCGCTCGATTTGCAAAAAGAGGCGGTCTACGGACTGACGGAATTCTATCGGGAAGACATCAAAAACGCACGCCTTGTTGCGGGCACCGGATGTAATGCGGCGACGGGCCAATATAGTTTGCGTCCCTTGATCGAAGCGGGCGTTATTGATCTCGATGATATCATCATCGATCTCAAAACGGGGGTTTCTGGCGCGGGTCGGTCCCTCAAGGAAAACCTACTTCATGCGGAGCTTTCTGAAGGTGCACACCCGTATGCCGCGGGTGGCACACACCGTCATTTAGGTGAGTTTGATCAAGAGTTTAGCGCCATTGCTGGACGTCCTGTTCATGTGCAGTTTACCCCGCATCTTTTGCCTGCAAACCGTGGAATTATTGCCACAACCTATGTGAAAGGTGATGCGCAGGCGATTTATGATACGATGGTGGCGGCCTATAAGGATGAGCCGTTTATCCAAGTTTTACCGATGGGCAAAATGCCATCCACGCGGCATGTGCGTGGGTCGAACTTCTGTCACATCGGTGTTGTTGCTGACCGGATTGAAGGCCGCGCGATTGTTGTGACGGCCCTTGATAACCTAACCAAAGGGTCATCTGGTCAAGCGCTTCAAAATGCCAACCTTATGCTCGGAGAAGAGGAAACTGCGGGGCTCATGCTTGCGCCAGTTTTCCCATAAGTATATGAATAGTTTAAAGAAAAAAAGACGCATTCAAGTTGTCCTTGTGGCATTTGTCGCACTCACACTCTCTACCGCGTTGATCGGTTATGCGTTGAAAGATGGGATTAATTATTTCCGCTCGCCGGCGGAAGTCGTGGCCTCACCACCCCCGCCGAGCGAAACATTTCGCCTTGGTGGTCTTGTGGAAGAAGGATCTTTGGTCCGCAACGAAAGTGAAACAATCACTTTTAAAGTCACCGATGGCGGCGGCACAGTGGCCGTGTCTTATACGGGGATTTTACCTGATTTATTTGACGAAGGTCAGGGCATGATTGGCACTGGGCAGATGAAAAACGGCGTATTTGTCGCCTCAGAAATCCTTGCCAAACATGATGAGAGCTATATGCCCAAAGAAGTTGTCGATGCATTAAAAGAACAAGGCGTGTATCAACCTGAGGCCGCAAGCTCTACCGATAATTAACTATTTTTTTTCATCCTGTTTCTGTCCAAATGATGGGGAAATGGGATGAAAACAGTTGAAGACTTAGCCCAAGATATCGTCGCCCGTGAGGGGGGATATGTGAATGATCCTGATGATCCAGGAGGTGCCACAAAATTTGGTGTCACCATTCATACCGCACGGCGTTTGGGATTGGATCTGGACGAGAATGGGCAGGTAGATGCGCGCGATGTCAAGCGCATCACAAAGGAGCAGGCCGTTGATATATTCCTTAAGGAATATTTTTATAAACCCAAAATTGACACGCTACCAAAATCAATCCAAGCCTCTGTTTTTGATATGTTTGTCAATTCAGGTGGCAATGCAATTAGGATATTGCAACGCCTCTTGTGCAGCCTTGGGGCAAAGGTCAAAGTTGATGGGTCAATAGGGGCTCAAACGCGTTTGGCCTGTCAATGGGCCTTGCGCGTGGCCCCAGATCATTTTGTGGATGCATATGGCATTGAGAGGCGCAATTTTTACTATGGCTTGGCGGACCAGCGGCGGGCATCACGTAAATATGCCCGTGCGCGTTCAGGGGGCAAGGGCGGCTGGATCAAGCGGGCCGAAGAGTTTCTCGCACCGCGGTATCACTATTCTTTAACAGAACATAAAAATAGGGTGGCAAAATGGGATTGATGGAAACAGTTTTTTCATTTGTGTTTGGGGGCGGAAAAAACGCCTTAAAGGACACGATAGAGGTCTTCACCGAAAACAAAGAACAAGGGGCCATCCGGGATGTGATGGCACGCCGTGATGCGCTTTCGCAATTTGGCAAAGAGTTCACGCATGCCAATAAGGGGCGTTTTGATCGGTTTGTTGATGGGCTGAACCGCTTACCGCGTCCGATGTTGGCCTTTGGCACGATTGGACTTTTTGTGATGGCCATGGTGGATCCATTGTGGTTTTCGGCGCGTATGCAAGGGTTGCAGCTGGTACCAGAGGCGCTTTGGTGGCTGATGGGCGCGATTGTGAGCTTTTATTTTGGGGCGCGTCATCAACTTAAGGGGCAGGAATTTCAAAAATCCATGGCAGAAACCCTGGCCAAGACAAATGCCGTGCGCCAAAACATCATTTCCTTAAAAAGACCCGTGCGACGCCATCAGGCAGAACCAGCTCCATATGTTGAAAAACCCTTTAAAAACAATGCGGCGCTAGAGGATTGGCGTCAAAGTATTCTTCTAAAATAAGCGACATTTTGGCTGATCACGAAATTGCGCATTGTCCCCATCGTTTTGGCCGCGTAAAAAGCGAATATGTTTATTGAGCTTGGTCACTATACCCTTCTTCTCGCCTTTGCGATTGCCATATTGCAAACGATCCTTCCCCTCATTGGGGCGCAGCGCAACCAGACGGCATTGATGGCCTTTGGTGACAGTGCCGCGCGGGTGCAATTCATACTTATCGCGTTTTCATTTGCCGCCGTGACATATGCGTTTGTCACATCGGATTTCTCGGTGAATTTGGTCTATGCGAATTCCCACACGGATAAGCCGATGATTTTCAAAATCTCGGGTGTTTGGGGCAATCACGAAGGCTCGATGTTGCTATGGGTGCTCATTGTGGCGCTTTTTGGCGCCATGGCCAGCTGGTTCGGGAAGAACCTCCCGGCGACATTACGCGCGCGTGTTTTGGCGGTGCAAGGCTCCATTGGTGTTGCGTTTTTGGGGTTTGTGATATTTACCTCAAACCCGTTCACACGTTTGGTTGAACCGCCCATGAACGGGCTTGGCCTGAACCCGCTATTACAAGATGTCGGGCTCGCATTTCATCCGCCATTTTTGTATTTGGGCTATGTTGGGCTGTCTATGGCGTTTAGCTTCGCCGTTGCCGCCTTGATCGAAGGCCGCGTCGGGGCGACTTGGGCCCGTTGGGTGCGCCCATGGACATTGGCTGCGTGGATTTTCCTCACAATTGGGATCGGTCTTGGGTCTTGGTGGGCCTATTATGAGCTCGGTTGGGGTGGCTTTTGGTTCTGGGATCCTGTCGAAAACGCATCGCTTATGCCATGGTTGTTAAGTGCGGCTTTGTTGCATTCGGCGATTGTTGTTGAAAAACGCGAAAGCTTAAAAGCATGGACCGTGCTTTTGGCCATCATGGCGTTTGGTTTTTCTCTCATCGGGACATTTATTGTGCGCTCAGGTGTCATCACCTCGGTGCATGCTTTCGCAAATGATCCAGAGCGCGGCGTATTTATCCTCTTCATCTTAGCATTTTTTGTTGGGGGCGCTTTGACGCTCTTTGCGGCGCGCGCTTCGGCGATGCAGGCCAAGGGGGTTTTTGCCATTGCCTCACGTGAAAGCGCGTTGGTGATGAATAACGTGCTTTTGGGTGTGGCGGCTCTTGGGGTGTTTGCAGGGACAATTTGGCCGCTTTTGGCGGAAATTTTGCTTGGGCGTAAAATCTCAGTCGGGGCACCGTTTTTCAACATGAGCTTCACGCCGATTATGGTTTTAATCGCGATTTTGCTCCCTTTAGGATCAATCATGCCGTGGAAACGCGCGCGGTTGGGCCGCACAGTTAAATCCATGTCGGGGGTATTTGCCTTGTCTTTGGCGCTTATGTTGCTGATCTATGCGATGCAAACAGGGCGCAGCAATCTTGGACCCATTGGCGTGTTTTTTGGCACATGGATCATTTTGGGTGCCATGCGCGATCTGTGGATGCGAACAGGGCGCCGTGGGAATAAATTCAAACGCTTGGTCAAACTTCCAGGCGCCGATTGGGGCAAAATGTTTGCCCATTCCGGGCTTGGAATTGTCTTCATTGGTATTTCGGGTCTGATGGCTTGGGAGGTCGAAGATATCCGCGTGGCGGAAATCGGTGACACGTTTAGCGTTGGCGGCTATGAAATCACGCTCAAAGATGTGCGCCGTGAACCCGGCCCAAACTATATTTCGCTGAAGGCAGAAATGCAGATCGGTAAAAATGGCACGGTTCATTCGACGGTTTATCCTGAAAAGCGGACCTATCCGGTTGAATCGATGCCCACCACCGAAGCGGGCATTGATAACGGCATTTTCCGCGATGTTTACCTCGTGATTGGCGATGCACAAGCCTCAGGCGGATGGGCCGTTCGGTCCTATATTAAACCCTTTGCCAATTGGATTTGGACGGGCACGATTATTATGGCGTTTGGCGGGTTGCTATCGCTCTTTGACCGGCGCTACCGTGTGGCAGCAGGTACCAAAAAACGTGATATCCAAAAGGCCACAACATGATAATTGTCAAACGTGTTTTCCTTATTCTTTTGCTTTTGACAGGGCCTGCATTGGCTGTGCAGCCCGATGAAATCCTAGACGACCCGAAGCTAGAAGCACGGGCGCGTGAGTTGTCCAAAGGCTTACGGTGCCTAGTGTGTCGCAATGAAAACATCGATGATTCCAATGCGGAATTGGCCCGTGATTTACGGCTCTTGGTGCGTGAACGTTTGGTTGCTGGCGACAGTGACGAAGAGGCGGTGCAATATCTTGTGGATCGGTTTGGTGAATATGTGCTTTTGAACCCCAAAGCCACGGGCGGAAATATCGTGCTGTGGTTGATTGGGCCTGTGTCCTTGCTGCTGGCGCTTTTCGGGGCTGTTTTGTATGTGCGCGGCCGGACCCGCAAATCTGAGGTCGAAGCCACGCCTTTAAGCCCCGAAGAAGAAGCCAAGCTTCGTGATATTTTGGATAAATAAGCCCGCTGACGTAAAGTCTGGCTTTTATTGCTGTGAATAATCCCTATCTTGATCCCAAGAGATAGAGAGGCCCCATGGATTACGAAACCATTCTTCTGGACATTACCGACCAATTGGCAACGGTGACGTTAAACCGACCGACCCATAAAAATGCATTAACGACGCTGATGCGTGCGGAAATTACCGATGTGATTAAATATGCCGCGGGCCATGCCCGTGCGATTGTGATCACGGGGGCAGGCGGGGCATTTTGTTCTGGCCAAGATATCGGTGGCGATATGAAGCAAGCATCTGAGGATGCCGAACGCATCCACCGTGATGAATACGAACCGATGGTGCGTGCGATCTATGATTGTCCTGTGCCGACCATGGCTGCCGTGGATGGCGCATGTGCGGGGGCTGGGGTGAGTTTGGCTCTGGCCTGTGATGTGGTGATTGCCTCGGAAAATGCGATTTTCATGCAAGCGGCCGCACGTATTGGCCTCATGCCAGATGCAGGCAGCACCTATTTGATGCCCCGCCAGATGGGCATAGCCAAAGCCATGGGGGCGGCGTTGTTCGCCGATCCTATCACGGCCGAACAAGCGTCAAGCTGGGGCTTGATCTACGAAGTTGTGCCTGCAGCCAAATATGATGCCCACTGGCATGCGCGCGCCACCGCTTTGGCCCATGGCCCAACCGAAAGCTATAAGCGCATTAAGAAAGCCATTCATGGCTCTTTGGATCGGAGCTTGGATGAGCAGCTTGAACTTGAAAGCCGCTACCAAGGCGAATGCGCCGCGACCCGCGATTTCAAAGAAGGTGTCTTGGCCTTTAGCCAAAAACGCGCTGCTAAATTTGAGGGTAGATAGATGATTTTCCGGCTTATTATCCTCGCGGTTGCGGGATTTGCGCTCTATGTGCGCTTTGCCCCCAGTGACGCCAGCCGCTGGCATGTTGATCCATTTGATCACCCCTCAGGGCGCGACGCGGGATCTTATACCCATAACCAATCTGAGAATGCCGATCTTGGATTTGACCTCTCTGATGCGGATCTCATGGCGCGCGTTGATGCGGTTGTGATGGCGACACCGCGCACGGTTCGGCTTGCGGGATCGGTTGAGGATGGCCATGTCACCTATGTCACGCGCTCAAAACTTTGGGGTTTTCCAGATTACACATCGGTTGCGGTGCGTATGGTGGGGGATAAGGCGCAATTGGCCATATATGGGCGGCTTCGATTTGGGAAATCCGACATGGGGGTGAACCAAGCGCGCATTCAAAGCTGGCTTCTGGCGCTGATGTAGCGCTTTTCCCTTGACCCTTCGAGGGGAATGTTGGATTTCAGGATCATGGTTCCTATAGATAAACTCCGCCAAATCACCCAACGGTTCGAATTTCTCGAAGCAAAAATGAACGACGGCGCCTCTGGTGAGGAAATCGCCAAGCTCGCGCGCGAATATTCGGAATTGCGACCTGTTGTCGAAGAAATCCACGCCTATGAGCAACGTTTGGCAGACATCGAAGAGGCCAAATCGATGCTGGATGATCCCGATATGCGTGAACTGGCCGAAGAAGAATTGCCAGCCCTTGAGGCAGGTTTGCCTGAGGCTGAGCAAAGCCTCAAGCTTTCGCTCTTGCCCAAAGACGAAGCAGATAGCAAATCCGCCATGATCGAAATTCGTCCTGGAACAGGCGGCGACGAAGCGGCGCTTTTTGCGGGTGACCTCCTTCGGATGTATCAGCGCTATTCTGAAACCCGTGGCTGGAAATTTGACATCATCGAAGAAAGCGTATCGGAACTCGGTGGGATCAAAGAAGCCGTGATCAACGTCCAAGGTGTCGGCGTTTTCGCGCGGCTTAAATTTGAAAGCGGCGTGCACCGTGTGCAACGGGTGCCTGAAACCGAAAGCGGCGGGCGTGTGCATACATCTGCGGCGACCGTGGCTGTTTTACCCGAAGCCGAAGACGTGGACATTGATATTGCCGCCCAAGACATCCGCATCGACACAATGCGCGCGTCTGGCTCTGGTGGACAGCATGTGAACACAACCGACAGTGCGGTGCGTATCACGCATATGCCCTCTGGTATTGTGGTCACCAGCTCCGAAAAATCCCAGCACCGCAACCGCGAAATCGCGATGCAGGTTCTAAAAACGCGCCTCTATGATTTGGAGCGCCAAAAACTCCATGATGCGCGCTCCGCTGATCGTAAATCACAAGTCGGGTCGGGCGATCGTTCTGAACGCATCCGCACCTATAATTTCCCCCAAGGTCGCATGTCCGATCACCGGATCAATCTCACGCTTTATAAGCTTGATCAGATTATGGCAGGGGATCTTGATGAAACGATTGATGCATTGATTGCCGATCACCAAGCAACCCAGCTTGCTGATATGGAGGCATGAGCGCGCAGCCCGCCCTTATTGCGGCAATCAAGCGCCTAAAAGACGCAGGGATCGAAGATGCGCCTCGTGATGCGCGGCTTTTGCTTGCCGAAGCAATGGGGGTTGAGGCCACGCGCCTCACCTTGCATTTACACGATCCTTTCACATCTGAGGCACAAGCCCGCTTTGACGCTTTCACTGAGGCCCGCGCAGCGCGCAAACCCGTGTCACAAATTCTCGGGCGGCGTGATTTTTATGGCCGCATGTTTAAAGTAACGTCAGCGGTGTTGGATCCACGTCCAGAAACCGAAACCTTGGTCGAAGCGGCGCTGGCGCAGCCCTTTTCAACGGTTTTGGATTTGGGCACAGGATCTGGCGCGATTTTAATCACAGTGATGAAGGAAGGCGCGGCCAAAGGCATGGCGCCTATAGGCCTTGGTGTGGATTTGAGCATGGATGCGCTGCGTGTGGCTGAAGAAAACGCATCTGCCCATGATGTTGCGGCGACATTCAAGCACTCAAACTGGTTTTCGGCCGTTGAGGGGCGTTTTGATCTTATCATGTCCAATCCGCCTTATATTCGTGCGGATGAAATGGCGGACCTATCGCCAGAAGTGCGCGATCATGAACCGCGCATGGCCTTAACCCCCGAAGGGGACGGGTTGGACCCGTACCGCGTGATCGCCGCCGAATCCCAACCGTATCTCAACGTAGATGGTCGTATTATTGTGGAGTTTGGCGTGACCCAGCATGCGGCAGTGCGCGAGATCTTTGAAACTGCTGGTTTTGTTGAAAAACAGGCGCTCTTTGACCTGACAGCGCGCGTGCGGGGTGCCATTTATGGCTAAACCCGCAGCTTTTCGCCGATATTTAGGGCATTTTAACGCGTTTGCAGGAGTTTTTACTTGTAATTCACAAGTGTGGGAGGTTATTGGTGTGCATCAGCGTACGAAAGTGACCACTGCGATCACAGACGCTGATTTCGCCGAATAATCAACGCGAATGAGAACGCAAAACCGCGTTATTTTCCACATGGAAATATGCGCATGCCAGAGATAGGCTATATTTTAGTATCATGAGATCACCAAAATCACGCTCTCGCGGTAAAAATAACCGCAACCGTAATAACAACAACGGTAACAACGTTAATCGCGTTTATGATAGTTCAGGTCCTGAGGGCAAAGTGCGCGGCACGCCTCAGCAAATTATCGAAAAATACGGGCAATTGGCCCGCGATGCACAATTGGCAAATGACCGCGTGGCGATGGAAAACTTCCAACAGCATGCGGAACATTACATTCGTATCTTTGGCGACGCCCAACGTGAGGCCGAAGCCCGCCGCGCTGAGCAAGAAGAGGCAAACCGCAAGCGCCAAGAAGAACGCGAAGCCCAACGTCAAGAACGTGAAGCACATCGTGAAACAAAGCGCGCAGAGCGCGAAGCAGAAGCTGTTGCCGCAACGGACCCATCCGAAACACCGCAGCCAGATATTTCTGAACTGCCGATGCTTGCGGAACCGATGGCTGAGCCAAAACCAAAGCGCAAACCGCGCCCAAGAAAGCCAAAACCTGAGGCCGCAGAACACGCGAATGCGCCACAAGCTGACGCGCCCAAAGGCAGTGTTGCGGAATAGGCAATTCAGGCAATTCAAATACAAAAAGGCGCTGTGAGGCGCCTTTTTTGCATCTTGGGTTTAGGATTTACCTTTGGTGGCTTCAAACGCGCGCGCAAGGGCGCAAAAGGCTTCGATGGACACTTGTTCGGCGCGCTCGGTCGGTTTGATACCTGCTGTGGTCAAGAGTGTTTCCACATCGGGATGTAGCGCTTTTAGGGACGCGCGAAGCATTTTACGTCGTTGATTAAACGCCATGGCGACAATCATCGAAAGCGTTTTTGCGTTGGCTTCAAAGCGTGGCTGTTCAAGACGTTTGAGATGTACAACCGCGGAATGAATTTTGGGCGGCGGAGTGAACGCTTCTGGTGGTAGGGCGACGACGATCTGTGCATCACACCGCCATTGGCTTAAAATCGCGAGCCGCCCATAGGCTTTGCCGCCCGGTTGCGCAACGATGCGCTGCGCCACCTCTTTTTGAAACATCAACGTGAGACTGTCCCAAAAAGGTGGCCATGTGTCAGGGCTTAACCAGCGGGTCAAAAGTTCGGTGCCGACATTATATGGTAAATTGCCTGCAATACGGATGGGCGGCGTCAGATGAGCGAGGGGATTAACCTCAAGCGCGTCGCCTTCGATCACTTGTAAGCGGTCAGGGTAGGCGGCAGCGATCTCCGCGAGCGCGGGCATACAGCGCGCGTCCTTTTCAATGGCCAACACTTTGCGTGCCCCTTCGGCCAAAAGACCACGGGTCAATCCCCCAGGGCCTGGACCAATTTCAAGCACATCACATTGCGTCAAATCCCCGGCTTGGCGGGCGATTTTTGCCGTGAGATTTAAATCCAACAGGAAATTTTGCCCCAATGTTTTTTTAGCCGTGAGCCCATGGGTGTTAATCACATCCCGAAGGGGCGGGAGCCCGTCAATCTGTGCCATTATCCGCCTGTCCTTTCCGCCATATCCGCCGCCATGTTGAGGGCCGCGATGAGGCTATCTGCACGTGCGATGCCTTGGCCTGCGATGTCAAATGCGGTGCCGTGATCGGGGGAGGTGCGGATAAACGGCAACCCAAGTGTTACGTTCACACCGCTGTCAAATGCCAATGTTTTTATGGGGATCAGGGCCTGATCATGATACATGCAAATCGCAGCATCATAGGATGTTCGCGCCCGATCATGAAACATTGTATCGGCGGAATGGGGGCCTGTGATTTTCATGCCTGTTTGCGCAAGTTCCGCGATCAAAGGCGCGATCATATCGTTTTCTTCGGTGCCCATTTTGCCGCCTTCGCCCGCATGGGGGTTAAGGCCCGCGATGGCGATGCGTGGGGCGTTGATCCCGAAATTGTCAATTAGCCCTTGATGTGTGGTCTCAATCACGGCGCGCAACCCCGTGCGGGTCAGGGTTTGGGCAACCTCACAAAGAGGGATATGAATGGTCGCGGGCACCACCCGAAGCACATCAGAGGCCAACATCATCACCACATCCACATCGCCGCCAAGATGGGCCAAAAATTCCGTATGCCCCGGATAGGCAAAGCCCGCATGGTCTTGGAGCTCTTTTTTGTGGATTGGATTGGTACAAAGGCCGGAGGCCTCACCTGATTGAACAAGCGATACAGCCCGCGCGATCACGTCGATCACCCCTTGGGCATTGCGCGGATCTGGCTGGCCTTTGGGGGCTGGGGCGTTGAATGTATGGGCCAAAACAGGCATGGCGCGCGGCCATATGTCGTGGGCGTCACGTGGAGTTGTGATCACCTCAAAACAGGCGTTTTCGGGCAAATGCGTAGGATCGCCGAGATAGACAAAAGGCGCCGTTTGCCGTGTTTGCCACGCACGCACCGCGATTTCAGGTCCAATACCTGACGGATCCCCACAGGTGAGGATAAGAGGGGCGGCATGTGTCATATCAAAGGATCACGGATAGATAATTGTGGCTTCTGAAAGCAACTCAGCCATATAGCCCGCCGCATAGGATGTGATGCGCTCATTGCGCAATTGATCCAACACTTCTGCGCGTGAGGCTTCTTGGTCCGCTAAGGATACGCGGCCACAGAGCATAAGCAAAACCCGCGTGGCACCCCCATTTCGTGTGAGTGCGATGGAGGTTTCTCCATCATCAAGTCCTGCCAGTTCGCGGCTGATATCTGCTGGGATTGAACCCAAAGGTTTTGTATCGCGTTGGAGTGCTTCTGGGGCCATATCTTTGGCCACACCATAAAGATCATCACAGGTATCAACGGATTGGCGGATTTTTGTAATCTTTGCGTTTTCTGGCAAAAACAGCTGTGCATATTCAAGAGATTGATTTGAGGGGCTACCTTTGCGTGTCATTTCCTTGGCGCGAAGTTGGTAAAGCGCGATGCTTTCGCCATTGCGAATGGGTCGGGATACTTCGTTTTCTTTGAGGTTGCGAACGGCAGACTGAACCGCAGGAGGGAGCGCTTTTAGTGGGATCCAGTTGAGTTTGCCACCTGTGCCTTTGCTGGGCGCGTTGGAATATTTGCGCACGGCTTGCGCGAAATCACGCGGCGACGTCATGGCGCTAATTTGATCGGCAAGGGTCAAGGACCGTTTGGCATTATTGGCATCGGCTGGAAGCCGGATTTCTGACAAAAGGACTTTAACACCAGGGGTGGCACCGCCATTTGCGATGGCGCGTTCGACTTCGCGGTCACTAATTTGTACGAGCCCGACAAATTTGGCGCGCACGACTTCGCGCCACAAAAGCCCCGAAGCAATAAAATCACGGAATGTTTCCACTGCGATGCCATTTTGCCCCAAAAGTGTACTAAACTGTTCGACAGTGAGCCCACCACGCGCGGCGAACTCTTCCATGCCCAGCTGAATTTGGTCGCCCGTGGCGCCAATGCCCATTTTGCGGGCTTCGAGAAGCTGAATGCGTTCATTGATCAAGCCATCAAGAGCAACTTTGCGAATATCCCCTTTGGCCCCCAAAGCGCGCACAAATTTCATACGCTGTTGGAGTTCATAGCCCGTTACCGCGCGTTCATTGACCACCACAACAGGGGCAAACTGATTTTTCGCGTCGGCGCTTGTTACCGAAAACACCACACAAAGGGCGGTGAAAATACGAGTGATAAAAGTCATGTCATCCTCATTTGCGTGCGATAAGATGCGCGCGTGTTAGTGGCTACAACGGCGATCATATGATCCGTTACTCTTGTCATGGCCTGTGAGGCCCAAAAATTCAACGGAAATCCTAAATTGTGTATCAAGTTTTTGCTTGGTACTGGCAGAATAGCGTTGATTGATTTTGCTGTTCAGCTTCACACATTCATTGCGGTATTCCAGCCCGACTTCGCGATTGGTGGCCACACGTTCAACGATATTATACCGTATATCTGCGCGCATGGTCCAATGGCGCGATATGCGCCGCGCCGCGGCCAATTCCAATTCGGCATTTTTGCTGCCTGCAAAATCGGGGTCTTTACGCAGCCAAATCAGATTTGAAACCACGGTGTTTTTATCGTTAGTCCACGCCAAACGCGCGTCAATTTTCGAGGCTTGGAATTTGTCATTAAAAAGCGCGCGCGCGTTAAAAGTGAAATCGCTGTTGAACGCGACATGGCTTGACGCGACCCAGCTTGATTTTTTTCCGTTTGGGCTGGTTGCTTGGTTGAGGCCCGTTTGTTTATCCCCATAGATCACCCGTCCCAAGGACAAGGCATAGATGCGGTCATCCGTGCTACGATGTGTCCATGTTGTTCCAAGACTGGCACGAAATCCGTCTTCGATGAGGTCCTCACCTGAAAAACGGCTAAACCCAAAAAGATTGCCTTCGTCGAACCCATTACGCGTGGCATTTTCATTGGGTGTTTTTGCGTTGTTGCTTTGGGCCCAATGGAGCTGCATCACGGGTTCAATTATATTGGAAGACCCATCCGCACTTTGGCGTTGCCACGGCCAGCGCAATTCAACGCCACCAACAATATGATCACGGTTGAGGGCGCTTTGGGAATATGTGCTATCTTGGTTCACCCAAAATGTGTCGCTCCCGAGTTGCGCTTCGGTATGGGCGACAATCCCAAGAGGGAGCTGCCAGCGCCGGTTCCAGTCCGCGCGCAAGCTGATGCGGCTAAAATCGCGCCCCGTGACATCAATGGTGCTGTCCCTTTGAGCTGCGATCCCAGTTGCGGAGAGTTCCACCTCACCGCCAATGGCATTGGGAAATAAGCGCTGTCGGTAGTCAAAATTGATGAAATCATGGGGGAGGTCATCATTGATTTCGGATTGGCGTAAGGAATGGACATGATAGACGCCAGCATCCACATGTTTGTCGCGGCGTGTGCGTTGTAGGGTCACATGCGATTGCAAGCGATTTGAGGGCGGGAAGCTATAATTAGAGATATAATCGCGGTCTGAGCTATCTTGCACTTGGAATTTAAGCGTGTAATCCCGCGCCAAATCAAATTCGCCATAGGCTTCGATATAGCTGCGTGTGCCTGCCACCAAATCATCATCAGAGACAGCCCCTTTGATAGAAAGCTGTCCTGAGTGAAACGCTTGGCGATATTGGTAGTTGAGTGTCTTGGTTTTGCTTGAAATTTGTGGGGTAAGTGTGAGGTCCTTGTGTTCCCCGAGTTTGAAAAAATAAGGTGTCAAAATCTGTGTGCCAAGGAGCGTACTAACACGAAGCTCAGGGGCCAAAAGACCTGTTGCGCGTTTGAGGGTTGGGTCCGGAAACCGAAGGCGTGGGGCATAAAAGACCGGAACACCTAGGACGTAAACGGACGGTTCATCAAAATAGAGCTGTTTTTCGAGGCGGTCATGAATGATCCGTTTGGACCGAATGTGCCAAATGGGGGTGGGGCTATTGGTGCAAATTTTACAGCTAGAGGCCACGGTTTTGCGAAACTGTGCATAGCGCCCTTGTTCATGGTAATATTCTGAAGACGCCACTTGCATCCGATCGCCAATCAAGATGCGTGCACCTTTGATGATCCCTTCTCTGAGCCCCCGGTTGAGTTCGGCTTCGCTGGCTAAAATCCGTGTGCCATCTGCGGATTTTAAGGTAATTGGACCTTTGATGGTTAGGGTTTCGCTTTGAGGATCATAGGTCAGGTTTTGGGCTTTTAATGTTGTGCCATCTTGGAAAATCTCAACGGATCCGGTTGCCTCAACGGAACCTGATGCGGTGACGGTAATCTGATCTGCGACCAAGGCCGCGGGATCAACAGCCAGCGCCACAGATGGCGCTGTAAGCCCGATCGATAGGGCGACGGCTTTCAAAAGGTGACGCGTCATCCATCCTCCAGATGTAAAATAGTGGCCGCCGCTAAAAAGAGGGTGGCAATAGGGGGGGCCCAAGCCGCGAGCAAGACTGGAAGCCGCCCATCTTCGCCTAATACCCCAGAAAGATTGCGAATGAAATAGAGAGAAAATCCAGCAATGATCGCAATGATAATGCGATTGCCGACATTTCCGCCGCGATGGGGGCTCATGGTAAAAGCGGCCCCAATGAGAACAATCGAAATCAGGAAAAAGGGCAGGGCCAGTTCGCTTTGGAACCGCATGATGTATTTATCTGCCGCCAAACCTGCATGCTGTTGCGCTTTGATAAAACCAGGCATGCGCCAAAATGAAATTAAATCCGATTTTGTCGCACTTTCTTTGATATCTTGCGGTTTATGCGTGGATTGAAACGTCCGTTTTGCCAGCGGCGTCGGGTTCTGGATGAGGATGCCATCGGTGTTACGCACCCATTCTTGGGCGTTATAAACCGTCCATTTGCCGTTTGACAAAACCGCTTCGGGGGCTTCTAGGCGCTCAAGTAAAACACTTTGCTCGGAAAATACCAAAATGAGCACATCAGACAGGTCGGTTGCATCCTCATTCAGATGTTGAGCCTGAATAAGGAGGGTTTTACCCGCGGATTTATCACGCAGCTTTAATCCACCAGCATCAACAATAATGCCAGAGGCCGCCCCATACTGAATTTGATTTTTCTTCACCACATAGAGGCTATCAGAAATGGCGGTGATCGGGCTCAGAATTGTGAGCGCAAAAAGGCCAATCCCGAGCGCGCCCAAAACAGGCGCAAGCAGGGTTTCAAGGGCAGACCGACCAGACGCGCGCGCAACGACAAGTTCACTGGTGCGGGCAAACTTTAAAAAGAGCCCGATGGTCGCAAGCAAGATGATCAAAGGCAAAATTTGGTAAATCTGCTTTGGCAGGGTGAGCAATGTCATCTGAAGCACCGCAAAGCCAGACAGATCGTATTTTTCAAAGGCGCGGGCCTGATCAATCATAGCGATGAGCAACATCAAAACGGAAAACCCCGCGCCAACGAAAAACACCATTTTTAAAAAGCTAAACGCAAAATAGAGGTGGAGCTTCATAAGGTGGACCCTCGCGCAAAAAAGATCTTTTTGAGCCGTGCAATCATAAAGGGCCAACGATCCGCGACCCAAAGAAGCCCGATGGCAAGCCCGCCTGCGATTGCGCTCGCGAGGTAATAAAATGCAAAGTTTTGACTGCTGCGGGCTTGAGACATCCAAAGATTATCAAGGAGTTTGATGGCTAAGATGATGCCAATGGCCACTAGGATCTGCTGCCAAATCCCTGTGCGCGAAAATCCACCTAAATTCATGAGCGCAAAGCCCAAAAGCACAATTGCGGCGGCAAAAAGGGGGGCCGCGAGGCGTTCATGCAGATAACTTTCATACCATTTATAGGTGGCCTCATTTGGGGCCGTTTGCATTTTCTTATAAAGATTTGGGGACGTAAGACCGCTCAGTTTAGATGTGTATTTCGTTTGATTGGCTGCGTTTAACACTTCGAGCCCGTAGGTTTCGAACTGAATGAACCGGATGTCATCACTACCGGCTTGCTTTTCTTGGATACTGCCGTTTTCCAAAAGTAAAGTGAGGCTATCTTCGGCATCAATGACCAAGGCACTTTGCGCGAGGAAAATGGTGTCTTGCCCATCTGAGGTGTCGATGACAACGACATTCGACATGCGCGCGCGGTCCTCAAGGCTTTCAGCGAAAAATGTGATCGTCGGACTTAAGGATAGGAAAACACCGGGGCGCAATTGGCTACTGAGAAGAGATTGCGCAACCTCATTTTCGCGTTGTACTTTTCGACTGGCGCTCATGGGTTCGATGAAATGGGTGAGCGTGGCTGAAAACAACGCCAAAAAGAGGCCCATGACAAAAACAGGTTTGGCCAAACGAAAGATCCGCAATCCCGTGGATTGTAAAATCACAAGCTCGCTTTCGCTCGACAATCGGTTGATGACGGTGATGACCGCGGCAAAACCTGCGATTGGAAGGACGCGCGAAATAAGTTCAGGCAATCCCAAAAGCATGAATTCCAAAAATACCCGCAATGAATGACCATTTGAGATCAATTCATCAAAGAGTTTGACCGCGTGATTGATCCAAAGCACCATGGACAATACGAGGAGGAAGAATAGAAAACTTACCCCCAATTGTGACAGGATATATGTGTCGCGCTTGCCCACGTCCCGTGCCCTTTTTGTCCCATAACCGCTCTTTGGGTAAACCTATCGGATTCGCACGCGCTTTGAAACTCCTATCTGGTCAAGGTGCCCCAGACGCGCTAACAAAGCATAAACCAATTTACGGAGAACTGCTTTGACCGATCCAATACAGCCAAAATTCAATGACCTGAACCTTGACGCGATTGCTGATGTAGACGGGGTGATTGCCATCTTTTCTGGCGATGATCGGAAACTGGATCTGGGCGTTCGGCGGTTAAATCGCCTTAGCAAAGGTGCGGTTTTGCGTGCGATTTCTTCTGATGAATTTGGCGATCTCAAAGAGGGGGATGCGATTGTGTTGCCCTATCTTCCAGGGCTGGCTGCAAAATCGGTTGTGTTGGTCAAATTGCCCGCGCGCCCCCAAGAAGCCGCCGCACGCAAAGCAGGCGCAACTTTGGCAAAATCTGCGGGCAAAGAGGCGCTCACAATTTTGGCAGGGAACCGCAAAAATGCAGGCCAAATCGCCCTAGGCGCGGTGCTGCGTGGTTATGAATTTTCTGATCATAAATCAAAACCCGCTGAGGCCCGTGGTGACATCACCGTTTTGGTTAAAGATGGGGCGCAAGCAACCGCCGATTACGCGGTGCTTTCGGCCATTTCCGAAGGCGTCTTTATGACCCGCGATTTGGTGAATAAACCTGCGAATATCCTCACGACGGAAAGCTTCGCAGATGAACTTCTGGCGATGAAAGAGTTGGGGCTCAAACTCCGCGTGTTAGAAGAAGACGAGATGCAAAAACTTGGCATGGATGCGCTTTTGGGGGTTGGACGTGGCTCCGTGAGCCCATCCAAAATCGTGGTTATGGAATGGAATGGCGGCGATAAAAACGCCGAAAAACTCGCACTTGTCGGCAAAGGTGTGGTGTTTGACACGGGCGGCATTTCGCTTAAACCCGCCGCTGGCATGGAAGATATGACCATGGATATGGGCGGTGCAGGCGTTGTTGCAGGCGTGATGAAAACGCTCGCACTTCGTAAGGCGCCAGCCAATGTTGTGGGGCTTGTTGGGCTTGTGGAAAACATGCCTGATGGCATGGCGCAGCGCCCGGGCGATGTTGTGACCTCAATGAAAGGTGACACAATCGAAGTGATCAACACGGACGCCGAAGGCCGCTTGGTTTTGGCGGATGTGCTTTGGTTTGCGCAAGAGGAATACAAACCGGATGCGGTGATCAACCTTGCGACGCTCACGGGGGCAATCATCATTGGCCTTGGTCATGATAATGCAGGCGTCTTTTCCAATAACGAAGCCTTTAGCAAAGCCTTCCTCAAATCGGCGCGTTTAGAAAGCGAAGGCGCATGGCCAATGCCGATGGATGCGTCTTATGATAAGCTGATCAAATCGCGTGTCGCGGATATCAAAAACACAGGCGGCCGTGCGGCAGGCTCTGTGACGGCGGCCAAATTCCTAGAGGTGTTTGTCAAAAAGGACATGCCATGGATCCATCTTGATATCGCGGGTGTTGCCTCCGTGAAATCGGAAACGGATTTGGCGCCTGCAGGGGCAACAGGCTGGGGCGTGCGCGCCTTGGATCGCTTGGTCAAAGACAAATTCGAACCAAAGCCTGAATAACTCAACCATGGGCGCGGTTTTTTTCTATCATTTGACAGAAACACCTCTTGAACGTGCCTTGCCCCTTTTGGTGGGCAAGGCCGTTCAAGGCGGTTACCGCGTTTTATTGCGTACAGTTGATGACGCACGTGCAAACTGGCTCGACGACAAACTTTGGACGGACCGCGATGATAGCTTTCTGCCCCATGGCTGTGCGGATGATCCGTTTCCCGAACAACAGCCTGTTTTGATCACCCATGCGGGCGGGAACCTCAATCAATCTGATTGTTTGATGGTGATGGATAACGCGGATTTAACGCCAGATGAAATTGCAAGCTTTCGGCGCGTTTGTGTGCTGTTTGATGGCAATGATCCACAATCGGTGGCACGCGCACGTGATCAGTGGCGGGTGTTTTCAAAAACGCCAGAAGGGGCGCAATATTGGGCCCAAGATGGGGGCTGGGTGAAAAAGGCCGAAAGCGCGCCTCAGGCGGATTAGCGTGTTAGAACCATTTCACCACCGCGAATTTCAATGCTTTGATATCGCTCTAGATAACTCATGCCAAGAAGGTTATCGAACAAATCCCCTTCATTGACAGAGGCCCCAACGCGGGCATCGTGAATGCCGCCCAAACGCACCTCTTTGAGCGTAATACGCGCGGTGCGCACAAGACCATTGGCCGTGCTGGCAAAGCCCGTAAACCTAAGATCAGCAGGCTTAAAGCCAAGCATTTCGGCGGTGTCCATCGTGATCACCACATCCGAAGCCCCCGTATCAATGACAAAAGGCACAGACGTTCCATCAATGTTGAGCCGAATATGGTAATGCCCGTCATCGCCGCGTGGGATTGTTACGATTTGGCCATTGATGCTTTGGCTTGGTAAAACGTCGCGTTTGATATCCTGCCACAGCCCAATGGCCGCGATGACACCAATAAAAATGAGCCCCCAGACCATGGCATAACGCATGGATTGCCCAACATTTTTGCGACTTTCCGCAAAAAACCACCCGCCGATCGCAACCCCCAAAAGGGCGAGATAGGCAAGCCGGGCAAAATCATCACCTTGCATTAGAGGCGCCCCACAGAACTGAAGGCTTCAATAAGGCCATCGATCATGAATTGCACAGAAAGCGCAGCCAACAGCATCCCCAAAAGCCGCGTCACCACCACCATGCCCGTTTTACCAAGGGCGCGTTCGATTGCAGGCGCCAAGAGAAAGGTGATGAACACACAGATCAAAACTGCGCCAACAACGCCCATGAGCGTGGCAAAGCCAACAAATCCTGATCCCAGTTGGTCTGAGAGCAAAATCACCGTGGTCATGGAGCCGGGACCTGCAATAAGCGGCATGGCAATTGGAAAGACAGACGGATCATGTTCGGCTGCGGCTTGGCCTTTACGGCGTTTGGTGCGGCGTTCAAAGAGCATGTCAAACGCCGTGAGGAACAACAAAATCCCGCCAGAGATCCGAAAGGCGGCCATCGAAATTCCGATGAAATTCAACACGCTTTCCCCAAATCCGCCAAAAATAGCCAAGAGCACAGCCGCCACGATGAGCGACCTGATCGCAATGGCGCGGCGTTCTTGGACGGACTGGCCTTCGGTGAGGGCAATGAAAACCGGCACCAAGCCAAAGGGATCCACAATAACAAAGAGCGTTACAAACGCTGTGGCCAGCAGGGCGATATCAATCATGCCTTTTCTGCCTTCTCTAAGATTTCCATCGCATTCATCCACAAGCTTTCGGCTTTTTCAAGAGCCGTGGTCAGCTCCTTATTCTTTTTGCTGAGATCTTGCGCCTTTGAGCGATTAACAGGAGCGTAGAGTTCAGGATCTGCCAAAAGTTCATCCATGCGATCACGCATTTTTTGAAGCTTTTCAAGGCGCTCTTCGGCTTTCTTAAGGTTGATTTTTGCGGTGCTTACGGAAGGAAGAACCGTGGGCTTGGCGATTTTTTGCTGGGCAGGAGCCGCTTTTACTTTGGGTTTGTCTTTCTTTGCCCCATGTTTTGGGGTGCGTGGTTTTTCATCGCCGGTCAAAAGCATACGTCGATACGCCGCGAGATCATCTTCCCAGATTTTGACGCGCCCATCTTGCACCAGCCAAAGGCGGTCGGCCACCATTGAAAGAAGATGCATGTCGTGGCTCACCAAAATCACCGCGCCATTATAGGCGGTGAGGGCCTCCATCAAACCTTCGCGGCTTTCAATATCGAGGTGGTTTGTCGGCTCATCAAGGATGAGCAAATGCGGAGCATCAATCGTGGCCAAAAGCAGAGATAAACGCGCTTTTTGCCCGCCAGAAAGTTTCCCCACTTCGGTTTCTGCCTGCGCCGCCATGAGCCCAAAGCTCGCCAATCTGGCGCGCAACTTTGGGGGCGTTTCATCGGGGCGTACCGCTTGGAGGTGCTGAACTGGTGTTTCGTTGACAATCAGATCTTCGACCTGATGCTGGGCGAAAAAGCCAACCTGCAATTTGCGTGCACGTGTTGTATCCCCAGTCATCAACGGCAAACGTTCCGCTAGAAGCTTTGATAGGGTTGATTTGCCTTCGCCGTTTTTACCTAAAAGCGCAATCCGGTCATCATGGTCAATCCGAAGATTCAAGTTGCGCAAAATCGCGGTGCCATCATAACCGACGGAGCCATCTTCGATGCGAATAATCGGCGGCGAGAGCGTTTCTGGAGCAGGGAAGCTAAAGACTTGTTTTGCGGCATCTTCTGGCGCCGTAATTGGTGTCATTTTCTCAAGCATTTTAACCCGAGATTGCGCTTGTTTCGCCTTCGACGCCTTGGCCTTAAAGCGGTCCACAAAGCTTTGGAGATGGGCGCGGCGCGCGTCTTGCTTCTTGGCGCTTGCGGCTTGTAGCATGCGCGCTTCGGCGCGTTGTTTGGCAAACCCGTCATAGGGCACATTATAGAGCGTCAGCTTACGGCTTTCCAAATGCAAAATGCCACCGACGGAGCGGTTCAACAATTCGCGGTCGTGGGAAATAATCAACACCGTATGGGGATAGCGCGTGAGGTAATTTTCAAGCCAAAGTGCACCTTCCAAATCCAAATAGTTGGTCGGTTCGTCCAAAAGCAAAAGATCAGGGGCAGAAAACAAAACAGCCGCCAAAGCCACACGCATGCGCCAGCCGCCTGAAAAATCGCTACAGGGGCGTTTTTGATCAACCGCATCAAAGCCCAAACCATGCAAGATGCTGGCGGCGCGCGATTCTGCGGACCAGGCATCAATATCGGTGAGGCGCGTTTGAATATCGGCAATCCGGCCCGGATCGGTTGCGGTTTCAGATTCGATCAGCAGCTCCATGCGTTCGGTATCCGCCGCCAAAACCGTATCAATCAGCGACGTGGCGGAAGAGGGGACTTCTTGTGCAACGCCGCCTACGCGGGCTTTGGTCGGGATTTCAATCGCCCCGTCATCAAGTGAGAGTTCCTCACGTATGAGTTTGAAAAGCGTGGTCTTTCCCGCGCCGTTGGCCCCCACGATGCCGACTTTGTGGCCGGTGGGAATGGTTGCAGAGGCGCCTTCAAAAAGAGGGCGGCCATCAATGGAAAAACGGATATCTTTGATCTTTAGCATGCCCCCATGTGCCTGATCATGCTCTTGGCGTCAATCGCTGCTTTTCATATGAAAAAAGCCGTGCTATTGGGGCGCAAGAATATTTGACGGGGTGCGCGGTCGTGCCCCTTTATGAAAAGGACAAAACCATGGCTCTAGAGCGTACATTTTCCATCATCAAACCAGACGCAACAAAACGCAACCTAACGGGTGTTATCGCGGCAAAATTCGAAGAAGCAGGTCTTCGCATTGTTGCATCAAAGCGCATTCAGTTGACTTTGGCCCAAGCACAGCAGTTTTACGGTGTGCATTCTGAGCGTCCTTTCTTTGGCGAACTTTGTGAATTCATGATCTCTGAGCCAATCGTTGTTCAGGTTCTTGAAGGTGAAAACGCAATCGCGAAAAACCGCGAAGTTATGGGTGCAACAAACCCAAGCGAAGCCGCAGACGGCACCATCCGTAAAGAGTTCGCACTCTCTATCGGTGAAAACTCCGTTCACGGCTCAGATGCGCCAGAAACAGCAGCAGAAGAAATCGCATTCTTCTTCTCAGGTCTTGAACTCGTCGGCTAAACCCCACGTTTCAAACCAAAGAGAGGCCGCTTCACATGAAAATTGTGAGGCGGCCTTTTTTGTTTAAGTCCATAAATTAATTTGGTTTTTCGTCATTAATGGAAAATTAAAGCTTCGATTTTAGTTTCATTATTGAAAATTTCACTTGATTTGTTCTTGTTTTGATCTCACCAAAAGGTTAATGAGAACATTAATAGAACATAAACGTATTTGCCGAAGGCGTGCGACTGTGTGATAAGAATGGAGAAACAAATGGCAACGGCAGATCTATTATCCATGACAGATAAAAAAGCAGCAGACAAAAAAGCAGCGGAAAAAGCAAAAGCACTTGAATCCGCGCTTTCACAAATTGAGCGGCAATTTGGCAAAGGCTCCATCATGAAGTTGGGCCAAGACAATGCGGCCCAAGACATTGAAGCCACCTCAACGGGTTCGTTGGGCTTGGATATTGCGCTCGGAATTGGCGGTTTGCCGAAAGGGCGGATCATTGAGATTTATGGCCCAGAAAGCTCCGGCAAGACGACTTTGACGCTCCATGCTGTGGCAGAGGAGCAGAAAAAAGGGGGCATTTGTGCCTTTGTTGATGCGGAGCACGCGCTCGATCCGCAATATGCCAAAAAACTTGGCGTTGATCTGGATGAATTGCTGATTTCACAGCCTGATACGGGGGAACAGGCGCTCGAAATTGTCGACACATTGGTGCGCTCTGGTGCGGTGAATATGGTTGTGGTTGATTCTGTGGCCGCTTTGACCCCGAAATCTGAACTTGAAGGTGATATGGGTGATAGCTCCGTTGGGGTGCATGCGCGCCTGATGTCACAAGCAATGCGTAAACTCACAGGTTCCATTGCGCGCTCTGGCTGTATGGTGATTTTCATCAACCAAATTCGGATGAAAATTGGCGTGATGTTTGGCTCCCCCGAAACCACAACCGGCGGGAATGCGTTGAAATTCTATAGCTCGGTTCGTTTGGATATCCGCCGTATTGGTGCGATTAAGGACCGCGATGAAATCGTTGGCAACGCAACCCGCGTGAAAGTCGTTAAAAACAAGGTTGCACCGCCCTTTAAGCAAGTTGAATTTGACATCATGTATGGCGAAGGCATTTCCAAAATGGGTGAGCTTTTGGATCTTGGTGTGAAAGCAGGCGTCGTTGATAAATCGGGTGCGTGGTTCTCTTACGGGGATGAACGCATTGGCCAAGGGCGTGAAAACGCAAAAACGTATTTGCGCGAAAACAACCGAACAGCCTTTGAGATCGAAGACAAAATTCGCGCCGCCCATGGTTTGGATTTTGATATGCCTCCAGAAGAGGTGAAAGCCGTTGGCAAAGACGATGTGCTCGAAGGGTAAAACCCCATTGGCCAAAAGGCTTATGCACTGCTAGAATGGCATTGAAGCACGCATTCATCTGGATGCGTGCTTTTTAATAAGGTTGTATTTCAATGGGTAATGACAGTTTCTTAACGCGGCAGGAACTTGATGCGGCGCTGCCTCATATTTTGAATGCGCCTAAGGATCATGCGATGGTGAAATGGCTTTGTTATCGTGAAACCTACGGGGCGCGCGCGTTTCGCGATGTCATATCTCTCACCCCCCAAGATGGAATTCTTGGGGAACGGTGGGGAAAAGCGCCATGGTTGAAACGCTCTGATGGATCCCCTGATCCGCGCATTCAGGTCTGTATTTTACCTGAACGTATTCTTGATCTTGTTTGGCAGGATCGGGAAAATATCCCACATCCTGGGGATACGTTTGTTGCTGATCTCGATATGACGGAGGCCAATTTACCGGTTGGACAGCGGCTCAAAATTGGGGATGTGGTGTTGGAAGTCTCGGATGTTTTTAACGATGCGTGTGTAAAGTGGAAGGCGCGCTACGGGGCGGCGTCACGGGGGTGGATCAATGATCCTGCGTATTGTCAGCTGCGGCTTCGCGGTGTGCTATGCCAGATTATCGAAGGTGGCGATCTTAGGCTTGGGGAAAAAATCGTGAAATTATAGGGTGTATGGCTCTGATCTAACGTCAAAATCATGCTTTGAGCAGTGGACACAGTGCGCGCGGCGAATTAAAACTCGACGCAACCCTCACATGCAGGCGCCCCATGCGCCGATTTTCGATCAGGATTAGACAATGCCATCTTTAAACGAAATCCGTTCTACCTTTTTGGACTATTACGCAAAAAACGATCACGAAGTGGTCGATAGCTCACCATTGGTGCCACGTAATGATCCAACATTGATGTTCACAAATGCGGGCATGGTGCAGTTTAAGAACCTGTTCACAGGTGTTGAAGCGCGCGATTATAACCGCGCTGTAACATCGCAAAAATGTGTACGGGCAGGGGGCAAGCATAATGATCTCGACAATGTGGGGTACACGGCACGTCACCACACATTCTTTGAAATGTTGGGCAACTTTTCCTTTGGGGATTACTTCAAAGAACAGGCCATTCCATTTGCGTGGGACCTAATCACCAAAGAATTTGGTATCAACAAAGATAAGCTCCTCGTGACGGTGTATCACGATGATGATGAGGCGGCGGATATTTGGAAAAAATACGCAGGCCTTCCGGATGATCGCATCATTCGCATCGCCACATCGGATAATTTTTGGATGATGGGCCCAACGGGCCCGTGTGGTCCGTGTACTGAAATTCACGTCGATTTACGTTCAGACGCAGATCGC
>JBMYYE010000004.1:0-44110 GCA_049609065.1 Halocynthiibacter sp.
GAGCATAACCTTGCCAAGGTTAGGGTCGGGCGTTCGAATCGCCTCGCCCGCTCCAGATATCAAAAACAATCCAGGCACGACATTAAAATCTACCCGCCCCGTGGGGTGCGTTTTTTGGCGAGCGAATTAACGCCGATGCGCAAATCTGCAGAGCACATGTGCGCGAATTCATCTGGCCATGATATATGCGTTGGATATACTGCCCCAACATAACTTCAACCCATAGGACATCGCCATGATCAAACACAGCCTCCTTGCCCTTGCGCTCACAATTCCAGTCACAACCGCCATTGCCCATGCCGGCAGCCACGAAGAAGACGCCATTGGCGCACGTCGCGGCTATTTCTCCCTTTTGGGGAGTGATATGGGCGCTCTTGCAGCCTTCGCCAAAGGTGAAAAAGAATTTGACGCGGTCACATCCCAACGCCACGCCGATAACCTCAAGGCGCTCACAACCTATTCCATCGCGCATCTTATGGTGCCGGGCACATCCAGCACAGACATGGCTGGCAAAACCCGCGCCAAGGCTGAGATTTGGACCAACCTTGATGACTACATGGCAAAAGCCGGTGATTTTGTGGCCGCCGTTGGTGAGTTACAGGCAAATGCAGGGACACTTGATGGTGTGCGTGCAAACCTTGGTAAAGTTGGTGGCACCTGCAAAGCCTGTCACAAAGACTACCGCCAGAAAGAATTCTAATGATGGTCTCCAAATCATCTGACACCATATGGGATCTGCCTTTGCGGATTTTTCACTGGTCGCTGGCGACATTGGTGATCACCAATTTGATCATTGGTGAAATTAGCCCCGCTGATATGAGCCTCCATTTCTATATTGGATATGGGATCATCGGGCTTTTGGTGTTTCGGGTGATTTGGGGCCTTATTGGACCTAAAAACGCGCGGTTCGTGAATTTCATTTACGGGCCTCGCACCACATTTTCCTACCTCAAGACGCTACCCATGCGAAAACCATCCCATTGGGTCGGACATAATCCCATGGGTGCGCTTTCGGTTTTTGCTCTTCTGGGGCTTTTGGGCATTCAAAGCCTATCTGGCCTCTTTGCCGATCCTGAAGACTATATCAATGCAGGCCCGTTCGCAGATCAAGTCGACGCCGCCACCAATCAAATGGCCAGTGGATGGCATGAAACCCTATCAAGCCTTCTTATTGTGCTGGTTGTTTTGCACATTGGCGCCATCCTCTTTTATAAATTCTGGAAAAAAGACGACCTCATTACACCTATGGTCACGGGAAAACGTCGCCCATAAGTGACGTTTTTTATATTTACGTTTCGTTTTTCCCATCCGCGACACTATTTCCCTGCCCCTTAGCCGCAAAATCGTTTACACCTCTCGCACCTAAATTCGGAGGTTCCCATGAGCGCCAGCAAGTTTCATAGCGCAAAAACACCCATGGATGTGCAAGCCCAAAAAGGCGAAACGCCATTGGTTTGCCTCACGGCGTACACGACACCTACCGCCCAAAGCGCAGACCCACATTGTGATGTGCTTTTGGTCGGCGATAGTGTTGGCATGGTGCTCCATGGTTTGCCATCCACCCTCGGCGTGACGATGGACATGATGATTTTACACGGCAAAGCGGTTATGCGCGGCGCGCGTGAGGCGTTGGTGGTGATCGACATGCCCTTTGGGAGTTACGAAGAAAGCCCCGAGCAAGCCTTCAAAAATGCCGCGCGTATTATGGCGGAAACGGGCTGTGGCGCTGTGAAGCTCGAAGGTGGTGTGCATATGGCCGACACCATTTCATTTTTGACCCAACGCGGCATCCCCGTGATGGCGCATATCGGCCTTACCCCGCAAGCGATCAACACCCTTGGCGGCTACAAAGTCCAAGGGCGCGGCGACGGGCATGACCAACTCATCACCGATGCCAAAGCCGTCAGTGATGCAGGCGCCTTTGCTGTGGTCCTTGAAAAGATACCTGCCGCATTGGCGACCGAAATCACCAAGAGCATTTCAATCCCGACAATCGGCATTGGCGCATCCGTCACCTGTGATGGCCAAATTTTGGTAGTGGATGATATGCTGGGGCTGTTTACGGCTTTCAAACCCAAATTTGTAAAACGCTACGGCGATCTCGGCGCACAATCGGACGCCGCCATCAAAACCTATGCCGACGACGTCCGCAATCGACACTTCCCCACACCCGATCATGAATTTGCGGAGTAACCCATGACACCCACTATCATTCGCAAGCTCAGCGACCTGCGTGCGCTGACCAAATCATGGCACGCAAACGCGGATGTGATTGGCGTTGTGCCAACCATGGGCGCACTTCATGCGGGGCATCTTAGCCTTGTCGATGCGGCGAAGGCCAATTGCGACCGTGTGATTGTGACGATTTTTGTCAACCCAAAGCAATTCGACAATCCAGATGACCTCAAAAATTATCCGCGCACAGAACATGACGACGCGGCCAAGCTTCGCCCATTTAATGTCGATGTGATTTACGTCCCTGATCCCGATCAAATTTACCCCGATGGCTTCGCCACGAATGTCACCATTTCTGGCCTGCCAGATATGCTTTGCGGCGCGCATCGTCCGGGGCATTTTGACGGGGTGGCCACGGTGGTGAGCAAGTTGTTCTTGCAAACCTCCGCGGATCGCGCGTTTTTTGGTGAAAAGGATTTTCAGCAACTGCAGATCGTCACACGTTTGGCCCGCGACCTCGACATTCCGGTTGAGATCACAGGCTGTGCCACCGTGCGCGAAGAAGACGGGCTTGCGCTTTCCTCACGCAACCAACATTTGAACAGTGACGCGCGCGGCAAAGCCCCTGCCCTCAACCGCGCGATGCGTACGGCGGCGGCTGCCATTCAATCCGGTGCAAATATCATGGACGCGTTAAAAACCGCCGAAGCCACCATTTTAAAAGCAGGCTTTGACAGCATTGATTACCTAGAGCTGCGCGCCGAAGATGGATTAACACCGCTTGAGACCCTATCTGAACCTGCCCGCCTCCTTGCGGCTGCGTTTTTGGACGGGGTGCGGCTGATTGATAATATTGAAGTCAAAGCCGACTAACGAGGGCGCCTATACGCGAAAACCTATTGGAAAAATTGGGTTTGCACCCCTCGCAGCCTTTTCATTCAAAATAAAAATCCAAACGCACTATGCCATCCAGTGCGCCCCCACACTTGGGTTTGACAGGAATACCATCAACTGCGTAAACCATAAATGTATTCATGCTTAATAAGGGAAAAACGATGAAGCAACGTAATTTCTTACGCGCAACTTTGGGAAGCGTATTGTTATCAACCCTAATCGCCTGTTCTGGCGGATCATCCGCCACGTCTTTATCCGCCAAAATACCCGGTTTCTTTTTGGGCCGCGTTACGGATCAGGCAATGCATGGCGCATACAACCCGAATGGTTTCTCTGCGAGCCAAGTCCAAACCCTAGTTGGCCAGACATGCCAAGGTGGATACTTAACTGGATTTAGCACACAGGCCCGTTCAGACGGTCTCATCGCGTTTGCTGGCACCTGCAATGCTTGGAAAAATGGCGCCCGACTGGTTGAGTACGAACGAAGTGGTGGAACGGGTGTTGTCATCGAAATCACGGGACGCGCATCTGGCTCTATGACATACAACCGGATCAACACACATATTTAGCGTTATCCAAACTTGAGGCTTGCAAATTTTGCAGGCCTCCCACGGCAATTCCAACGACGCCCACATGACGCGGAAAACTGCGCGTGTTGATTGCGGATGATTTATTTTATGTGCAGCAACCGAAAACGGATCAAGACACCTCAAACGGAAAAGATGCTCGGCAGTTGATCAAAACGCCTTAAACGTAAGGGTCGTGAGGGACCGTTTGATGCCTTTGATGTTAACGATATTGTCGCTGATATATTTGCCGACATCTTCGTTTTCAGGGATATAGAGCTTGAGCATCAAATCAAAATCGCCTGAGGTCGAATAAAGCTCAGAATGCAATTCGCGCGCGATAATTTCATTGGCCACATCATAGGTTTTACC
Source organism: Halocynthiibacter sp. (assembly GCA_049609065.1). Lineage (GTDB taxonomy): Bacteria > Pseudomonadota > Alphaproteobacteria > Rhodobacterales > Rhodobacteraceae > JBMYYE01. Next base: position 4,008 of record JBMYYE010000004.1, read on the forward strand.
AGGCTTACAGCGCAGCTGAACGAACACACATTTTGACATCACAACCTCCTTTGGTTGGCGTGAGAGTGACACAGTTTGCACGTGGCCTCAATGCCCCTTCCGCTAAGTCAATCATTTTCCATCTATTCTTTTCTATGCTCAAACGGTATCCAACTACAAAGACTGTATCAACAACATCGGGTTCCCCATGTATCCAGTTCTACGCCTCCTTTCGACCGTCATCCGCGCCCATTTCGCAGCCAAAGTTCCTGCCACTGGAACGGGTGAAATGTCCTTCATTTGTCGCCCTTGGGATCTCGATATGTTTATGGAAATGAACAATGGGCGAATTTTGACACTTTTTGATTTGGGCCGATTTGACCTTACAATCCGCGCGGGCGTGGTGCCGGTAATGCGGGCGAAAAAATGGGGGCTTGCGGTCGCTGGAAGCACGGTGCGCTACCGCAAGCGTATCACCGCATTCAAACGTGTTACCATGCGCACGCGCCTTGCGGGCTATGATGATAAATGGATCCTGATTGAGCAAAGCATGTGGCTGGGCGATCAACCCGCAGCCTCAATTTTGCTGCGCACGTGTTTCACCGCCAAAGGCCGCGCCGTTTCAACACAAGAGGCCCTTGAAGCAATCGGCCTCAGCGACTGGACACCCCAATTGTCCGATTGGGCTGATGGCTGGGCCAAAAATGACAACATCCGACCTTGGCCCCCGATGATGGACGAGACATTATAGCCCCTTCCCTGCGCGCGAAATTCGGCTTATAACCCGCTCAAATTCAGCAGATGGGACAGCACCATGCGTCAAGCTACGATCACGCGCAAAACCGCGGAAACGGATATTTCCGTTGAGGTGAACCTCGACGGGACCGGCACCTATGACAACCAAACAGGCATTGGGTTCTTTGACCACATGTTGGATCAGTTGTCGCGCCACAGCTTGATCGATATGACCATCCGTGCGGCGGGTGATTTGCACATTGATGACCACCACACAGTCGAAGACACTGGCATCGCCATTGGCCAAGCCTTGGTTGAAGCGTTGGGGGATAAAAAAGGTATCAACCGCTACGGCGAATGCCACCTACCGATGGATGACGCACAGGTGCGCGCGGCATTGGATTTATCCGCGCGACCTTTCCTTGTCTGGAACGTGGATTTACCGACCCCGAAAATTGGCACATTTGATACGGAACTCGTGCGGGAGTTTTTTCAAGCCCTCGCGACCCATGGTGGGATCACGCTCCATATTGATCAAATTCACGGGTTTAACAGCCACCACATCGCCGAAGCTGCCTTCAAAGCAGTGGCGCGTGCGTTGCGTGTCGCCGTTGAAACGGATCCGCGCAAAGCGGATGCCATTCCTTCTACCAAGGGTGCGCTCTAGGCGATGCTGACCGTTATTATTGATTACGAAAGCGGAAATTTGCATTCCGCTGAGAAAGCGTTCCAACGTATGGCACGTGAAACGGGTGCGGGTGATGTGATTGTCTCTGGTAAACCCGACGACGTTTTGCGCGCCGATCGTATTGTCTTACCTGGCGATGGGGCATTCCCATCGTGTAAGAAAGAGCTTTTTGACCATACGGGGCTCTTTGAAGCCACCCGCGAAATGGTCATCAATCGCGCAGTGCCGTTCTTGGGGATTTGCATCGGGATGCAGATGCTTGCCACAAAAGGCCATGAATACGAAGAAACCGATGGATTTGATTGGATCGGCGGCGATGTCGTAAAAATTGAACCAAAGGACCCATCACTTAAGGTGCCCCATATGGGGTGGAATGATCTGGTGATTGATCAACCCCACGCGCTCTTAGAGGGGATTGAAACAGGCGAACATGTCTATTTCGTGCATAGCTACCATGTGCGCGTTCACGACCCAAAACACCTCATCGCGCATTGCGAATACGGTCAGCCCATCACAGCCATGATTGGGCGCGACAACATGGTTGGCATGCAATTTCACCCGGAAAAAAGCCAAGGCGTTGGATTGAAAATGATCGGTAATTTCTTGCAGTGGGCCCCCTAAACCGGGCGCCCATGCTATTTATTTGACGCAATGCTTACTTCAAGCGCGTCCATGTTTGGGATTTGCAAAGGATCTTTGCAACGCAACCTGAAACCTTAAGAGATTTCCCAGACAAGCTCATCTTTGAGCTATAGACTTTATCTGCAGAGGGGTCCCAAATGGTGCCCCCTTTGAAGCTTCCGCCGCCATTATCGGACATGTTTTTCACGATGTCTTTGCCAAGATGCGCGGGAAAGATTTGCTTCCCATTGCCATCAAAGCTTTTTACGAGTTTGGCACAGAACTTCCCGCCACAATCACGAAATTGCACATGGCCATAGCTGCCTTTATCCGTCGTTTGCGTTTTCCACGTTCCGCCAATGCCGCCTGCGAATGCTGACGTCCCGAAGCCTGCGGCCAGCGCCGCCACTAATACGATTTTCTTCATGTTAAATTCCTCCACAGATCAACCATGCCCGCGACAATATGCTCAAATCAAGCCTTACCTTCCGTAAATGTCCCCTTTGCAATTTCATGCCGAGCGTGGCACATAGCACGCAAATATCCAAAAACTGTGAGTCTGCGCCATGATCCTCTACCCTGCAATCGACCTTAAAGACGGCCAATGTGTTCGCCTCATCAAAGGGGAAATGTCCGAAGCCACCGTCTTCAACGACAGCCCGGCAACCCAAGCGCGCGCCTTTCAAGATGCGGGATGTGACTGGATCCATCTCGTGGATCTCAATGGGGCATTTGCAGGTGAACCTGTGAACGCAGCCGCAGTCGAAGCCATCCTTGCCAACATCACGGTTCCCGCCCAATTGGGCGGTGGCATCCGCGATATGGCCACCATCGACATGTGGATCGAAAAGGGCATTTCACGTGTCATTTTGGGAACGGTTGCCGTTGAAAACCCTGATTTGGTGCGTGAAGCCGCCGCCAAACATCCCGGCAAAATCGCCGTGGGCATTGATGCGCGCAACGGGCGTGTGGCGACCAAAGGCTGGGCCGAAGAAACCGATGTGATGATGACAGATCTCGCAAAATCCTTCGAAGACGCAGGCGTTGCTGCCATTATTTACACCGACATCAACCGCGATGGTGCGATGCAAGGCCCCAATGTGAAAGCCACAGCAGAATTGGCCAATGCGGTGTCAATTCCTGTCATCGCCTCAGGTGGGGTGTCCACTCTTGCGGATCTTACCGCTCTCAAAAACACAGGTGCACCGCTTGATGGTGTCATTTCAGGCCGCGCAATTTATGATGGGGCCATAGATATTCCTGCGGCATTGGAAGTGTTGCAATAATAAAACAAAAACCGCTAAAAGCTTGATCTGCCGCTGAATAATACGCACGTTTTTTGGCTAAATTCTTTATTCCTATCTCTCTGCTCCTTAGATTTAAACGACAGGGCTTCTTCGCCCAATTTGAACAGAGTAAAGGTTAGCCCCAATGGCCATTGGTGAGGCAGGCAGTTTATCGGTCAGTTCAACAACTGCTGGCCAAGTGTTTTCGGTGTCCTTTGGACAGCCGATCACCGATGCCGTTATTGCCGTCACCCACACCCAAAATGGCGGGGACCCATTCACCGTTCGCATCGTAAGCTCTGACGACAATGGATTTTCGTTCATTGTTGAGGAATGGGAATACCTTGATGGGGCACATCCAGCAGTTGAAGACATCAACTGGCTTGCGATTTCCGAAGGGGTGCACACCCTTCCTGATGGGCGTGTGATCGAAGCAGGAACCACAAGCGCCACCCAGAACTATAGCACCGTCTCGCTTGCAACTGAATTTACCGATCCACCGGTGGTTTTGACCTCTGTGTCTTCTAATAATGACGCCACCGCCGTTACGACCGACATTCGCAATGTATCCACCGCAGGGACAGGAAGCAGCTTTCAGCTAAAACTGCGCGAAGAAGAAGCCCAAGACAACATTCACGCCGCTGAAACCATCGGGTTTATCGCCATTCAAGGCGGCGGTTCCGCGGCCACTGCGGACGTATCGGGCACAGCTGGCATCATCAACAACATCAACCACAATGACAGCACCCACTCCCTTGGGGCGACGTTTACGGATGGCGTGGTGTTGGTTGGACAACAAACCAATAACGGCAACGATACCTCAACCGAAGTCATCGACAGCCAAACCGGCTCCACGGTTACAGTGCATGTTCAAGAGGAACAATCCGCCAATAGCGAAACCAACCATATCAATGAAAATTTTGGCGTGGTCGCCTTTGAAGATGGGTTCATCCCCTGTTTTACGCCGCAAACATGGATCGACACCCCCCATGGCCCGCGCGATATTGGCACGTTAAAAGCTGGGGATTTGGTTTTAACCCGTGATCATGGGCCACAAGAACTCAAATGGATCAGCACAACAACCTTAAGCAAAGACCGCCTGCGATCCACCCCAAATTTGCGCCCCATCCTCATCAAGAAAAATGCCATTGCCCCGCATATCCCCAATCGGGATATGTATGTCTCCCCCCAGCACCGTATGCTCATCGAAGGGTGGCACCCGCAGCTTGTGGCTGGCACGGATGAAATTTTTGCCCCCACCATTGGGCTTGTGAATGACACAACCATCTGCGCGACCACGCCCAAAGCGCCTGTAACTTATATTCATCTTCTCTTTGATCAACACCAAGTGATCTACGCCAACGACGCCCCCACCGAAAGCTTGCACGCCGCGCAATTATCAAAAACGGTTTTAGATGAGGCCGCCCAGCACGAATTATTCACTCTCTTTCCAGAGTTGCGCAGCTACGAAAACGCCTATGGCCCGACCGCGCGCGAAGTTATCAAGCCGCGCTTGGCCTGCACGCTTTTGCACTAGAGTGTACTGCTCTAGCGCGATGTGTGGAGCGGCAAAGTGCCTGTCGCTGAGCCGTTCACACGTCTGGAATACACGTTCACAATCGCCCCGATGGGAGATGCCACCAGCACGCTAAAGTGGAATTTGGAAGACGTGGCGGGCGGCACTCGTCTCTCTTTGCGCCACGACGGTCTTCCACAGGGCGCAGACATGTTCGGGCTCACTTTGGCATTGGATACAGGGGGGACGATCATCTGGCCCGCATGCGTGATGCGGCACACACCCCGCAGAGCATGCCTATGCCGACCTCCGCAGCCAGATTACTAAGGTCGGCATCCTCTTTTCAGGTAACCATCCTCACATTTCATATATGAATGCGAAGACGCGACTGCCTAGGCCACGGAGCCGCTTTTCCCTATGTCATCCTATGCCTTTCCTTGGTGCACCGGCGAATAGCTTAATCACGGCTTCCCCCCCCGCGAAATTCACGTTAAAAGCCCATGAACACATACCTTATGGGGTTAAAATGCTAAAAACACGGATCATTCCTTGCTTGGACGTTGCTGATGGCCGCGTGGTCAAAGGTGTCAATTTTGTCGGCCTGCGCGATGCGGGTGACCCCGTAGAAAGCGCGCGCGCCTATGACGCTGCTGGTGCCGATGAGCTTTGCTTTTTGGACATTCACGCCACCCATGAAAACCGCGGCACGATGTATGATCTGGCCCAACGCACAGCCGAACAGTGCTTTATGCCGCTGACCATCGGGGGCGGTGTGCGCAGCTCAGAAGATGTGCGCAAGCTCTTGCTTGCGGGGGCTGATAAGGTGAGCTTCAACTCTGCTGCTGTCGCCAATCCAGACTGCGTCGCAGATGCGGCCAACCATTTTGGCAGCCAATGTATCGTGGTGGCGATTGACGCAAAAACCGTGTCCCCCGGTAAATGGGAAATCTTCACCCATGGCGGCCGTAAATCCACAGGGATTGATGCGGTCGAATTTGCCAAGCTTGTCGCAGGCAAAGGTGCGGGCGAAATTCTTTTGACCTCCATGGATCGCGATGGCACAAAATCCGGCTTCAACCTCCCGCTGACACGCGCGATTTCGGATGCGGTGAATGTACCGGTGATTGCCTCAGGCGGGGTTGGCACCCTTGATCACCTTGTCGAAGGCGTGACCGAAGGCGGCGCAAGCGCGGTCTTGGCCGCGTCGATTTTTCACTTTGGCGAATACACAATCGGTGAGGCCAAAGCTCACATGCAAGCCGCGGGTATCCCCATGCGGATGGAGGGCGCATAGATGGACATCCTAGACCAGCTGTACCAAACCATTGAAACGCGCAAAACCGCGGATCCAGAAAGTTCATGGACCGCAAAGCTTTTGGCCAAAGGGCCGGAAAAATGCGCGGAAAAGTTCGGCGAAGAAGCCATCGAGGCGATCATCGAAGCGGTGAAAAATGACCCCGAAAAATTAACGTCCGAGGCGGCCGATGTGATCTTTCACCTCTTTGTCATGCTGGCTGCACGCGGTGTGCATCTGGACGACGTAAAAGCTGAGCTAGAGCGCCGCGAAGGCGTATCAGGGATCGAAGAAAAAGCGTCGCGCGGTTAAGCTTTCGCCAAATCTCTGTGCTCAATTTTAACGCAGGCATCTTGCACAAAGGCAATCTGCTTTGCCTCTGCCACTTGCGCAGACGCATCATCCATCACATCCAGCTGCAACCAAATGCTTTTAAGCTCAGGAAATGTTTCCATCGCCTCTTGTACAATTTCTGGCACATATTTTGATTGGCGAAACACATTCACCATATCCACATGTTTGGGACTATCAGAAAGCGAGGCATAGACAGCCTGCCCTAATATTTTACGTCCTGCATGACCGGGATTGATGGGAATAACGTCAAATCCTGCATTGATCAGATATTCCATCACCCCATAAGACGGACGGTTTGCACGGGGCGACGCCCCCACAACTGCGATGGTTTTTACACCCTCTAAAGCCTCTGCATACCCCATCACGTGCGCGCCGCATAAAGCGCGACAGCCGCCGCGTTTGACACATTCAGTGATCCGAAATCTGACGCATATGGCACCTTCACCAACGCATCACAGGTGTCTTTGGTTTTATCACGAAGCCCTGGGCCTTCTGCGCCGAAAACCAGGGCAACAGGTTGTGATTTCGCCATCCCTGCCATGGCCTCTTCGATGGTATCCTCAGCTTCGCCATCAAGGCCAAGCAAAACATAACCAAGACTGCGCAGTTCTTCCATTGTGTCGGCGAGGTTCTTCACCCGCAAATAGGGTTGACGCTCAAGCGCGCCTGATGCGGTTTTTGCCAAAGCACCCGTTTCAGGAGCCGCATGGCGCAAGGTGCCGATCACAGCCTTCGCGCCGAACACTTCGGCAGACCGCAAAATCGCGCCAACATTATGCGGATCAGACACCCGATCCAAAAGCACAACACGTGGCATTTGCCCGTCTTGCACGTAACACGCATCCCGCACCGCGCCCCAGTTCAAAGGTTTAACCTCTAACGCGGCCCCTTGATGCACGGATGCTTTATCAATCGGTGGATTGAATTTACGCGGATCATGGATTTCTGCGTCCATGCCGGACGCAACAATTGCTTCTTCTAGGCGGTTATAGGCATTTTGCGTCACCATCAGCCGCAAACGTTCGCGCATTGGGTTTTCCAAGGCATCCCGCACTGCATGTATCCCAAAAAGCCACACCGTCGCCGCAGCAGAAGCCCGCCGTGCTTGTTCTTTTTCTACAACCCATTTAGGTTTTTTCATCGGCTTTGGCCCCTAAAAATACTTTCCGCCTTAATGCGCCGATAGAAAGCGCAAAGGCAAGTCATTTTCTGGTTGACGGCCCCCAAAGGTGTCGCTAAATCACATCGCAGGTTGGGCGACAGGCCGCAAGGTGTGGCAGGGGACTGTAACTCCCTCGAGGCGACTCACGCCTGGTTCGATTCCAGGGTCGCCCACCATTTTCTACTTAGATGTCTTTTAAAATGATAAATGCCCTTCATGGGGCATGACGCTGTCTCGCAGAGCGCGCACAGAACCCGCTAATCTGTGGAAAAGTCTAACCGATACAATTGCGTAGAATATTCAGCTGCGCATCTATGTCCTGCGCGGGTAGCTTTTGCTCTGCAAAGTGCCGCGCGAGGGCAAGCACTGTGACTGTGATAAAATCGGCCAGTGGCGCACTGGGGTCGTGGCCTCCTGCAGCCGAGAGTTCGGCTTGGATTTCAGATCTCAACAGATTGCCAATTTCAGGGTCCGATTGGGCTAAGGACGTTACAAGCAAGATCGTATCAGGGGTCTCAACCGCCAAGCTCAAGATCATCTCAAGGCAGGTGAAAAGCCGCTCTCGGCCCCGCGGGCAATCAAGATGAATCTGGTCAAATTGATTTTTAATCCCTCTCGCGGCTGTCACGGCAATCGCCTTGGTTAGCGCCTCCACGTCATCAAAGTAGTTGTAAAAGGACGTGCGCCCGACACCTGCTTCTGCACAAACGGACATAACGTTGACACCTGCCGCACCGTGAAGACCGATCAGCCTTTGCCCCGCTTCTAGCAGGGAAACGCGGGTTCTGCGGGCCTTTGGTGTCAAGTCTGCGGCAATAGTTTGCATCAATTTTCTCTTGCTCCACTTCAATTAATGACATAACTGTCAAATTTAAATGACACAACTGTAATTTTTTGAAAGTACTGATAATGTCCGCTGTGAAGATGATCGACCGCCTTGCAACCACAAAAGCCATGTTGATTATCGTGGCCCTCTACGCCGTGGTTTTTGGTGCGATCCTTTTCACGCTCAGCCAATTGACCGTGGTCAGTGGCGGGTACGGCATTTTAGACTTTGATTTTGGCTACGACATGGCGCGCGTCGACAACGTACTCGGAAGTTATGGTTCAAAAGGTATGGCGCTCTATGGTCGTATCCAGATATTGGACCTATTCAACCCAGCACTATATTCGCTGATTGCCGCTATTTTCACTCGGTTGGTTTGGCGTGGACAAGGCCCCGACTGGCTATGCCTTGTTCCGCTTTTGGGTGGTTTTGGGGACTACGCCGAAAATATTACGCTATTTCTGATGGCGCACGCGTATCCGGACGTGTCCTCTAAAATGGTTGCGGTTAGCTCCACGCTCAGCTTCGTAAAAAATGGATTGATAGCTGTCGGGGTGCTCGTGCTTTTGGCTGGGTTCGCCCTACGGATGGCACAGTATCTGCGGCGAGCCTAGAAACGATCGACACCAACACGCGCGACCTTTGGTGCCTGCCAGACGCCACGGGGTGACAGGTAAAGTGCCAAAAACGGTCGCCGCGGGATAGGGTATTGCCCCAACCTTGCGGCGACCAATGTTCTAGATATGATTTGGCGAAGAGAGCGCTGAACTTTTATTCACCAATGCGTGGCAATTCTTCACATGTCGCGCAGCCAATTTTCGTCCCATTCGCCCTGATGCCAACATCCGTGACGCAGGGGCTTTGTACTGAATATCTGTTAGTTCAGGGAACAATTCCAAAATTTCGGACCGTGACGCCGCGCTAACGGATTTGAGCGCTTCAGGCCCAGTGTATAAGCTTTCGGTAAGAGCCCCGTTGGAATACACAACTTCATGCTGATCAAACATAAAATGGAAATATTCCACCTCAGTCTGGTCCAGTGCAACATCAATTCCATCCAACGCCAAGAGCTGTTTGGCCGCGACGAGAACTTCTTCCTCGCCGAACATCCGCTGCGCAATCTTTGAGCGCACCAAAACCCGATGTTGTGGCGATACGATCATGTCCACTGTCGGGGTGCTTGCCCCGAGAGCCCCAGCACGAATGCGAACCGGCCGCAGCGTTTCATGAGCCGCCAACATCGCATCAGGCACCTGATGTGACCCGATCCAGCGAATGGGTTGCCACCCATTATCCACGGTCAAAACCAGATCCCCTTGGGATAGATTTTCGACCGGCACTTCACCATATTTTGTTGAAATCAGCGTACCGCGCCCAAAACAGGTCACAGCGGTGTTTTCAAAATGCAGATCAACCGGATCAATAGCTGCGCCACCATTTTCAAGCGTCAGATTAAGGCCGGAAATTTCGCCCTGAACATTGACGCCATTAATGATCCCATCAAGTGTTCCATCCGCCGCATCTTCACGCAAAAGCGTGATTTTATGGGTAATATCATCGAGCCCGCCATTGGCCGCATTATAAGCTGCGACTGCCGCATCATCATAAAAAGAGCTAAGATCGACAAAGTCGTTGTCAGTCTGATCGGCTGTAGGGTCGTTGGGTGTACCGCTAATGCCAGTGGTTGTATCAAAATCCGTAATGACATCAGCGCCATCGCCAGCATTATAGACAAACGTATCCGCGCCTGTTCCACCCGTAAGTGTATCCGCGCCTGTACCACCGGTAATCGTGTCGTCGCCAGTGCCACCATCGATGCTATCAGCACCCGATCCACCAGTGATCGTATCGTCACCGCCTGCAGCGTCAATATCCATCCCCACTGTTGTGGCGCTGGCATTGATGACGTCGTCTTGATCTGTGTAGATGACGTTTTCGATTTCTTCGAAGGTCGCCGTGTCACCGCCAACGGTGGCAGTGCCGTCTTCGCCATCTGTGCTGGTGAAGGTGAGGTTGACGCCCGTCGTTAGGCCGGATGTATCCAGCGTGTCGCCATTGGTTTCGTCCGTTTCGCCCCCAGTGATCGTGTCGTTACCAAAATTGTCGGTCAGAAGGATCGTATCATCGCCCCCTTCGCCAAAGATGGTATCATCACCTTCGCCACCATCGATGACATCCGCAAAACCGGCCGCGACCTGCGGGATCGTATCGAAATGTACGTCGCTTACGAAAATCCCTTGCGATCCAGACAAGGCGTTGGAATAAATAATCTCGATCGAGGAAAGCGGTCCTGCTATTTCGATCAAAACAGACCCGGCAGCATCCTGAGAATCGGTTTCAACAAAATCAGCCGTAATCGTGTTGCCCGCCACGGACTGTGTCCCATCCGGTGTAATCGTCACGGTAACTGGATTGCCCAACGCATCAACCGCATTAACAGTAACGATGTCTTGGTGGTTTCCACTGCCCCAGTCGATATCGTTAATACGGAAGGTTACATTCTGGACCTCGTCCATCATGGAGCTTCCAGCCGTTGCGGCGAAATCTATTGTCGTGGTTGAGGTCGCAGCGTCCCCCACACCATAGAGGTCGAGTTGAGAATTCGGGTCAAATGGTTCGCCCGTATCGACATACCCAGTCTCGAAACTTTCAACCTCAAAGGTAGGGGAATTATTGCCGTCATCAGAGAACGTGAGAGATACGTCCATCTCACCCGTGGTCTGTGTGACCCCCGCTGACAAATCGGCACCATCTGCGCCTAATGCACTCCAATCGAGGAATTCCGAGACGTTCGTAGGCGGTGTTGAACTGTCACCATAGATGACATCATCACCAGAACCGCCCGTGATGTTATCCGCCCCGCCAGCCCCGTAAATCTGGTCATTATCAGCACCGCCATCAATCGTATCCGCACCCAGACCGCCATCGATGATGTCGTCACCTGAACCGCCAGTGATGTTATCGTCGCCACCTTCGCCAAAAATCGTATCATTTCCTAGGCCACCATCGATGATGTCAGCCTGAGCATCTGTCGTTGAAGGGAGAGGTGTAAAGGTCAGGTCGCTAATGCCATAATCTGAGCCATCACTCAAGTCGGTCTGAATTAGTCCGGTGAAAACAATCTGATTGAAGGCACCATGGCCAGACACGGAAAAAGTATCGATGCCAGTACCCGTTGTATCGGTGAAGTCGGTCTCATAAACCAAGGTGCCATTATTATAGAGCGCATAATGTCCAACCTCACCATAGCCGCTAGATTGCAGACTGTAGGTCGTAAAACTCAGATCAGAGATGGCATCATCAAAATCGACAATGAGCGTTTCACTTAGCCCAGAGGCCACATCATAAGCGGTCTGTTGTTGAACACCACTATCCGTGTCAGAAACAGTACCGCCAGCCCCAATCCAACCGCCACCATCCGCGACATTTGAGACACTTGCACTGCTTAGGGCACCGCCAACCACGTTTTGCGCGGTGACTGTGTAGCCGTTAGATGTATCGCTGTAATTTGAAGATGAAATCGAAATTGGTGTGGGAGCTGCTTCATTCTGATCAGAATCGCCGTAAATTGTATCATTACCCGCACCGCCCAGCACTGTATCAGAACCACCGCCGCCGTAGACAAGATCATCACCAGCGCCAGAAAGGATTGTATCATCCCCGGCAAGGCCCTCAATGGTGTTATCGTTGCCCGTGCCACCGCCATTGCCATCATCGACCATGTCACCTTCTGGATCACCAGCATACGTGTTGTCGATGGTGTCATTGCCCGCGGTCCCAGAAACCACGTTATTGGCCGCCACATAGTCGGCATAGGTGAATGCAGGAGCCCCAAGATCAATGTCAGGATTGGAGTCGTATTCAACAACCTCGTAGGTTCGACCTTGCACGAGCGGCGTTTCAGAGAGCAAATAATCGCCCGCCGCAGCACCGTTTTCAACGTCAAGCCGCACGACCTGAAATGTTAGGCCTGTCACAGTATCTAGAAGGGTCCAAGCGTTTTCAGCATCAATATCTGAACCAAGAGACGTATTACCACCAATCGAAACATTACCAGTTGCGTTTTCACCGCTGCTGTCATCTTCCAACCCGGTTCCAGCAATTCCTACCCCGTTGTCGGTGATTGTGGCTAACCCGTTTGGCGCCTGAGGACCAGACCACACGAAAGTATCCCCATTTGATGTACCAATTACACCTAGCGGATCAAAATCATAAAACTTCACATCATAATTTGCCATACCAAAACTCTTTCATTTTTGGCGTCAGATATTGCTAACACGCACAAGACACTACGAAGGAGGATATTCTTCATAAATGATGAAGAAACCATTGTGGTGTACTTATCTTTCCCCGCACATCACCACAAGAGCCGCGGCACGAATCCTCATGCTTCCTTGAAGAAATTTTGTCAAAAATGTGGCGAAATGACACATTTTACACATGCTCACGACTACACCGCCCCCGACAGGCATAGGGCATTGCAAATAACCTTCATCTGGGAAACCGCTTAAGAATCATCCAATAGCTTCAATTGCGCGGCTGCAAGCCGTGCGATTGGCACGCGGTAAGGGGAGCAAGACACATAGTCAAAACCAGCCTTGCGGCAAAACGCAATAGATTCTGGATTGCCGCCATGTTCACCACAAATTGACATGGTGATTTCAGGTTTGGCCGTGCGCCCACGTTCAGCCCCAAGTTCGAGCAACTCCCCCACGCCTTCGAAATCTAAAACATGGAACGGATCCTCAGGAAACACGCCTTGTTGCACATATTGCATCATAAACCGACCGGCATCATCGCGTGAAAGCCCATAAGTCATTTGTGTCAAATCATTGGTGCCAAAGCTCAAAAATGAGGCATGGGATGCAATATCACCTGCACGCAACGCGGCGCGCGGCGTTTCCACCATCACCCCGAGGTGAAACTCTATTTCTTCCTCATAGGCAGCCCCAACGGCCGCCGCCACAGCATCAATCCGCGCTTTCACCAGCTCAACTTCGCGTTTTGCGGACACGAGCGGCACCATGATTTCTGGCACCACTTCATCCCCGCCTCGATTGGTCAGGATCGTCGCTTCGAAAATGGCCCGCGCCTGCATGTCGTAAATTTCGGGCATAATAATTCCGAGCCGCACACCTCGCATGCCGAGCATCGGGTTCACCTCATTCAAGGCATCAATCCGGCGTGTTACATCCGACAGCGGCAAATCAAGCGCCGCCGCCAATTCGAGCTGGCCTGCGCGTTCCAACGGCAAAAACTCATGCAAGGGCGGATCAAAGAGACGAATACAAACCGGCTTGCCGCGCATGATTTCAAACAGTTCCATGAAGTCCGCCCGCTGCATCGGCAACAGCCGTTCTAAGGCGGCTTCACGATCTGCGGCGCTGTCCGTGAAAATCATTTCACGCATCACCGTAAGGCGATCTTCGTCGAAAAACATATGTTCGGTTCGGCAAAGCCCAATGCCTTGGGCCTTAAACATTTTGGCCGTGCGCGCATCCGCAGGCGTGTCGGCATTTGCGCGCACATCGATATCACGCACCGCATCCGCCCAACTCAAAAGCGTTTTAAACGCACCATCAAGCGCCGCTTCGAGCATATCAATTTCACCCATTAAGGCTTGCCCTGCGCTGCCATCAACGGACATGACATCCCCTTCGGTGAGAACTCGACCATCCCAAAATGTCAGCGTTTTCTCCCGCAAATCAATTTCCATATCCGACGCGCCAACCACGCATGGGATACCAAGCCCGCGCGCGATCATGGCCGCGTGGCTGGTGATGCCGCCGCGCTCCGTCAAAACGGCTTTGGCGGCGGTCATGCCGCGGATATCTTCGGGGGCTGTTTCGCGGCGCACAAGGATGCACGCTTCGTCGCGTGCATTATACGATTGCGCAGCATCTGCGGTGAAAACCAATTTACCCGCCGCAGCCCCTGGGCTTGCGGGCACGCCCGTGACCAACACGTCCCGTTCACCATCCGGATCCGCCTGCGGGTGCATAAGTTCCGTCAAATAGCTCGGTTCAACCCGCAAAAGGGCCTCTTCTTGGCTAATGATTCCATCATCAGCAAGCGTCACCGCCACCCGCACCGCGGCGCGTGACGTGCGCGGCACCCGCACCGCATCCAAAATAAACAGCATTTTGTTTTCGATGGTGAACTCAACCTGCATTTCCTCGCGAAGACCCGTCCGACACCGATCCCCGAACGCCACAAGCATATCAAAGCATTCACCGCACCGTTCCTCCATGGAGGCCCCGCGCGGATCCTTGGTGAGGTACATAACCCCATCCCCTTCAATCAAGGCATCGCGCCCTTGAGACTGGCTGCGAAACCGTCCTTTGATCGCTTTAAGACCTGAGGTTGCATCAATAAATTGAATGACCCCTGAGCCGCTTTCACCTTGCCCAACACCAAGCGCCATTTCTTGCACCACAAGCCCAAGCCCCGCATCCGCAGGCGCCCCTTTAGCCTGTCGCAACAAGCGCGCCGTAGTGCCTTCCCACGCGCGCGCCATGGACCGCAAAACCGCCAGAAGCTGCACGCTTGCATCTTGGGGAAACGCGGTATCGGTTTCCAACTCATAATTTCGCAGCATTTCGTCAACTGCGGCCCGATCCGGACCTTTGGGGAGGTCAAACATATCTGGATCAAGGCGCTCAACATGCACGGCATAGGCCTGAATGAAGCGCGCATAAAGCACATTGGCTGCCGCTTCGCCCAAGGTTTTTGACAGCGCCGCGTAACGGGCATCATTCATCCCAATGTTGAGCGTCGCCCCCGGCCCGCCCCAATCCGGGTCCTCCGAGCTTGGCCGCACAGACACGAGGCTTTCTGATCCAAAATGCGCCAAAAGAGATTTTGTATCAATCACTTGTCCCGCTGCGATCGCATGCACCGCATCAAAGGACAAAGCCAGTGTTTTGGGCACAGGAAGGTCCAGACGGATCAGGCGCTGCAAACATTTTGCCCGCCCGCCATGGGTGTCCGCCGCGACTTGTGCCGCGGGCGTAATTTCGACGAAATCTAAGGGATTGCTCATGACATCTCCGCAGTGCAGCAATTCTTCTGCATCAGCATAGCGGGAGAATGCGGCTAAACAAAGGGCAAATCATAATGCCCTTTGTTTTTGGGATGTTACCCTTCGAGCTTGGTGAAATCTGCAACACCTGCACAGGTTTTGCGAATATCGCCCAAAAGGTTCAACCGGTTGCGGCGCACGATATCGCTCTCCGCGTTCACCTGCACGGCTTCAAAGAACCCGTCAATTGGCGCGCGAAGGGACGCCATGGCCCCCATGGCGGACGCGAAATCTTCGGCCTCGATGGCTGATGATGTCGCCTTCCCTGCGGTTTCTAGAGCCGCGAAAAGGGTTTTTTCGGCGGCATCTTCGGCGAATTTCACATCGGCCCCATAGCTATATTCAACGCCATCTTTGGCCTCAGCTTGGGACAAGATGTTATTGGCACGTTTGTAGCCTTGCAGAAGGTTTTCGCCATCATCGGTTTTTAAGAAGTCAGACAAGGCACGGGCACGCGTGACAAGAAGGGCAATGTCATCCGCCCCGTCCATTGCCAAACAGGCATCAATCACATCATGACGAATGCCTTGATCTTTGAGGTAAACTTTCAGGCGATCATGGAAGAAGGAAAGAAGATCCGCACCGTCATTCCCCGCATATCCCGCCGAAAAGAGATCGAGCAAGCGCACGCGGTGGCCATTTTCCAACACCAAACGAATAACACCCAATGCCGCACGGCGGAGCGCGAATGGGTCTTTCGACCCCGTTGGTTTTTCGTCAATCGCCCAGAAACCAGTAAGCGTATCCAATTTATCCGCGAGCGCCACAGCCACGGAAACGGGCGCAGAGGGCACATCATCAGACGGCCCAAGCGGTGAGTAATGTTCAAGGGCTGCATTGGCGATTTCATCTGAATGCCCCGCATGGGTCGCATAATATTT
Organism: Halocynthiibacter sp.; assembly: GCA_049609065.1. Taxonomy (GTDB): domain Bacteria; phylum Pseudomonadota; class Alphaproteobacteria; order Rhodobacterales; family Rhodobacteraceae; genus JBMYYE01. The sequence goes on from JBMYYE010000004.1 coordinate 20,431, forward strand.
ACCCATCAGGCCCTGAAGCTCAGGGAATTCATAAACCATCTCAGACGACAAATCGGCCTTGGCAAAGCGCGCGGCATTTTCCGCCACATCTGCATCTGCGCCGACCAGTGGTGCAATTTCACGCGCCAGTGCTGCGATCCGCTCAATCCGGTCGGCTTGTGTGCCCAATTTGTTGTGGAATGTCACATTTGTGAGGCTCTCGATCCAAGGCTGCGCCCCGTCTTTGGCCACACGAATATCGTTTTCCCAGAAGAATTTCGCATCAGAAAGGCGGGCAAAAAGAACCTTTTGGTTCCCGGCCAAAATGGTTGCGCCGTGATCTTTGGTTTCGCGGTTGGCCACGGTGACAAATTTTTCAATGCGGCCCGTTTTCGGGTTTTTCACAGAGAAGAATTTTTGGTGCTCTTTCATAGACGTGATGAGCACCTCAGGCGGCAGCCCCAAGAAATCATCCGCAATATCCCCCATCAACACAACGGGCCATTCAACGAGGCCCGCGACCTCAGCCAGAAGGCCGCGATCTTCGACGAGTTCCATACCTGCAGCGAAGGCTTGGTTGGAGGCATCTTGCCAAATCGCATCTTGGCGATCTTCGGCAGACAGCACCACATGGGCGGCTTTTAATTTTTGCGCGTAGTCATCAAATGACGTGACCGCAAATCGGCCCGTTCCCATAAAGCGGTGGCCTTCGGTCGTGTCGCCAGAGTGAATGCCATCCACGTCAACCGGCACAAGTGTTGCGCCTTCTTCAGTGGTCAAAATACACAAAATAGAATGCAACGGACGCACCCATTTAAGCGCACCCGCCCCCCAACGCATGGATTTGGCCCATGGGAAATTGCGGATCGTCGCCTCAAGCACCTCTGCGATGATATGAGCGGCAGGACGTCCAGCCTTTTCGATCATGGCAAAATAGACTTGGCCCTTTTTGTCATCGCGGATTTCCAAATCCTCTTTCGACACACCCGCGCCGCGCAAGAACCCTTCGAGTGCTTTTTCAGGCGCATCCACGCGCGGGCCTTTGCGTTCCTCACGGATGGTGGGGCTTTCGGCCAAAAGACCATCAATGGACAAGGTCAAACGCCGCGGCGTTGAAAACGCACCCGCGCCGCCGTAAGTGAGGCCCGCCTCAACCAAACCATTGGTGATCAGTTTCTTGAGATCCTCTGCCGCGCGTTTTTGCATGCGGGCGGGAATTTCTTCGGAAAAGAGTTCGATTAACAGATCAGCCATGATTTATTCCGCATATTTTTCATTAAGTTGGTGCCAGACGAACCCGCGCCCATCCTCCATAATCGCAACCACACGGTCCACACCGTCAGCCACGTCTTTTTTCGCCAAAAATGCAAGCGCCGTGCCCTTTTCCAAGGCTTCGCCAATTTCACTTGCGTTATAACAATCAAACCAGTTTGGGCCTGTAAGGGGTTCTGCATGGTCGTAAAGCGTATAGGTTTCGGTCATCATCGCCGTGGACTGCGATGTTGTGAAACATGCGCGGTAGCGAATGGGGCTACTTGTGCCATCGATGGCTTTAAAATCATCGGTGATGATTGGATCAGGTTGCCCCGTTTCCAAAAGCGTCAATGACACCGCCGTGCCTGGTGCAACCTTCACGTCTTCGTAAAAGCCGTAAACCTGTAGGTAATAGATCGCGATCCCTGCGATAAGTGCCGCCATAAGTATAAATCCCGAAATGAGCTTTCCCATTACGCCTCAAAGCCCCCAGCATCCGTTTGCACGAAGGCATCTGCACATTTTTTGGCCAAGTTTCGCACGCGCCCAATATAGGCTTGGCGCTCAGTCACAGAAATCACGCCGCGCGCATCCAACAGGTTAAAAAGGTGTGAGGCTTTGATACATTGATCATAGGCAGGATGCGCCATGATGATGCGTTTGCCCGTTTTGGGATCGAGGTGCTCTTGGTTCAAAATATTATCAACTTCGGCCTCAGCATCTAAAAAATGCTGCAACAACGTTTCGGTGTTGGCCACGTCAAAATTCCAGCGCGAATATTCTTCTTCGGTTTGCTTGAATACATCCGCGTATTTCAACGGGATGAGCGCATCTGGGCTATTATAAGGCATGTCCATCACATGATCGACACCCAGCACATACATCGCCAAACGCTCCAACCCATAGGTCAATTCGCCAGAGACCGGTTTACAATCATGGCCGCCCACTTGTTGGAAATAGGTAAATTGGCTGACTTCCATGCCGTCGCACCAAACTTCCCATCCAAGGCCCCATGCGCCCAAGGTTGGACTTTCCCAGTCATCTTCGACAAACCGGATATCATGCATATCCATGTTGACGCCGATGGCCTCAAGCGATCCAAGGTAGAGATCTTGTAAATTGGGCGGGCTTGGTTTGATCAACACTTGGTATTGGTAATAGTGCTGCAAACGATTTGGGTTTTCCCCATAGCGCCCATCGGTTGGGCGGCGCGATGGTTGCACATAAGCCGCAGCCCATGATTTTGACCCCAGTGACCGCAATGTTGTCGCGGGGTGGAATGTCCCTGCACCCACTTCCATATCGTAAGGTTGCATCACCGCACAGCCATGGGCCGCCCAGTAATTTTGCAAGCGCAGGATGATATCCTGAAAACAGTTCGGCGCATGTGTCTGCGTTTGATCCGACATAAAAGTCCCCTTAAAGGTCATCAAATTTCCGCACCTCAATAGGCCCTCCCCACATGAGCGTCAATTGCATTGACAAGACGACCCCCCACGTTTTCCCGTTATACATACTGTGAATACGAAAAAATCACATTCTTTGCGTGCATTTCCATCCTTCAGAGGCTAAATCAGTAAAAACCAACAAAACTGCATAGACAGGGCCACATATGAACCGCTTCTACTCGCACCGCGTTTGTCGTATCTTCACTTTTTTGCTTCTTCTTTTGGCGTCCCCAAGCTTTGCTCAGACATCCACACCCTCGGACAATCAGGCCCCTGTCTGGATTCAAATTGAATCGCTTCCCAGTTTGCAACGCGGCATTGACCGCGCACAAGATTATGCCAACAGCTTGGACGCTGTCAGCGGTTTTCAAAGCCGTGGCCGCTACGCCATTGTGCTTGGCCCGTTTCTCGCACCCGACGCAGAAACCAAGATCAATGAATGGCTGCGTTTGGGACAAATCCCAAATGACAGCTTTGTCACGGATGGGGCTATTCTCGAACAACAGTTTTGGCCCATTGGTGCCCTTGATACAGCCGCAGCTATCATCGCGCGCAGTGCACAGACCCCTCAAAGCTCCACAGACGCGGTTTCCAAACCTGCGCAAGAACCCCTTGAAACACTGCGCCAATCCCGCCGTGCCGAACGCAGCTTAAGCCGAGATGCAAAAAAGGAAATTCAAACCGCCCTTAAATGGGAAGGGTTTTACGCAGGGGCCATTGACGGTGCCTTTGGCCGTGGAACACGAGGCTCCATTTCAGATTATCAAGCCCATATGAGCTATGAGCCAACCGGTGTTTTATCAACGGAACAATACGCGGAACTCCTTAATCTGTACTATTCTGTTTTTGACGGCCTAGGCTTCACCACGATCACACACCCGCAGGCAGGTATTGAAATTTCAATCCCACAATCGATACTCAAAACGGGTCCCGTTGCCCCTCCGTTTGTGCATTACGATGCCCATAACGCGGACGGCATTCGTATGCTGCTGATTTCACAAAAAGGCGATCAAGCCACGCTTTATGGGCTCTATGATATCATGCAGACCCTTGAAATCGTTCCTGCGGAAGGCCCGCGCGCGCTCAAAACCAATAGTTTCACGCTTCGTGGGACAAACGACAAAATCGACAGCTACACGTATGCGACCCTCAAAGATGGGATGATCAAAGGCTATACACTGATCTGGCCTGCAAATGATGAACGCCGTCTCAGCCGTGTGCGTGAGAAAATCCAAGCGTCCTTTAAAACCACAGATGCCGTGTTAAACGATGCGGACCGTTCGGCGGACCTAGAACAGGCGATTGACCTTGTCTCTGGGTTGGAAATCAGAAAGCCACGCTGGTCCATGTCTGGCGCTTTCATCACTGCAAAAGGTCATGTTCTAACCTCAGAAGCCGTCACCAAAAGCTGCGCGCGTATCACCATTGATGGAGAAACCGAAGCCACGGTCAGTTTCGCACAAAGCGGCATTGCTATTTTAACACCAGACACCGATATGGCGCCCCTTGGTGTCGCCACCCTCGCCGCGACGCGCCCTATCTTAAATTCAGATGTGGCCTTTGCAGGCTATTCTTATGAAGGCGTGCTCTCAGCCCCGAGCGTGACATTTGGAACCTTGATGGATGTGCGCGGCCTGAACGGTGAAAATGATCTCTATCGCCTTAAAGCCACAGCACTGACAGGGGACCAAGGCGGGCCCGTCTTTGCCATGAATGGTGCAATGATTGGAATGTTGTCTCAGCAACCTGAAAGCGCGCGCAGCCTTCCAAAGGATGTGCAGTTTTCTATCGCAGCTCCCGCGATATCGCGGATCATTTCTGAAAATGGCCTCACGCCGTCCTTAACAGAAAATATTGAGACCCTAACGCCAGAGGGGCTCACGGAAACAGCAATGGCATCAACGGTGCTCGTGAGTTGCTGGGATCAATAAAGCCTAAGAACATTGAAAGCAAAACGCGCCTTCATGGCGCGTTTTTTTATGCCCGCCAAAACCGCCACGTGAAAATGGCATAAACGGCCATCAGTTCCAACCGCCCGATCACCATACCTGCAATGAGAATCCATTTCGCCAGATCCCGCAAGCCGCCGAAATTGCCCGCAGGTCCAATTTCTGGCCCAAGCCCAGGACCAATATTGGCCAAGGCCGCCGCCGCCCCTGACACAGAGGTGATGAAATCCAAACCCGCCAATCCAAGCAAAAGCGACAACACCCCAAGCGTCACAACAAAAAGCACAAAGAACGACATGACAGATGACAACACATCTTCGCCCACATCGCGGCCATTATAGCGCGTGGCAAAAATCCCATGCGGAGAGTGAATTTTACGAATTTGGGCTGTGATCGCAGAGAATAGCAATTGGTAGCGAAAGATTTTCACAGAACAGGCCGTTGATCCCGCGCAGCCCCCAATCAAGCCAATGAAGAAAAACATCGCAATGGGAAATGCACCCCAATACATGTAATCTGCGCTTGCATAGCCCGTGCCTGTCAAAATTGAGACGACATTAAAAAGCGATTTACGAAATGCTTCTTCCCCTTGCAACGGCGCGGACAGCCAGTGCCAGAGGGTCATAATCACGATCAAAACCACCGCCGTTTTGAAAAAAGCCCGGACTTGGCTATCGCCAAAGAGCGGCCGTGCGGTCCCCCCAATGAGCTGCACATAGCGTACAAACGGCAACGCCGCGAGCATCATGAAAATCACCGACACATATTCCGCCGCCGGTGTGAACGCGCCAAAACTTGCATCATAGTTGGCAAATCCGCCCGTGGCGATCGTGGTCATCGCATGCACAAGCGCATCAAATGTGCGCATGCCAGACGCGATATAGGCAAAGGCGCAGGTAAAAGTCAAAAGCACATATATGCCTGATATGCGCGATGAAATTTCAGTGGCGCGCGGCAAGATTTTACCAAAGGTATCAAAGCCTTCCGAGCGGAAGATTTGCATACCACCAATCCGTAATTCAGGCAAAAACACCATAGCCACAACAATGATCCCGATACCACCAAACCACTGAAGCATCCCGCGCCACAGCAAAAGCCCCTTGGGCAAGGCATCAAGCCCAGAAAAGACCGTGGATCCTGTGGTGGTCAGGCCGGACATTGCCTCAAAATAGGCATCGACAAAGCGCGCATCGGTTTCCCCGATCACAAACGGTATGGCCCCAAAAAGCGGCAAAGCCACCCAAACGCTCGTGGTGAGCAAAAAGGTCTGCTGAATATTGAGCCCTTCATCCACCCCATTGGCACAAGACAGCGCAAGCGCACCGCCCAAAAGCGTCGTCAGGATCGCGGACACAAGGAAAACCGTCCAATGCTCTGCCCCATCGAGAATATCGATCAGCATCGGCACCAACATCGTGGCGCCAAGGATCACAACCAGCAATCCGATCACATATCCAACAGGTCTAAGATCAATCATGCCAAAGGGATGGCCTTTAGGCGGGGCTAAGTCAATATGCGTTTAGCCCACGTGAAACAACGTCATAAAGAGTTTTGGATCGATGCTTTCGGCGGCAAAGGTTTCCCCTTCGGTCAAAATAGACACCGCATCATGGGAATGAAGGCTCTCTTGGTGGCTCGCCACAACGCGGTAATCGCCGATGCGTTGATCATCTTGGAGCTTCTCTGCAAAAAGGCGAGCCGCGTCTTCGACGAAAATCGGATTGGCGGCGTTCAATTCTGCAAAAGCCTGCTCGTCTTCGCGTTTGACCATGACTTGGGTTTCGGTTGGAACCGCTTCACGGCACATGTCGATGAGGTCCTCAAACCACAAGCGCGCCCCAGGATTGCACTCCACAGAAATACGCGCAACAGAACGCTGCGAATGCGGCGTCGCCAGCTGTCCGCGCGTTTGGCGCGCATGTTCAGACAATTCCAAAGAACACGGGCAAGTGGAGGAATAGACATAATCCAAATGCATGATTTTCTTGCGCTTTCCGCCTTGTTCAATCAATTCAAGCGCAATGTCGTAATATTGATACCCCTCAAGGGCGGACCGCAGGCTCATGACTTTCATCGGGAAAGAGAACCGCATCTGAATACGGGCATCAAAGCTCCCGAGGTCCAGTTTATAATCTTCTAACGCATCTTCCACAACGTCAAAGGAAAACACTTTTTCGTTGTGTTTATAAAAGCTACGCATAATGCGCGACATGTTGATGCCTTTTTTCTCAGCATCCAAGCTTACCGTACCCGTCACTGACGTTTCGAGCGTCAAATCACTTTGGTCGCGACGGTGAAATTGCACGGGCAGCCGAAAGTTTGAAACCCCAACATGTTGAATGGCCCGCTTGGCCCCTTTGATTAGGCTCTCTGGTCCGTTTTGCAAATCTGGCAAACTCGCCTTATAGGCATCATCAACGGTGAATTCTTCGGGATAAGCCCGCACGAGGGCAGGATAATTTGGCAATTCATCCGATGGCAACAAGCGCGCAATCGCGGGGTTAAGCTCCGCGATTTCCGTCACGGTGGCTTTTGTCGCCCAATCTGTCAGAAGCTCAAGCGCAGCTTTTGCCGCCTTGCGATCGATATCTGATTTTGAAGTAGGTTGGTCGTTCATAGCACCCCCTAACACCCCGAGATAATTGGAATATAAGACCTTTGATCCCATATTCCAAGCTTTGCTAGAAAATGCGCACCTATATGCGGCTTAAAGGCTGTCTAATGCGGCAACAAGATCCGCCAGAAGGTCCTCTGTATCTTCAATTCCAAGCGACACGCGCACCAACCCGTCCGTGATTCCAAGGCTTGCGCGTTGTTCATCCGAGAGCCGCTGATGCGTGGTGGTCGCAGGGTGCACGGCCAATGATTTGGCATCCCCCAAATTGTTTGAAATCGTAAAAAGATCAAGCGCATTCAAAAACTTAAAGGCGGCTTCTTTTCCACCTTTCAAATCCAAAGACAGCATCGTGCCGCCTGCCTTCATTTGCGCCTGTGCAATGTCCTTTTGCGGATGGCTATCCAAAAACGGATAGATCAAACGGGTAAGAGCCGGATGATGCTCAAGCGCGGTTGCAATCGTTGTCGCAGATGTGGCTTGCGCGCGGCATCGAAGGTCAAGGGTCTCAAGACCTTTCAACATGACCCACGCGTTAAACGGGCTCATCGCACCGCCAGTATGCTTCATATAAGTTTCAAGAGGACCCGAAATAAAGTCACTCCTCCCAAGCACAACACCCCCCAAACAGCGCCCCTGCCCGTCAATATGTTTGGTCGCGGAATAGACAATCACATCTGCGCCCAATTCAAGTGAGCGTTGGAAAATTGGCGTCGCAAAGACGTTGTCGACCACAACCCGCGCCCCCACTTTATGAGCGATCTTGGAGACTGCTTTGAGGTCAATCACCTCAAGCGTCGGGTTTGAAATCGCTTCCACAAATACGGTTTTGGTGTCGGCGCGAATGGCGTTTTCCCATTGGGACATATCGGTGCCATCCACAAATGTGACCTCCACCCCAAAGCGTGGCAAGATATCTTCAAGGATATAAAGACAAGACCCAAAAAGCGCGCGTGCCGCTACCACATGATCGCCGGCTTTGAGATCCGCCATCAACGCGCCATTTACCGCCGCCATGCCCGATGCCGTCGCAAACGCGGCCTCTGCGCCCTCAAGGGCCGCGATCCGATCCTCGAACATGCGAACCGTCGGATTGCCGTAGCGGGCATAAATATATTCATCCGCGCCAAGTTCAACAAAGCGCGCTTCAGCCGCTTCAGCCGTGTCGTAGACAAAGCCTTGGGTCATGAAAATGGCTTCTGACACCTCACCATATTGGCTGCGTTTTGTGCCCGCATGAACGAGCGTCGTACGATCATTCCAAGTCTTTTTCATTTTTACCTCTTGGCATTGCGCCATAAAAAAAGCCCCGCCGCCAAAGACGTCGGAGCATTCCGGACCTCTTTAGCAGCATATTTTACGTGGCCTGCAATCTGGTTTCAAATCGCCACGATGGTTCGCAATTAGAATTTTCTTAAATAAGAGTCAATCCCCGTCACTCAAATGTAACAAATCCTTCATGCCAATGAAGCAAACTCATCCTAGGTCTCGTGGTAAATGAAGTGTGAGGGAAGAACATGCCAATTCTTCAAATCAACGCACTTGGCGGGCAGTTAAGCTTGGATCAAGGCAAAACCACAATTGAATACGCGCTCCAACACGCGCTGAATGCGGCTGGGGATGGTCCTATCATTTTAATGGTCCACGGCAAAAATTACGCCCCAAAATCCCCCATAAATGACCCGCATCAACATCTCTATTCTTTAAAACGCAAACCGCGCCATAGCCGTGTTATTTCATGGCCGCGCCACCTTGGTTTTGGTCGACGGAAAACAAAACATGAAGGGCTCGCCATTGGGTTTGCATGGGATGGGGAACACAACCTTTGGTCTGCCTATCAAAATGCAAAACTGGCGGGTGGCTGTCTTGCGCAATTGATTAAAAATATTCACCAGATTGCCCCAAAACGCGAAATAAACGTTATTACCCATAGCCTTGGCGCACGGGTTTTCCTTTCGGCGTTATATGATTTACCAGCGGGGATCAAAATACGCTCGGTTCTATTGGCACCTGCAGAAACCCGCGAAGAAGCTGACCGCGCGATGCAAAGCCCCGCCGCAAAAACCCTTCAGGTCATCAATGTCACATCACGCGAAAATGATCTCTTTGATTTTCTACTAGAGTGGGCCTTGCGGCCTTTTCATTTACGAAGCCATGCCCTTGACCACGGTTTGAGCACACCATCTGATCGCTGGCTGAATTTGCAACTTGATGATCCTGTCACGTTACACCGCCTGCGCAATTTAGGATTTCCAATTGCGCCCACAACCCTTCGGGTCTGTCATTGGTTCGGATACCTACGACCTGGCACGTTTCCCCTTTATCAGGCGCTCTTTCGCCGTGAAGAAGGATTGAGCTTCTCAGAGCTCACTCAAGCCCTTCCACAACAACAATCCCCACGCTGGTCACGAATATTTGCACGCAACCTCACTGCAAAACACTTGCCTGTCTCTAGGTAACGTGCTTCCCTTTTCACCTCATGGAAAGGGAATGTAATGACCGCACTTGATCTCTATTATTGGCCGACGCCAAATGGCTGGAAAATCTCAATCGCGCTTGAAGAAATGGGGTTGGATTACAATCTGAACCTCATCAATATCGGTGCGGGCGATCAGTTTTCCCCATCCTTTCTCGCCCTATCCCCCAACAACCGCATGCCGGCAATTGTGGATCACGGCACGCCTGATGGTGCGCCTCTTTCTGTTTTTGAAAGCGGGGCCATTTTGCAATATTTGGCACAAAAAACGGGGCAGTTTGGCGGCACAACCATGCGCGAAAAGATTGCGGTTTCAGAATGGTTGATGTGGCAAATGGGCGGCGTTGGTCCCATGGCAGGTCAGGCGCATCATTTTTTGAAATACGCGCCCTCCATGGAACCGCCCAACGATATTCCCTACGCCAAAGACAGATACCGTGCAGAAGTTGCACGACTTTATGGGGTTCTGGATCGCCGCTTGGCTGAGGCTGAATTTGTTGCGGGTGATTTTTATTCCATCGCAGATATGGCCATTTGGCCATGGGCGTCCCTTTGGGAGGGTCAAGAACAAAGCCTTGATGATAAACCGCATCTGGCGCGCTGGATCGATACAATCGCCGCGCGCCCTGCGGTTCAAAAAGGCCGCGCAGTGGCAGCCGAGAAACGCTCAAACCTACAAGCGGATAAAAAGGCCCAAGACATTCTTTTTAAGAAAACTTAGGCTCAAACGGATGACTAAGCGTCATCCGTCTCTTCTGTGCTGTGTTCGGCCATGAGCTTTCCTTGGCTCATCAAGAACACAAAAAGCGCAATTGTCAGGCCGAAGGTTTTGAAATTTACCCACGCTTCGGTCGACATCAAGCGCCAGACGGCTTCGTTGGCAATCGCAAGACCAAGAAAGAAAAACGTCAGCCGCTTGGTTAAGATCATGAAGCCTTCTCCCGTCATCGGGAGCGCGCCTTCCATCACCGATTGCAAGTAGCTTTTGCCCCGCATCAGGCCAAAACCCAACACGCCTGCGAAGAACACATAGAGTATCGTTGGCTTCATTTTAAAGAACCGTTCATCGTTGAAATAAACCGACATCCCACCAAAAACGATCACCAACACAGCCGTCATAACCTGCATTTTTGACAGGTGACCCGTCATAATCCACAAGACCACAATGCTCACAAGCATGAGCGGAATAAACGCCGCGGTTGCCACGATAAAGCCTGCATATTCGGTGCCCAAAATGGTAAACACCTGGTCTTTGATACGCCCGTAAAGGACAAAGAAAATCACCACGGGCCCCAATTCCAGTGCCATTTTTAAAATCGGGTTAATTGCCGCCTTGGTTTCTTTTTCAGCCATTTTTAGCCTCCCATTTCCACAATCACCGCTCCAATCGCGATGAGTGCCATTAATCCTGTTCGTTTCGGTCCGACCGTTTCTTTTAAGAAAAGCCAGCCGATAAGAGCCGCAAAGACAGCGGATGTTTCGCGTAATACCGCCGCCTCGCCAACCTTATCAAGCCGCGTGGCCATCATCACGGATCCGAAACTTGCATAAGCAATAAAGGCCCCAAAAAAACCACGCCACATCAAAGGCTTAATCGGCGGTTTTTCAGCCATTCTTTTATAGCGCGCATATGCAATAAACGGCATCAACATCCCATCGAGCATAAAAAACCACGCCAAAAACGTAAATGGATTGCTTGTTGCGCGAATGCCGTAAGCATCCACCGTTGTGTAAAGCGCCACAAATCCACCCGTGATCACCGCCATCAAAAGCGCCAGCCGAAGCGTCTCTTTGTTCACCATTGTGTGTTTGAGGTTATAAACCGCCAGCCCTAGAATTCCGCTCATCAAGGTGAAAACCCCAATCCACTGCACGAGCGAAAAGGTTTCGCCAAACATGATATAGGCGCCAATCACGGTGAAAAGAGGCCCCACACCCCGCACCACCGGATAAACGACCGTATAGGCCCCAAGGGCGTAGGTTTGTGCCTGCAATATCTTGTAGACTAAGTGCACCACAAAGGCGGCGGCGAAAATTGCCCACATGTGGGGCTCGGGCCATGGCACGACAAAAAACGCAATTGGCGTCGCCATGAGGCCATAGAAAACATCAATCGTTCCGCGCGCCAGCCAAGGATCAGAAGCGCCTTTTTGCAGCGCCCCAAATCCCGCATGTAAAACGGCCGCCGAAAGTGCGAGAATCAATGCCAGTTGATGACCCGTTTCGGTCCCTGAAATGGCATTTAGCCAGTCAATCATTCCTCAAGACCAATAAGCGCCGTTGCAAATTCTTCCGGGTCAAACGCATCGAGATCATCAATTTGTTCCCCAACCCCAATCGCGTGGATCGGCAGGCCAAATTTATCAGCGAGCGCCACCAAAACACCCCCACGCGCGGTGCCGTCAAGCTTGGTCATTACCAAACCAGACACATCCGCAAGTTTTTGAAATTCTGACACTTGATTAAGCGCGTTTTGTCCCGTCGTCGCATCCAATACCAACAAAGTATTATGGGGTGCGGTTTCGTCTTTCTTACGGATTACACGTACAATTTTTGCAAGCTCTTCCATTAAATCTTGGCGGTTTTGCAAACGGCCCGCAGTGTCAATCATCAAGAGATCCACGCCCTCTTCTTGGGCGCGCCCCAATGCGTCATAGGCCAAAGATGCGGGATCCGATCCTTCGGGCGCGGTCATCACCGGCACGCCTGCACGGTCCCCCCAAACTTGGAGCTGTTCAACAGCCGCCGCACGAAACGTATCCCCTGCTGCGATCATTACCTTTTTGCCAGCAGCATTGAATTGGCTCGCGAGTTTGCCGATGGTTGTGGTTTTACCTGCGCCATTTACGCCCACCACCAGCACAACCTGCGGGGTCTTGGCATAAATTGGCAACGGTTTGGCCACATGTTCCATGATGCGTGTGACTTCATTCTTCAAAAGCACTTTGAGCTCATGGGTGGAAATTTTCCGCCCCATGCGCCCTTCGGCAACATTCGCCGCAACCCGTAGCGCGGTTTCAACCCCCATATCCGATGAAATCAACACCTCTTCGAGGCTCTCAATCATGTCATCATCAAGCACGCGCTTGACGGACGGGGATTTAGGTTTTTCTGAAACGACCTTTTCAGGCGACGCATCCCCGCCAAAGACCCGCCCAATCAAAGAGGGCTTGGATCGTGGGGTGGGTGTATCCACAACCGGCGTGGGATCTTCTGTCACTTGGGGGGCAATCGGCACCTCAGGCGCCGAAGGGGACACATCGGGAGTGTCTGCTGCCACTTGTTCAACTTCGCCACCGTCATCGACAAGCGCATCAAGCCCCTCATCCAGCTTGCTTGACGATTTTGTCAATCGAGATTTAAGTTTCTTGAAAAACGACATAGCCCATTGCCCTTCTATAACCTCACCTCACCTATGCCAGTTTGCCTTTTATTTAAACCCCTATGCGGTAAAAACTCACGACAGAGGGCTGTGGCGGTTGGCATTGTTCCCAATATACGGTAGCGTAAAAAACTGTTCATATTAAACCTGTTATAGCCATGCAAAAAGAATTAGACGATCTCAACCGCTTTATTCGTTCACAGGTTGACGCCACAGATGCACGTGTCACACGGCTGGAATTTAACAGCCGCGTTATTTGGCTCAAACAGCCCGAGCAATTAAATTTGCGGTTTCGGCTGCAAAAAGGCGATAGCACCCGGGCCTTTAACGCAGAACGCACCGCGTTAAAAACGCTAAAAAGCCACGGCGTCCCAATTCCACAAATCATCGCAGAGGGCCCCGATTTTATTGCCTTAGGCGATAGCGGAACGCCCCTCAATCAGATCATCGGCAATGAAGACTACTCCAAAGCCGAGCGCATCGAGATTTTCACAAAAGCGGGACAAGCTTTGGCGATGTTGCATCAAAAAGGGCTCAGCCATGGGCGCCCTGCCCTCAAAGATTTATGTTGGGATGGACAGCAGATCACCTTCCTTGATTTCGAACGGTTTTCTGAAAAACGCAACACGCCCCATGGCCATGCCCAAGATGTCGTGATGTTTGTTTTTAACACCTATGCCGTTGCGGGGCGTGATTGCGCCGAACTCACCGCGGCGATTGCGGCATACCGCAGCCATGACACGATGGGAATTTGGTCGCGCGCGCAAAAATGGTGTGCCAATAAAGGGTGGATCAACTGGTTGACCAAGCCCATCCAAATGCGCCGCGCAGGCAAAGCCAAAGAATTCAAAGCTATTCCCTTGACGCTTCAGCTCTTTAATCGTCCGCGCCCTTAGGCACGCTTTCACTTTTCCAAAACACCATCGCACCCCGCCTTTTCGGGGCGCGCGGTCGTTTTAAATATCGTCTGGAAAATGTTCCATGACCAAGCGGATCGGGTTGGGTGCGGCTTGGCCGAGGCCACAGATGGATGCGTCTTGCATCACTGCGCACAACTCTTCGAGCAACGCACCGTCCCATTTTGGCTCTTGCATCAGCTTCACAGCCTTTTCACAGCCGACACGGCAGGGCGTACATTGGCCACAGCTTTCTGCCTCAAAAAATCGTAACATATTGAGGGCGGCATCACGCACACCGTCTTGGTCTGACAAAACAACAACCGCCGCGGAGCCGATGAAAGTTCCCAAAGGTTGCAACATATCAAAATCAAGCGGCACATCGTTGATCGATGCGGGCAAAAGCCCCGAAGACGGCCCACCTGGCTGATAGGCTTTGAACGCATGTCCATCCAACATACCACCTGCGGCGTCGATGACGTCCATGATGGTTGATCCCGCAGGCAAGAGATGCACACCTGGTTTTTTCACACGCCCCGATACGGAATAAGACCGCAAACCTTTGCGTCCATTTTTCTCCACCCCAGATAGGATGTCTCCGCCTTCGCGCAGCACACGGGCCACCCAATAGAGCGTTTCAATATTGTGCACCAAAGTTGGACGGTTGAAAATCCCGACCTGTGCCACAAAAGGCGGGCGATGGCGCGGGATACCGCGTTTGCCTTCGATGCTTTCGATCATCGCGCTTTCTTCGCCACAGATATAGGCCCCCGCCCCGCGGCGCAGATCAATATACCCCGCCTCGATCAGGCCAGCGGCCTCAAGGGCTGCGATTTCCGCCAAAAGCGCCAAGCGAATACCGGGGTACTCATCGCGAAGATAAATAAAACATGTCTCCGCCTCGACCGCCCATGCGGCGATGAGCATGCCTTCTAGGAACACATGCGGCGTGGTTTCAAGGTAATGCCGATCCTTAAACGTGCCCGGTTCGCCCTCATCCCCGTTAACGGCCAAATAGCGCGGGCCGTTTTCGGCGCGAACGAAGCTCCATTTACGACCAGACGGGAACCCAGCGCCCCCAAGGCCACGTAGACCAGAGGCCAAAACAGCGTCTTGCGCAGCTTCGGGATCGCCATTTTCGCGTAGATCCAACAAGGTGCTATAGCCACCTGCGGCACGGTAAGCCGCTAAGGTTTCAACCGCAGGGATTTCAGCATGGGTATGACCGCCTGCAATGGCCGCTTTGGCCAGATCCGGCGTTGCATTGCCAATATGATGATGACCAACTTCGATCACAGGTGCGCTTTCGCAGCGGCCCATGCAAGGCGCATTTAAAACGCGAACTTCAGACGCATCCAAGCCGCTTTCGAGGGCTGTTTTCAACGCCTCTGCGCCTGCGATTTCACAAGACAAGCTATCGCAGACCCGAATGGTCAGCGCAGGCGGCGGCGTTTCGGCTTCTTTGATCACATCGAAATGCGCATAGAAGGAGGCAACCTCATAGATTTCGGCCTGGCCAATACGCATCAATTCCGCCAAAGCGCGCAGGTGTATGGCGGAGATATGCCCATATTCATCTTGGATAAGGTGCAAATACTCAATCAACATATCGCGGGAATATTCAATCCCACAAAGCGCTGTGACTTCCGCCAGAGCCTGATCTTCGACCTGCCGGCCTTTGGGGGTGTGACGCCCTTTACCGCGCCCAGATTTCCAGACGCCTTTTTTATCTTGAGCTGTCATTTCACACCCTCATTCATAAACTTCCTAAAGTTAAGGTAATAGCGATATCCGTCCAAAGTCGATGACCAAAAGCGACACAGACACCGCAATTCGCGCAATATCCTAAAAAATGCCTTGGCAAACGGTCCTATTTGACGGCACAACTCCCATGAAAAAGGAAACACGTGATGCAAACCAAACAAGGCAAAACGAAGCTCGCCTATTTTGGCATTGCCAGTTTACTGCCTGCCATGCTCCTTATTGCCGTGCCATATTGGGGCGTATTCTGGATCTTCGTCACGCTTTTTTACATGACTGTTTTTGTGTTTTGCGTCGATGAAATCGGCAATAAAATCATCCCACCCTTGGCCCCGACTGCGGCCTCCCCCCATGCACGCGCGCTTCTCTTCATCCTTGGCCTGACCCATTTTGCGGTGCTCTTTCACACGGCCTATATACTCGGGTTTGGGGCGATCGGCTTTGGGGCAAAGCTCCTTTTATTTTGGGTCGCGGGACTTTATCTTGGACAGGTGAGCAACAGCGTCGCTCATGAACTCATCCATGATCGATCCAAATTCGCGCGCGCCCTTGGGACCTGGATTTATATCACGCTGGCCTTTGGCCACCACACGAGCGCCCATCCCCTCATCCATCACCGCTACGTGGCAACGGATCTTGATCCAAACTCTGCCCGTCTTGGTGAAAGCATCTATAGGTTTCTTCCGCGCGCTTGGCGTGGATCATTTATGGCAGGATTCAAGGCCGAACAAAGCCGCCTCATCCAAACAAACCGCCCCTTTTGGGCCCATCCCTATGTGACCTATATCGGCGGCAGCCTCGGGATTGCCGTCGGCCTTTTATGGACATGGGGCATCGGGGCATTTATGGCATGGGTTGCCCTTGCATGTTATGCGCAGCTACAACTCTTACTGTCGGATTATGTGCAGCATTATGGGCTGCGGCGGCATCAAATCGGTGAAAAACCCGAACATATGTCAGAGGCCCATTCATGGGACGCGCCCCACCCGTTTTCGGCCTTTCACATGTTCAATGCGCCGCGCCATTCCGATCACCACATGCACCCAAATCGGAGCTACCCAGAACTTACACTCAATGACGGGATCACGGGGCCACGCTTACCTTATAGCCTTCCTGTGATGGCAAGCCTCGCGCTCGCACCTCGGCTTTGGCGCCGCGTCATGGACAAACGTGTCCGCCAGTGGACCGATAATCGCCCCTAAAAAAGCGACCCTTGGTTGTCATCTGGCGTTTTAGGTTTAGGTTTCACCGCTGGCGCCTCAGGGGGAGTGGGCTTTGCCGCGACGTGATCCGCCCCTGACATCCCAACACGCCCATCGTGAAATTCGATCTCTTGGATTTCGGTTTGCGCCGCATCATGCGCGGAGGTCACAACACCCGCGACCCCATGCACCACCGCATAGCCCCGCTTGAGCGTATTTTTATAGCCAAGGCTTTGACGCATACGTTCAAGCGCATCCAGTTTGCGCGAAAGCGTATCAATCTGCGCCGTCCCAGCCCGAGACAACCGCATCATAACCGCCGCAAGGTTTTCCCCGTGGCGTGTTGTTTCGCGAGAAATCAATGTCGGGCGCAACCGGGTTGTGACGTTTTCGGCTTTACGGCGTGAAAGCTCGGTGTTTTTTCCCAAAGACGGCGCCAAACGCGCGCCCCAATCACCGCTGCGCGTGCGTTTATCGCGGATCATGCGCGTCAATAAATTTGGCGTAAAGCCCCCCGCAACCTGCACAAGGCCGACGCGTTTATGTTGCGCCACAGATTGAAGCGCCCGCGGGAGGCGTTCATCTTGGTGATCCAAACGCTGGCGCGCCGCCGCAACTAAGCTTTCGGGCTTGGGCAAGGCGCGCGCCACATCCCGAAGGCGTTGACCCCGCTTTTCAATCATATCTGCGCGCGCCCGTGACAGCCGCGCCCCCATATCATCGGTCCAAGCCTGCAATTCCGCGCGCACTGGCACCGCGATTTCCGCCGCAGCTGTAGGTGTTGGCGCGCGCCAATCAGAGGCGTAATCAATCAATGTTGTATCTGTTTCGTGGCCCACCGCCGAAATGAGCGGGATTTCAGAAGCAGCCGCCGCACGGGCGACATTTTCTTCGTTAAAGCCCCACAGATCCTCAATCGAGCCACCACCACGTGCCACGATGATAAGATCAGGTCGCGGCAACGCGCCGCCCACGCTTAGCGCGTTAAAGCCTTCGATCGCGCGCACCACTTCGGGAGCGCAGTTTTGCCCCTGCACCGCCACAGGCCATAAAAGAACCTTACGCGGAAACCGGTCCCGCAACCGGTGCAAAATATCACGAATAACCGCGCCAGAGGGCGATGTCACAACACCAATGACCTCCGGCAAAAACGGGAGCTTTTGTTTGCGCTCAGGGGCAAAGAGCCCCTCCGCCGCCAGCATTTTTTTGCGTTTTTCGAGCATCGCCATCAGCGCGCCTTCACCTGCGACCGCCATGTCATCAACGTTCAAATTATATTTGGACTGCGCACCGTAACTTGTGAGCTTACCTGTGACGATAACCTCTAACCCCTCTTCGGGTTGCACGGATAAACGTGCCGCTTGGCCTTTCCATGTGGTGCAGGCCAACACGCTGCGATCATCTTTGACATCAAAATAGAGATGCCCCGAACGCGCACGCACCACACGGCCAATTTCACCGCGCACCCGCACCCGGCCAAATTCCCCTTCAAGCGTGCGTTTCACCGCGCCTGAAATTTCAGAAACCGTATATTCAGGGGCATTTTCCCCCACACGTGGGTCATCGATTAGGTCGGACATTTTCACTCACTTGCTTAAGAGGTGCGAGGAGTTTAGAACGCCCACAACAAAAGGCCAAGCGAGGAATTCCAGATGAATATTTTAATCTTAGGCAGCGGCGGCCGTGAACATGCGCTTGCGTGGGCCGTAAAGCAAAACCCAAAATGCGATAAGTTGATTGTCGCCCCTGGGAATGCTGGGATCGCGGCGATTGCGGAACTCTCCGATATTAATATTCTAGACGGCGCGACCGTGTGTGAATTTTGCGCCGAAAACGCGATTGATTTTGTCATCATCGGTCCCGAAGCTCCCTTGGCCGAAGGCGTGGCAGACGATCTGCGCGCGGCAGGGATTTTGACATTTGGCCCCTCAAAAGAGGCCGCGAAACTTGAAGCGTCCAAAGCATTTACCAAAGAAATTTGTGATGCTGCCAACGCACCAACCGCAGGTTACGGGCATTTCACCGATAAAGCCAAAGCCATTGCTTATATCAAATCTGAAGGCGCACCCATTGTGGTGAAAGCTGACGGTTTGGCCGCAGGCAAAGGCGTCATCGTCGCCATGACAGAAAAAGAAGCCTTAGACGCAATCGAAGACATGTTTGGCGGTGAATTTGGCGAAGCGGGCGCAGAAGTCGTGATCGAAGAATTCATGGAGGGCGAAGAGGCGAGCTATTTCTTCCTTGTCGATGGGAAAACGGTTTTGCCTGTGGGCACGGCCCAAGACCACAAACGCGCCTATGACGGGGATGAAGGCCCCAACACGGGCGGCATGGGGGCCTATTCGCCGGCGCCTGTTTTGACCGATGCGATCGCGAAAAAAGCCGTGGATGAAATCATTCAACCCTGCGTTGATGAAATGGCGCGCCGCGGTACGCCGTTTCAAGGCGTGCTCTATGCCGGTTTGATGATCAAAGACGGCCAGCCCCGTTTGGTGGAATATAATGTGCGTTTTGGCGATCCTGAATGTCAGGCGCTTATGATGCGTTTGGGGGCACAGGCCATGGATTTGATGCAAGCTTGCGCAGATGGCCGTTTAAGCGATGCCCATGTCAATTGGGCGGATGATCATGCGGTAACCATTGTTATGGCGGCCAAAGGCTATCCCGGGTCGTATGAAAAAGGCACCGTCATTGGTGGATTAGAGAATCTTCCAGAAACCAGCTCTGAAATGTGTTTTCACGCAGGGACATCCAAAAAAGACGGGGCGATTGTTGCAACGGGTGGCCGTGTGTTGGGGATTACCGCACGTGGGGCGACCCTAAAAGAAGCCCATGATAAGGCCTATGCCATGGTTGAGAAAATCGACTGGCCCGAGGGGTTTAATCGCAACGACATCGGCTGGCGCGCGCTTTAATTTTGATGAAACTTACAGGCAAGAGCCGCATCCATTGTGGCGCGGTTTTTGTATGTGGTAAGCGGCCGTATCACGGGCGCGCCATCCGTAAAAACAATGGACATCACCCGCGTCCAATTCGCGTCCACGGCAATTACCTCATCCCCATTTCCGCACTCCACGATCCCGCCTGAAATATAATCATGGCCAATGGCGTGAGCGGTGAGGTTCGGGACGCTGTCAACCGCTGTAAGACGGCGGTCTTTGTAGCGCCACAGGCGTAACACTTTGGCCAAATGCGGACGATCCACATAGGCCAAAATCATATCCCCATCCCCATAGAGATCCCCCGCCCCCAAGGGCGCGAGCCACCGAAAGGCGCGTCCGATATGTGGGGTTTTCGTAATGAGGCCCTCTTCCCCATAAATGGCAAGCGCCGCACCAAGACGGGCATCTGACAGGATGGTCACCACCTCCGGTTCGCCATCATGATCAAGATCAATGAGCCGCGGCGCGATATCTTCGAACACTTGGGTGTCAGGCAATGTCAGCCGTAGCCGCGTGCCCGATTTGGTTTTCAAAACCAAGGCCCCGTATTCCACGTCATCGCCCAAGACCCCATGAGCGTAACGTGTCGTTGGGGCGTCATAGCGTGCCTCCACGATTTCCGCAGAGGCCTGCGCGCCCCAAAGGGCAAACGCCATGAGGCCCCAAAATCGCATTAAATTTGCTTTTCAGGCATCTGCACAACCAAACCATCAAGGTTATCGGTGACTTTAATCTGGCACGTGAGGCGCGAAGTGGCTGGATTTGGCTCATAGGCAAAATCAAGCATGTCTTCTTCCATTGCGTCTTTGGCAGGGATTTTATCAGCCCAATCCGTGGCAACATAAACGTGACAAGTGGAACACGCACAGGCCCCGCCGCAATCCCCTTCGATGCCAGGAATGTTATTGTCGCGCGCGCCTTCCATCACGGTGAGGCCGTTTGCGACATCAACCACGTGCTCTTTTCCGCTATGTTCTACATAGGTAATTTTTGCCATTGCTGTGTTCCCTTTTTACACATATTTCTGTCGCATCGTTTTATCCACATGCGGGTTCTTTTCCGCGATAAAAGAAAGCATGGGTTTCATGCAAGCAAAAATCGCAGTATGACACGTCTAATGTTTTCAATTCGCCCTCATAAGCAACTCACAAATGCGTTGATTACCGTGAGCATTGGCCTCTCTTTCGCGGGATGTGTGCCTTTGGACGGGCCAAATTATCCCGGCCCGCGCAGCCCAAGTGCAATCGAAACATTTCCCCAAAAGCCTTATGCCACGCATCCTGATTTATGTTGGGATGGGGTGTTTAGCCCCGATAGCGTAGAGCCCCCTTCACAAGAACAGCCCCCCAAGATCAACGACCACCCACCGCGCCATGAGCAGTGGTTTCAGGTGCCATGTCGTGATCAAATGAGCCCTGAGTTTATGTCTTCAGTGCAACGCGCCTTTAAAGTGCGGGGCCTTTATGAAGGGGAAATCACGGGGCAAATCAATGCTGAAACGCGCTTGGCAATTCATGCCTTCCAAAGCAAGCGCGGCCTCGCGTCCGATATTTTGAGCGTTGATGCCATGCGCAAACTTGGCCTGTGGCGTTATTAAAAAACCCGCCAAATGACGGGTTTTTTTTAGTCTTTATGATATTGCAGCAATCCTATTCAACAGGAAGCGCCACAAAGCGTGAATTGTCGCCGCGTTTCACGAGTATCAAAACCGCTTTACGCCCATTGGACTTTGCTGTTTCGATTTCTGCTGTAAACTCTTCGACCGTATTCACAGGGGCCTGCGCCACATCGGTGATCACATCGCCAGCGCGTAGACCTTTGTCATAGGCTGCAGCGGACACATCCACATCCCGCACGATCAACCCGCGCGCGTCTTCGCCCATGGCTTCGATATCCGCGGCCCCGATTTCACTTAGGGTCAGACCCAATGTGGTTTCCTCAACAGGGTCCACCGGCGCTTTGACAGGCTGGCTTTGTGGGTTTTCTGCCGTTTCACGGCGCCCAAGCGTCACTTTGAGCGTCACAAATTTTCCGTCACGGAACACAACCACACGCACGGCTTTGCCCACTTCGGCATTGCCAACAGATTTCACAAGCCCGCGCGTATCTTTCACCACTTGGCCATCAAAGCTTTGGATCAAATCACCTGCCTTCATGCCCGCATCTTTGGCGGGGCCGTCAGGCACAGACGTCACAAGCGCGCCTGCATCTTCTTCAAGACCCAAAGCTTCGGCCATATCAGCCGTCACATCTTGGATCCGCACCCCGAGCCAACCACGGCGGGTTTCACCGAATTCTTTCAATTGGTTCACGACCTTTTCCACGACGTTTGATGCCATGGCAAAGCCAATCCCAATGGAGCCGCCATCGGGGCTCAAAATTGCCGTGTTCACGCCGATGACATCGCCATCAAGGTTGAAAAGCGGGCCGCCAGAATTGCCACGGTTGATCGCTGCATCGGTTTGAATGTAGTCATCATATGTACCTGAAAGCGCACGGTTGCGCGCAGATACAATCCCTGCGGAAACCGAAAATCCTTGGCCAAGCGGATTACCAACCGCCATCACCCAATCGCCAACACGTGCGACATCGCTATCACCGAGCATCACAAAAGGAAGTGCATCTTCGGTTTCGACTTTCAAAAGCGCGATATCCGTTTTCGGATCAGTGCCGATTAATTTCGCCTCAAGCTCGTCGCCTGAAAAAAATTCGATCATAATTTTATCGGCACCATCAATCACGTGATTATTGGTGATGAGATACCCATCCTCAGAGATCACAAATCCTGATCCCAAGGCTTGGGATTTATGCGGGCGGCTTGGCCCGCGGTTTTGCTGATCAAAGAAATCACGAAATAGATCTTCAAAGGGCGATCCCTCAGGCACAATTGGCTCAATGCCGCGACGCTGAGGTTTTACAGTGGTGACGGTTGTAATGTTCACCACAGCTGGTTGTACTTTCTCTGCGAGATCCGCGAAGCTGTTTGGTGCGGCCGCACGGGCCGACGTGGCAAACATCAGTGCCATAACAGAAAGAAGGCCAAGGAACATGGCAACCATGCGCGGCGATCCGTACGTGTTTGCGGTTTGGCGTCTTGCGACGGCGATGGACTGGGATGTCAAATTTCTTCTCCTCAATCGAAATAAACACTCAGGCTATAGGCCTGTTCCTTAATAGATTTGGTGCGCAACTATCAGCTTCAAGGGTGCTTTTGGAAAAAAGCCTCACATTATCGTGATATGGACGAATTTTCATACAAATTTAGACAGGTAAATCAAAATGCCGCCCAACACAGCCGCCCCAAGCCCTAACCAGCGGCGCGTCTCTGGCAGAATATCCGCCAGAGCCTTTAGCACATCTTCGATCCGAAACGGGACCAGCGCGATAAAGAGCCCTTCGAGCACCAAAACCAAGCCAAACCCCAGTAGGATCGTCGCCATTTTATTGACCGCTATCTGATTTCAGATAGTTGAAAAACGCACTGTCCGGGGACATCACCATAGTGGTGTTGCTGCCTTTGAGTGACTGACGATACGCCGAAAGGGAACGATAGAATTCAAAGAACTCTTTGTCTTCCCCATAAGCTTCGGCGAAAATGGCGTTGCGTTTTGCATCGGCTTCACCGCGAATGATTTGGGACTGACGTTCCGCATCTGACACCAACTCAATCACATTACGATCTGCGAGCGCCTTAACACGGCGCGCCGCTTCATCACCACGAGCCCGTTCATCTGTCGCCTCACGTTCACGTTCTGCACGCATACGCGCGAATGTTGC
>JBMYYE010000005.1:0-44037 GCA_049609065.1 Halocynthiibacter sp.
CCTAGTCTTGATTGCCATCCTTCAGTGTGGATCACTCTATCAAAGTGGGCATCCTGATTGCGCAGAAGATCAAGCCGCGAACGTTGCGAAACCTCTACCCAATTCTCATACAGAACATAGATTGCGTTCCCATATCTCAGGTTTTCAAATACAACAAAGTCGTCTGCAAATTGGGCTCCAAAATATGACCCAAACCCTCCATGACCGCGCAAATATGCTAAAGGTTCATACTCCTCAAAAAAGTCAATTCGTTCACGAACGTGGCGCTCGTAATCGACAACCGTGTTGGTGGTAGCTGAATCAAGCAAACGTGCGATAATTTGCTCTGCTGTCCCACTAGGGAATATCTCCCAGTCAAGATTAGTGGTTGTGACAAAGTCAGCGAGTGTCGCGTCGCTTGAGAAAATGTTGGTTACGCCAGTATTCTCTTGAAGAACATTAATCGACCATAGCAGCATGAGCTCAAATTCTGGCATTTCGCGAGATAATATCGGAGTTATCGCAAACTTGATAACGACTTTGTCGCCGCCAAAATCTTCAATGAGGGTAGCCTCAATCATCATGCCTTGCGGTTCAAAAATTTGATGCTGATATACTTCTTGTGATCGAGATCGCATTGACCAGCCGTTTCGCGCACCATCACCGAAATTTGGCGCCTCAAACGTCCATGTTTTTTGAACCTTTGGCCAATCCTTGCGTGGCCGGTCCCAACCAATTGCGTTGCGAGAGGACCACTTACCAGCGCTTTCCGGTGGCGCGACCGAGCCGTCGAAAATAATTTCGCCGCCATCACAATGAATGCCTATATGCGCATACAGACCGTCTAGTATTTCGCTTCTGGCGATAGATTTTGTTGCTGCCACAACGATGAAATCACTTTCAATTTCACTTAGCTTAGAGTTGAGCTTTGGCGGAACACTACGAAAACCGCCTTTCCATGGAAATTTCTTCGACATTATTAAATCCTCAAGTCTGTATAATACTTTGTCAACCTGAAGTTGAGTTAACCTCCTGCACTTCTAGGAGTCTACAGATTTATATCGATAATAGGCATGTGCCAGAGACCTTCGTTTTTGACTTAGTCGCAAACCACATTGATTTAGGCCGTCAAAAAACCCGTTCGAACCTCAACCGGTTGTCGAAGGTTTTTGGCATATCTACGATAGCAGACATCCATGCATCATGCGGCATCTGCGACTCTGGGCTCCTAGCGGTCATTGGTAAGATTAACTGCTGATTGTTAAGGTCGCACTTGCTGGTCGTATTTGATCAGGAATGATGCTCACATGAAATTGTGCATGATGATTAAAGAGATACTTTACACTTTCGCCGTGAGCGGCACTTAAATGTCGAACTTCACGCCCTGCGCCAAAGGCAGCTCAGATGAATAGTTCACAGTGTTGGTCTGACGGCGCATATACGCCTTCCATGCGTCTGATCCACTTTCGCGGCCCCCGCCTGTTTCCTTCTCACCGCCAAATGCGCCACCAATTTCAGCGCCAGACGGCCCAATGTTCACATTGGCAATGCCACAATCAGAGCCCGCCGCGGCCAGGAACTGTTCTGCTTCGCGCATGTTCAACGTGAAAACACATGACGACAAACCCTGCGGCACATCATTTTGTATCTCAACTGCATCATCAAAATCATCATAGCCCATCACGTAAAGGATCGGCGCAAAGGTTTCCGTCTTAACCGTTGCGGTTTGCGCAGGCATTTCAACAATCGCAGGCGCCATATAAACGCCGCCTTTTGGCACATCAGCCGTCACGCGTGCCCCGCCAAAAACAGTCCCGCCTTCGGCTTTGGCCGCATCCAAAGAGGCCGTCATTGCAGCGCCTGAGGCTTCATCCACCAGCGGCCCGATAAGCGTGCCTTCAGCCATTGGGTGCCCAATTGGAAGGCCCGCATAAGCGACCTTTAGTTTCGCCACCAACGCATCACGAATGGAGTTGTGCACAATCAAGCGGCGCAACGTCGTGCAGCGCTGACCAGCCGTTCCAACGGCTGAAAATACGATCGCACGCACCGCCATATCCATATCTGCCGATGGGCCCACGATCATCGCATTATTGCCACCCAACTCAAGGATCGATTTCCCGAAGCGCGCAGCCACAATCGGCGCCACGGCCCGCCCCATACGCGTCGACCCCGTGGCAGAAATGATCGGCACGTCCTCTGAGGCGACCAATGCTTCGCCCAAATCAGCGCCGCCGATCAACACCTGCATCAAACCCGCTGGTGCACCCTCAAATCGTGCCACGGCGCGTTCAAAAACCTTCGCACACGCCAATGCGGTGAGCGGTGTTTTTTCAGACGGCTTCCAAATTACAGGGTCCCCGCAAACCAACGCCAAGGCGGCGTTCCAAGACCAAACAGCCACCGGGAAGTTAAAGGCCGAAATAACCCCAACAGGCCCCGCAGGATGCCATGTTTCCATCATCCGATGCCCAGGGCGCTCAGATGCAATGGTCAGACCATAAAGTTGACGCGAAAGACCCACTGCGAAATCGCAGATATCAATCATTTCTTGAACTTCGCCCAAACCTTCAGAGGTGATTTTTCCGGCTTCCCAACTTACCAACGCGCCGAGGTCCTCTTTCGCCGTGCGGAGCTCTTCGCCCAGCAAGCGCACCAATTCGCCACGCTGTGGCGCAGGGATCACGCGCCACGCTTTAAACGCGGCTTTGGCATTTGCCAAAATCGCCGGCATGGCGCCAATTTCAGTTTCCGCCAATTTCGCCATTTCTTGACCATCCACAGGTGACGTCACCAAAAGCGCCCCCCCCGTCAGATCAGCTTTGGTAAAACCAAGATTTGATAGAGTTTTTTCGAGTGTTTGCATTAAGTGTCCATCCAATATTCAAAAGGGCTGCGGTTTATCCTCTCCAAAGTTTGGAAAACGCGCGCGCCAACACAAAGGCACAAAATTGTCATATCGAATTTTTATAGAGTCAATATGACGGGAATTTAGTGCATTTGACGAAACATCTTCTAATTCCTCTCCTAGCCTGCAATTTTCTTGACTTTGTTGCAAATGCAACGAATTCTATTCGAAACGCTGAACCATACATCAGATGCATGGGCAAACAGCCCCCAAACGGAGACACCGCACACAAAAGGACGCACCATGATTATTTTTGTAGGAGGCCTCGTCGGGGCCGGAAAATCAACGATCGCCAAAAAACTCTCAGACGCATTTAGTTGCTACTATTATGATGCTGATGAAACGAAACGCACTATTTTCGAAGCGGATCCATCCTACGAACATAACCTTGAAAACGGCATCCCATTTTCCGACGAAACCCGCATGAAAGTGTTCAAGAAAGTCGTTGAGGACCTCAAAGACTTACGCAAAACACACAGCCATGTTGTGGTTGATGAAACCTTGCATCGCCGCGCATTGCGACAAGAACTCTACAAGGCAGCGACAGAGCTTTATGGTCAGTATTTAATCGTTTGGGTCCGCGCCGATGAGGACGTCATCATTCAGCGCCTCAAATCCAACAAGCGCGAAGGTCACATCCTAGATGATCCTATCTTAATGTATCAAAGCTTCCGGCGGAAATTCCAAGAGTTTAACCGAAGCGTGGTCGTTGTGAACAACAATGGCGACCCTGATGAAACCATCCAAAACCTGCATGCGCTGATTGATGCGGCCGCGCAGCTCAAAGATCGCTGATCGCACACCTCAGAAAGGGTATTCATGAACGATTTTGTTGCTTTTCTCGGCACCAAAGGGGGCCCGTCTATTCGTGCCGGCTCTGCCAATCCATCGTCAAATCTGCTGTCACTTTCAGGGGAGCTCATTGTGATTGATTGCGGGCTGGGCGTCACGCGTGGTTTTGTTGAGCAAGGCTTTGCTCTCACAGACTTAAAACACATTCTCATCACACATTTGCATTCGGATCACTGTCTTGAACTTGGCGCGCTCTTGCATACGGCATGGGCATCTGGCCTGTCGCACCCTGTGCGTGTGTTTGGGCCAAAGGGCCTCAAAGAATATTGGGTGAATTTCACAAAAACCATGGGATTTGACATCCAAATTCGGATCGAAGACGAAGGCCGCCCCGACATCAGCACGCTTGTTGAAATTGTCGAAATCAATGCCGGCGACCCGTTTAACATTGGCGATATTGCCATTTCGACCATCGCCACCGAACACCCACCTGTTGATTGCTTGGCCTACAGGTTTGATGCGCACGGAAAATCCATCGTATTTTCAGGGGATACGACCTACCTCCCGCGTATGGCAGACTTCGCCAAAGGCGCCGATATTTTGGTGCATGAGGCCATGCTCGGTGATGCGCTCCCGGCATTATTGGCGCGCATTGGCAACGCCGATGATCGTTTGATGGCACATTGGAAACGGTCCCACACATTTTGTAAAGACGCGGCCAAAACCGCCGCCGATGCTGGTGTTGGGGCTTTGGTGTTCAATCATTTGATCCCATGTGATGATCCTGATTTTGGCGATGATGCGTGGCAGCGTAGCGTCGAAACCCAGTGGGACGGCCCGTTTCATATCGCCAGAGATGGATTGCGTATTCCGCTAAAATAACCCCGCTCTCTGGCACATCTAGGCGCGATAGGTTAGAAGGCCCGAAACGAAAATGAGGCCACCATGACCAAAACACCGGCAGAGCCGAAAAAGAAACGCCCACAAGTCGTCTACACGCTTTTGGTCGAAGTTGGCCGCAAAGACGGTGATGGCCTCCCGAAAGGGGCAACAGGCGGGGCGCTTATGTGCTATGCATCTGGCGTTGATGAAGCAGAAGCCGTGCGTGAAACCGTGCAAATTTTCAAACAAGCTGACATGGCCGTTTTGGAAGTCACAGGCTATGGCACCCTCGAAGAGCGGCGCGAATTAGGGCATGACATTTCAGATGAAGAACAAGAGCTGATGCAGCGCGCCTTAGAAGAAAACTCAGTCGTTGTTGCGCAAATGACCCCGTTCTTTGACAAAGATCAGCGCCCAGACGACAGCATACATTAACCTAGATTTCCAAAAAACCCGCTAGGCGATATCCGCCAATTCGTAGCGCTGCAACGCAATGCGTGCACGTTTGCGATGTCGCGGCATATAAGAAATCGGCATTTGCGCATAGAGGGTTTGAGGCAAGAAAGCCTTGTAGCGAAGCATCCCACCCACATATTGGGATTCGCACAGACACCCGTTTACATCGATGATTTCATGATCATCAAAAAGCAAACTATAGTACCGTAAAACTGCGCAATCTTTTACCACTACACCCCCCGAAGCCCACGCCATTTCATCAATGCGCGCCAAACCTGATGCATGCCCCAGCACATATTCCATATCCTCGCATTCCAGCAAAACGCGCTGGCTAGGACCCAAGGTCAATTCCTGCGTCACATCATAAAGGGGGGGATATATCCTTCTGGGGCGTAGCGCCCCCACAACAGGAAGCGTGCGTTCCAATATCCAGCGGATCGGTTTGGGGCCATGATCCGATGTCCACACCAGATCGCCAGCTTGTAAGTCGCTTACGTCTACATAGCCGCTTGGCGTTCGAACATTGCTTCCTTCGGTGAGGGTCGGAAATGCACAAATCGGTTCAATCTCATCAGACACCGCCACCCAAGCCACGTTTTGTGATCCATAAAAATCACCATCCGCAATCTTACGCACCATTTCTGAACAAAGTGGCAGGCGGGAAATATAGCTGTTTTTTCGTACAATTGTTCCTTTTGCCGCTTCAAGCGCTAAAAAGCCGCTCTGAGCCACCACATCCCATGTAAGAGTTAAAAAAACTGTGCGCCCAATAACTTCTGTTGGGATGTCCATTTTATCAACACAATCATCTGCATCCCCCAAGCGGAGCGTTACAAAAATCCCGCCCTCTTTCAAAGAAATTTCACAAGAATGATCATGGCCTTCCCAAAGACAACCAACCTCAAACACCGTTTCTGAGCCCAGATTTTCAGAGAGGTCCAGTTCGAAAAAAAGGCTTCCCCGAAGCATAAGCGGGCGCGTGGGAATCTGTGGCTGGATACGCTTTGCATTCTCAAACGCGCGGTCCCGCAAGGAACGAAGGGCGACCCATGTCATAACGCGGCGCCCACAGGACCAAGGAGCACCTGCGCTTCAAATGATTTTAATGACGCACGCACAGAAGGCATCGCGCCCATATCTTCAAGGTCGTTCAGCTCAGGGAAAAGTGATAAAATCTCGCCCACAACATGTTGTTCAAAACTGTCCTGCATTTGTGGCCCAGGTAGGAAACTTTCGGTTGCAAGCCCTTCTGAGAAAATTACTTCGTGTTTGTCAAAGAGCAGGTGGAAATATTCCACCTCACCGCCTTCTACGCGGCGAATGGTGCGATCGTTAATAAGGTCCTTTGCGGCAATAAGGACTTCGCGCTCCCCAAAAAGAAGCTCCGCCGCACTGTCACAAATAAGCACACGGTGCTGCGGTGACAGCCACAAATCATCATGGACACCCAACGTGTTCGCCGCAATATGAATTGGCGCGAATTCCCCAATGGCCGCAACTGTTCTACGACCAATCCAGCGTAGTGTTTGCGGGCCGCTATCAAGCGTTTCAACCACATCGCCAACCACGAGATCTTGGATCTGACATGGCCCGGTGACCGTCAAAATATGAGTATCGCGGGCAAAGCACGGCACAGCGTTCAAAGTCACCATGCCCGAGTCTACATTGCCGTTTGCGTCCTCAATGTCATAGCTAAAGATCACCGTTTCCGCGTCGCTATCGGTTGTCACCGAAAGCGTTCCATCCGCGTTTAGTGTAATCACTTGCCCTGTGGTGAGCGTCACACTGTCCCCAGCCGTCACCGCCACACCATTGATATGTGTAACCGTGAGCGTCCCAATGCCCGTATCATTATCCAACACATCAAGAATTTTCGTATGATTGATCGCAGAGGTTAAAGTATCGTCGAGCGCAACAGCCACCGTCTGGGCGCTATCGCCTGCAATCATAAGATAGGAGTTATACGAACTGTCGGACACGTCCGCGATTGCAATCCGGATCGAATTCATCTGCCCCGCAACCACAGGAATATCCATGGACAGCGTTAGGGTGAACCCATCCATTTCTGTATTATATTGCGATGCAGTGTTGTCTACATATAGGTTGGTCGCATTGGACAACGACGTCACATTTGAATTTCCAGCGCTGGTTGTCAC
This sequence comes from Halocynthiibacter sp., assembly GCA_049609065.1. Classification (GTDB taxonomy): domain Bacteria; phylum Pseudomonadota; class Alphaproteobacteria; order Rhodobacterales; family Rhodobacteraceae; genus JBMYYE01. The sequence continues at coordinate 7,174 of JBMYYE010000005.1, forward strand.
TGTCGATTGTTGACCATTAATCCATACGCCAACCATATCATTATACGTACTGTTGCTGTATTCAGGGAATTCTTCGGACCCAAAAACAAACCGCAATGTCAAGATGTCACCAGTGGGCACAAAATCCACATCCAAAATGGATGCATCTCGGGTTCCCGTTCCTGCTGCGGCATTTAATTGCGCATCATTATCAATGCCATTCGTGTCATTCGATGTCCCGCCAGATTGGTTAGACGTTCCCGAAGAATTCGTGACGGTATTGACAAAACCCGAAGATAAAATAACCCCGCTGGCAGAAGGTGCCACACCAGGCATTGTGGTATCTGCACCCGTATAAATCCCCGATGAATTATTGTCGCCACTATAGGTTGCGCTGTTTACAACAACACCTTGGCCAAAAATTTCTTGGGCCATGGCCAGCGCATTTACGCCAGTCTGGATCGTCAGCGGTGAAGCTGCAACCATAATGCGTTCTCCAACTAAGGAGACGTCGCAAACGTAACGGACTTTTGCCCTAATAGTGTATGTGAGTTGCCTGTAACAACTGTGAAATTGAACCTTTGCGGTCCACGTTTGCCCTGCCTCGGGGTATTATTACCCCCAGATAACCAAAAAATTCATGATTTGTTAAGTATTTTTTACACATATGCCCGAATTTTACGCATCCTGTGCACCCCGCATTGCCTAAATTGGAAATTTCCCATAAATCGTTGGCGTATACGCCACTGATTGGAGCCCCCTTGTCACATCCCATCGACCCCCAAGCGCTCACGGCTGCGCTCATCCAATGCCCGTCTGTAACGCCTATCGAAGGTGGGGCGCTTATTTTGCTCGAGAAGATACTCACAGAAGCTGGGTTTGACTGCACGCGAGTTGACCGCAATGGCACGCCCAATCTCTTTGCCCGTTGGGGTCAAAAAAACCACGCAAAAACCTTCGGGTTTAATGGCCACACAGACGTTGTGCCTCTCGGGGATGAAAACGCCTGGACCATGCCGCCTTTTGGGGCGGAAATCAAAGATGGGTTTATGTATGGCCGCGGGGCAACGGATATGAAATCAGGCGTCGCAGCCTTTGTTGCGGCCGCCATTGATTTTGTCACCGAAACACCCCCCGACGGATCCCTTATCATCACAATCACAGGCGACGAAGAAGGTGATGCCACCGACGGCACAATCGCGCTTTTGGATTGGATGGATGACAAAAACGAACAAATGTCCGTCTGTCTTGTGGGCGAACCAACCTGCCCCGATGAAATGGGTGACATGATCAAAATCGGTCGCCGCGGATCCATGACAACGTTCCTGACAGCAAAAGGCGAACAGGGACACGCCGCCTATCCGCACCGCGCAAACAATCCGATCCCTGCGATGGTGACGCTTTTGGATGTTTTTGCACGTCACGAATTGGACACAGGCACCGATCATTTTGATCCCTCTACTCTTGCCATCACAACATTTGATGTTGGCAACCCTGCCACCAATGTGATCCCTGCTGCGTGTAAGGCCACAATGAATATCCGGTTTAACGATGCCCACCACGCAGATGATTTGATCGCGTGGATCAAAGACGAAATGCAAAAGGTCGAAGCCGCAACCGGCGTGACATTCACAGCAGAATTCAAAGTTTCAGGCGATAGTTTCATCACCCCCCCTGGGCCATTTTCCGAATTGATTTCCCAAGCCGTGCAAGCCGAAACAAACCGCATTCCTGAACTGTCCACCTCAGGTGGCACATCAGATGCACGGTTTGTCAAAAACCACTGCCCGGTTGTGGAATGTGGTTTGGTCGGCAAAACCATGCACCAAGTGGATGAGCGCGTCGAGGTCACGCAAATCCATCGCCTCAAAGCCATCTACACCCGCTGTTTAAGAGCCTATTTTGACCTCTAAATTGCGCCCTCAAGTCTATGTCATGCTCAAAGAGCCCCATGCAGGGCGCGTGAAAACGCGCCTTGGACGTGACATTGGCATGGTGCCCGCCGCATGGTGGTTTCGCCACCAAGTGCGCCGTATTTTGCGCCGCCTTGAAGACCCGCGTTGGGACCTTATTTTAGCTGTGTCTCCTGATATCGAAGGCCTAGAGAGCCGCATCTGGCCCGACCACTTTGACCGCGTGGCACAAGGGACAGGGACCCTTGGGGATCGTATGAAACGCATTTTTCAAACGGCCCCCAAAGGTCCCGTTCTTATCATTGGTACAGATATTCCAGATATCTCAAAACACCATATTAGAGCCGCATTTCGCGCGCTTGGGCGTTCAGATGCTGTCATCGGACCCGCACCTGACGGTGGGTTTTGGCTCATCGGGATGACCCGCCTTCGCGCTGTTCACAACCAACTGTTTGACAAGGTGCGTTGGTCCAGCGAACATACACTCAAAGATACGCTCAAAACATTACCAGATAAGCGCATCACCTATCTTGAAACGCTCGAAGATGTCGACACAATTGACGACCTTCGTGCCTTGACCCAACAAGGGTAAACCATGGCCAAGATCCCATCAAAAGCGGAAATCCTCACTTGGATTTCTGACAATCCGCATATGACGTCTAAACGTGACATCGCCAAAGCCTTTGGCATCAAAGGTGCCGCGCGGATTGACCTCAAACGCATTTTGCGTGAGCTCGAAAGCGAAGGTCACCTACAAAAGCGCAAAAAAACCTACCGCGATAGCGATAGCCTCCCGCCTGTGTCTGTGCTCCGTGTCGGGCAGCCCAACATCGATGGCGATCTCTTCGCAGATCCTCTTGAATGGCACGGCGAAGGTGACGCACCAAAGGTGATGATCGTATCCCAAAAAGACGATCCCGCCCTTGGCAAAGGCGAGCGCATCTTGGCGCGCCTCAAAAAGGTGAAAGCCGACGATCACGATTATGAAGCCCGCCTTATCCGCCGCATTCAAAACGCACCGCAAAAAATCCTAGGCATCTTCCGCGAAACCGCTGAAGGCGGGCGTATCATGCCTATTGATAAAAAATCCGACCGCGAATGGATGGTCCCCGCCAAGGATTGTGCTGGCGCCAAGGATGGCGAATTGGTTGAAGCCAACCAAACAGGCCCGAAAACCCGTATGGGATTGCCCAAAGCCAAAATCGTTGCGCGCCTCGGAAATCCGTTTTCCGCAAAATCCGTATCCTTGATGGCCATCGCCTCGCATCAAATTCCAAACGAATTTGAACCCGCCACCCTTGAGGACGCAGAACGTGCAAAACCCGCAGCTATGGGCAAACGTATGGACCTTCGGGATTTGCCATTTGTGACCATCGACCCCGCCACTGCGCGTGACCATGATGACGCTGTTTTTGCTGAAATAGACCCTGATTCAGGCAATACTGGTGGCTATATCATCTGGGTCGCGATTGCGGATGTCGCCCATTATGTGACGCCTGGATCGGCGCTTGATAAAGAAGCGCGCCACCGCGGAAATTCATCCTATTTCCCGGACCGCGTTGTGCCAATGTTACCAGATCGATTGTCAGGGAATCTTTGTTCCCTACACGAAGACGCAACCCGCCCCGTCATGGCTGTGCGTATGGTTTTCGACAAAGACGGGGAACTAACATCCCATAAATTCCACCGCGCCATGATTAAATCTGTGGCCTCCTTGAGCTACGAAGAAGCCCAAGAGGCCTATGATGGTCAACCAAGTGAACGCTGCGTGCCGCTCATGGATACGGTGATCAACCCGCTTTTCGCTGCCTATTACACAATGGAAAAAGCCCGCGAAAAACGCCAACCGCTTGCGCTTGATTTACCCGAACGCCAAATCGAATTATCAGATGACGGCGTTGTCACATCCGTACGGTTTCGCGATCGCCTCACCGCGCATAAATTAATCGAAGAATGCATGGTTATGGCCAATGTCGCCGCAGGCGAAACGCTTTTGCAAAAACGCACACCTTTGGTGTTTCGCGTTCACGAAGAACCCACGGCAGAAAAGCTCAACGCACTTCGCGAAACGGCGCAGGCCGCGGGCCTTAACCTTGCCAAAGGACAGGTGTTGCAGACCAAGCATCTCAACCGTCTTTTGGAGCAAGCCCAAAATACGGATAGCGCTGAGCTCATCAATATTTCAACACTTCGCTCCATGACACAAGCCTACTACCACCCTGAAAACCTTGGGCATTTTGGGCTCTCTTTGCGGGCTTATGCGCATTTCACATCCCCCATTCGCCGCTATGCGGACCTCATCGTGCACCGTGCTTTGGTCACGGCACATGGCTTTGGCGATGATGGTTTGACCGAGGACGACATCGAACGTATGGGCGATACGGCCACGCATATTTCCGAAACTGAACGGCGGTCCATGCTCGCGGAACGTGACACCACCGATCGCTACCTCGCGGCTTATCTTTCGGATCGATTGGGTAATGAGTTTGACGGTCGTATTTCGGGTGTCACGAAATTTGGCGCGTTTATAAAACTGGATGAAACAGGGGCGGATGGGCTTGTGCCAGTGCGCTCTTTGGGGCGGGAATATTTCCACTTTGATGCGGATCGAAGCACGCTCACGGGCGAACACACCCGCCTGACCTTATCGGTTGGCAAACGCGTCACCGTGCGCCTCGCCGAAGCAAGCCCACAAACAGGGGGGGTGATTTTAGAACTGATCACCCTTGGCGGTGAAAAAATGCCGTCTTCCAAAGGACGTGGTGGCAGCCGAAAACGCGGCAGCGGTAAACGAAAATCATCCCCCAAACGCAGCGTGAACCGGCGGCGAAAATAACGCCACCAATGAAACCTTTGGGTTCGCGGCAAATCCTGATATAGGCAAGCCCAACCCAAAACCACCAGTTCAGGACGGATATCGGAATGTTGGAACACCCACTTATTCAAACTGCCATGGGCTATGTCGATAGCGCATGGGCGTTTTCAAAAGGTTGGCTTCTTAGCGGTGCCGCATGGACCCAGCTCTCGCTGCTCCTCGTATCCTATTTTGCAGCCCGATATATCATCCGCCATTTTGAACCCAAGCTTGTGGATTTTCTTTCTCCTGAAGAAGGACAAACCACAATCCTCGCGAAATTGCGCCGGTTTGCGCTTTTGTTCACGCCGATCATGATGCCGCTTTTGGCCTATGCCTTCACAAGTCTGGGTGAAGGCATCACGCGTGCGATCTTTGATAGTGGTGCGGTTATTGCCCTCGGGAAACGGGTGTTTTTGTTCCTTGCTGTGCGGGCTTTGGTTCTCAACATCACCAATGATCCTTTCCTCAAATTGGTTGGGAAATATTTTCTCATCCCCGCCATGGCGCTCCATACGGTGGGATTGTTGGACATGGCCACGGCCTATCTTGAAGGAACGCGCCTCACGCTTGGGAATATTTCGTTTAACGCGCTTTCGGTACTGCGGGGCATTGTTGCGGGCTCTGTGCTTTTCTGGCTGGGGCGTTGGTCAAATGATCAGTCCTCAACCTATATCAGCAAACAAGAGGACCTGCGGCCTGCCACCCGCGAACTTGTGACCAAAGCGATTGAGATCATGATCTTCGGCGCCGCATTTATTTTGTTGATGAGCATCATGGGCATCAACCTATCGGCCCTTGCCGTTCTTGGCGGTGCCATTGGTGTGGGGCTAGGTTTTGGGCTCCAAAAAATTGCCTCCAACTTCATTTCAGGCGTCATTTTGCTTCTTGAAGGCCAAGCAACCGTCGGTGATTACGTTGCCCTTGATGGCGGCGAAGAGGGCACAATCGTCAAAATGATGGCCCGCGCGGCGATCCTTGAAACCTATGATGGCCGCTGGATCGTTGTGCCGAACGAAGACTTCATCACCACCCGCGTTGTCAACTATTCCGATAGCGGGTCTGCAAACCGCTATGAGGCGCCTTTTTCCGTGTCCTATGACACCGATATCAACCTCATTCCCGACATCATCGAAAGCGCCGTTTCAAAGCATCCTGAGATTTTGAACAAACCTTTTCCACCCGACTGTGAACTGCGTGGGTTTGGCGATAACGGAATCGATTTCGCAGTGGAGTTTTGGGTCAACGGCATTGATGACGGGGAAAACAAATTCACGTCAGATGTGCTTTTCCTCATTTGGAATGCCCTAAAAGAACACGACATCGAAATTCCATATCCACAACGCGTGGTCGAAATCAAAGGGTCACTTCCACAGTGAATGTTTCGCCCCCACATGCCGTGATCATTGGCGCAGGCCCAGCAGGGCTCATGGCGGCCTATGATCTGGCGCGCGCGGGTGTCAAAGTCACCCTCACGGACGCGATGCCCACCATCGGGCGCAAATTTCTAATGGCGGGAAAATCGGGTCTAAACCTGACAAAAAGCGAAGATTTACCTGCGTTCATCGCCCGATTTCCGGACTGCCGGGCGCCTCTAAAAGCCGCGCTCAAAACATTTGGCCCAGCCGAGGTCACTGCGTTTTCTCACAGTCTTGGGCAAGAGACATTCGAAGGCTCCACCCACCGCGTTTTTCCAAAAGCCATGAAGGCCTCACCCTTCCTGCGCGCGTGGGTCTCAGCCCTAACATCTATGGGCGTGGACGTCAAAACCCGCTGGCATTGGGATCAAAATGTGACCCTAACACCGCGTTTTTCAACGCCTGAAGGTCCAAAGACGCTCACAGCTGATGTTGTGATCCTTGCGCTTGGTGGCGCAAGCTGGCCGAAGCTTGGATCAACGGGCGCGTGGCGGGATGCGTTTCTAACCCAAGGTATTCAAGTCACAGATTTCAAACCAAGCAATTGCGGCTTTGCCGTGCCATGGTCCAAATTCATGGCCCCATTTTTTGGTCATCCCATAAAAAATGTGACCCTAACATCGGGGAATTTGACCTCACATGGTGAATGTGTGATCACTGAGAAGGGACTTGAGGGGGGTGGAATTTACGAAGTGTCCGCCGCCATTCGGAACACGGGGAAACTCACCTTGTCGCTCTGCCCGGATATGGACCGCGCAACCCTCGAAGGCCACATAAGCCGCAGCCCAAAGAAGGCCTCAACCGCGACACTCCTAAAGCGGATCAAAACGCTCACACCCGCAAAAATCGCGCTCTTTCATGAATTTGCCCGCCCAACCCCAAAACGAGAGGCGCTTGCCGAACGGCTCACCGCATTAGAAATCACAGGTTTAACCCCGCTGCCCATTGCAGAAGCAATATCCGTTGCGGGTGGCGTTTCTTTTGAAGCGCTTGATGATCAGCTCATGATCCAATCACATGAAGGGGTCTTCTGTGCGGGGGAAATGCTTGACTGGGACGCGCCGACAGGTGGCTATCTTCTCACTGCGTGTTTTGCCACAGGGCGACACGCAGCCCAAGGTGCGCTTCAACTTTTACGTGACAAAGCCCGTTTATAGGCGGGCCGTTTTTTCATCTCATCGTGATAGGCCAGCAATCTATCTTCAGTGATGTCAAACTTTGCGGTTTTTGCCCAGTTTAGAGACTGTGCCAGCAAAATATCGGCAATCGTGAACGTATCTCCCATCAGATACGGACCATCCCCCCACCGATCGACAAGCCCCTTTTGGGATTTTGAAAATTCCCACTTTAGGCTGTCTTTGACTTCGGGAATGCGCTGTGCTTTGGGGAGGACAAAGCTATGACGCGCCGCAACCCACAAGGCGGCATCAAACTCATCGAGCAAAAAATATGTATAGCTATCTTGGAGCGCCCGCTTTGGGGTTCCGGCAGGAAACGTCACCGCCTCATGTTTATCCGCGAGATAGGCCATAATCGCATTCGAATCGCGAATAATTAGATCCCCATCCACAAAGACGGGAATTTTCCCCGCAGGGTTGGCGGCCAGCACTTTAGCATGATGTGGTGGGACATCTTCGTGTGCGTATTCAAGACCCAGTTCTTCCAAAAGCCAAAGCACACGAAACGCGCGGCTGTTTTTTGATCCGATCAATTTATACATCACCGTTTTCCCATCATGGATAGCCGAATGAGGCTACGTTCCATCACGGCAAAGGTCGGTGCCGCCGTACTTGATCGCAACTCCAAATCCGTTTCGGTCAACACGGCCAATGCTTGGGCCAAGCGATGCACACCCCAGCTTTGTGCCTGCCGCACCATTCGGTCCCGCCGTGGTCCAAAAACAGGTGGGCGCATTTTTCCGATACCTGATGCCGCACCACCCGGATCGCTCGCGGCGCGGTAAAGCGTGCGAAAATGGCGGGTCGCCGCGATGCAGAGCGCCACGGGCTGCGTGCCTTGGGACTGAAGTTTGAGCATCAAAGGCCCGACTTCACCACTGCGGGCCTCCGCAACCACATGCAAAATATCATCGAGATGTGCCTCGGTGGAGCTTGGGGCCAAAGCCGCAACATCATCCGTCGAAAGCGGCGTGCCATCTTCAAACTTGTAGAGTGCAAGTTTCTCTATCAATTGCCTAAAATCCCCTGGGTCCAATTCCCGTGAAAGGGCCAGCAAATCGTTCAGAGCAGGCGGATCTACCTGAGTTAGACCCGCTTTTTGCAAATCTTGTTCGATGTCTTGGCGCGATGGTGGATCATCATAAACCGCCGCGGCAAATACATTTTTATGGGTTTCAAAGAGCTTGCGAAGCTTAGAGCGCGCAGCCAGTTGGCCCGCGACCACAATGATCTGTGCATCCCCGTCTTGCCAATCTTCGAGCGCTTTTTTCAAGCTGTCTGCGACCGTATCTGTGGCGTCTTCGATAAAAACCACCCGCGGCCCCGGAAAGAAGCCTTGGGCTTTCATGGCGTCAATCGCCGCTGCGGGGGATTTGCGAATGTCTGCTGCTGGCATCCGCGTGAGGCGCATTTCGTTTTCGCCGTCAGGACCCACCAATGCCGCAATGATTTCTTGTCGCTTTAGGGCAACACGCATTGTGTCCGGCCCATAGATCAAGAGCCCCGCACGCTTTGGGTCGGGATTTGAAAAATAGCTTTTCGCATCACGGCCCGTTAGCTTCATGTGTTGCCGTTTCTCATCGCGGTCATAAGCCGTGTTGTCATCTGATCCGCCAATATCACCATCAGCCTTTTATAGGCATCTTCTTGGGATGAGCGCGTGCTGACAACCGTACCTGTTGTGGCATAGCCTGTGAAATTCTTCACACTCCCGCTATATTGAACAGCTCCCGTTTCACGGTCCACCACCGTAAACGTCACGGTTCCCAAAACGTGATACCGTGTCACGTCTTGCGTGCTGGTGATCGCAAGGGAATCCTCAGATGTCGTCAAGTTATAACGCAGCACATATGGGGCCTCATCGGTGCGTCCCAAGCGCGTTTCAAGCTGGCGCACAAGATCGTAGCTTTTCTTATCCGTTGGAGCCGCAATAGACACTTTGTTCAAAAATGTCTTTGCGGTTTCATCCGGACCGTAGACAGGCGAAAAGCCACATGCCGCGATCAGGGTCAAAACCAACCCCACAACGCCAAATTTGATTTTAGACAACAACATTCACAATACGCCCTGGAACCACGATGATTTTCTTAGGGGACTTGCCATCAAGCGCCCTAACAACAGCATCATCCGAAAGCGCGATTTTTTCAATCTCTTCTTTTGGCATATCAGCTGGAACCTTGATTTCCGCACGGCGTTTGCCATTGACCTGCACAGGTAATGTTACTGTGTCTTCAACCAAAAGCGCGTCATCCGCGACAGGCCAAGGCGCATTCGCCACGAGCCCTTCGCCACCCAACAAAGACCAAATTTCTTCGGCCAAATGCGGGGTCATTGGGGACATTAATTGCGCAAGCGTGCGCATGGTTTTGCGTTTGGCATCTACGCTGGCTTTCGATTTCGCAAGCGTATTGGTGAAGCCATAAAGTTTCGCCACAGATGTGTTAAAGGCAAAGCCAGATACACCCGCCGTGACATCGACAATGGCGCGCGCTTCTGCGCGGGCAAGTGTTTCGTCCTCATCTGCAGTACCGCCTTCAGCCGTCACCAATTCATTGGCAATCCGCCACACACGACCGAGGTGTTTATGCGCCGCTTCTGCGCCAGCTGCGGTCCACTCGACGTCACGCTCAGGTGGGCTATCGGACATCACAAACCAGCGCGCGGTATCAGCGCCAAAGGCTTCGATGATGTTCACAGGATCAACCACATTTTTCTTTGACTTCGACATCTTGGCCGATGGAATGATTTCAACCGCTTCACCGGTTGCTTTCACGGTGCCCGCATCAAGATCGACATCCTCAGGCAAGTGATAAACGGGACGTCCGTTTTCACCGTGTGTTTGGTAGATTTCATGTGTCACCATGCCTTGGGTGAAAAGTGCGTTAAAAGGTTCGATGGCCTTTTGCGGCAAATGCCCCGTTTTCGCCATGGCACGAGCAAAGAAGCGCGAATACAAAAGATGCAAAATCGCGTGTTCAATCCCACCGATATATTGGTCCACATTCATCCAATATTCCGCCTCAGCGGCATCCGTGGGCGTCGCGGCATTTGGCGATGTGAAGCGCGCGTAATACCAGCTCGAATCTACAAATGTGTCCATCGTATCGGTTTCACGCGTCGCAGGCTTACCACAGTTCGGGCAGGCGCAATCGCGCCATGTCGGATGACGGTCCAAAGGGTTACCTGGAATATCAAATGTCACATCCTCAGGGAGTTTTACCGGAAGATTTTCTTTCTTCTCAGGGACAATTCCGCACGCATCACAATGCACAATCGGGATCGGACAACCCCAATACCGTTGACGTGAAAGGCCCCAGTCACGCAGGCGGAATTGCTCCACGCCTTTGCCCCAGCCGGCTTTTTCGATGAAATTGATCGTGGCATCGATGGCCTCTTCGCCCGTTGCCTCATCAAGGCCAGCAAAATGATTAACCCATTTCACCGTCTCAGATTTCATCGGAACGAAGGCTTCATTTTCAACTGGCGTTTCATCACCAAGCGCATAAAACGTGTCGGCGACTGGCAAATCATATTTACGGGCAAAATCAAGATCGCGCTGATCATGCGCAGGACAGCCGAAAACAGCGCCCGTGCCGTAATCCATCAAGATGAAATTCGCGACCCAGATCGGCAATTCCCAATCGGGATTGAGCGGGTGTTTCACCGTAAGCCCCGTGTCAAAGCCTTCTTTTTCGGCTTTTTCCATATCCGCTTCGGACGTGCCAAGTGCGCGGCATTTGGCGTTGAACGCAGCAAGATCCGCGTTATCGCCTTCCAAAGCCTTAGCCAAAGGGTGATCCGCGGAAATGCCAACAAAGCTCGCGCCATTGAGCGTATCTGGACGGGTTGTGTAGACTTCGATATCTTTTATGTCACCTTGCGGCGCCGTCATTTCAAATGCAAATTGAAGGCCGCGTGATTTCCCAATCCAGTTCGCCTGCATGGTGCGCACTTTTTCCGGCCAGTTTTCAAGACCGTCCAATGCCTCCAGCAACTCACTGGAATAGTCAGAAATCTTAAAGAACCACTGGGTCAGTTCACGGCGCTCAACCGCCGCACCAGATCGCCAGCCACAGCCATCGATCACTTGCTCATTCGCCAGAACCGTCATATCCACGGGATCCCAATTCACCACCGCGTTTTTGCGGTACACGAGGTCCTTATCCAACATATCGATAAACATCGCCTGCTGTTGGCCGTAATATTCCGGATCACAAGTCGCAAATTCGCGAGACCAGTCAATAGAAAGACCCAAAGGACGCATCTGATCCTTCATGGTTGCGATATTTTTATAGGTCCATTCCCCTGGGTGGCCGCCCTCTTGCATCGCGGCGTTTTCGGCGGGCATGCCAAACGCATCCCAGCCCATAGGGTGTAGAACATTATGGCCCGTAGATTTCATATAACGCGCAACCACATCACCCATTGTGTAGTTCCGAACGTGGCCCATGTGGATACGGCCAGATGGGTACGGGAACATTTCAAGCACGTAATATTTAGGTTTGCTTTCGTCACGCTTCGCCGTGAAAATGCCTGCATCATTCCATGCGGCTTGCCATTTTACCTCAATGGCATTTGCACTATATTGGGACATAACCTTCGTCCTTTACGTCAAACGCCAGACGTAGAGTCTGGCGCAGTAGGTTGTTGTATTTGAAATTCTCTTAGAGACGTGAATCACGAATGCGCAATTGTCGTGCCCGCGTTAAAATCGCATCTTCGACGGCACGCACAGTTTCGGCATTCACCGGACCTGATTTTGTTGCCAGCGACACATTTAGGCTCCGGGCATCAAGCGCAGGATCTTGGACCAAAACCGTTGCGCGATACGAACGTCCGCCCCCTGGCGGGCGACCATAACCGGTCACGATCACACCAGAAAACGGATCCACTGTTTTGATTGGCAAAAATCCCAAAACTTCAAGGGATGCATTCCAGATGTATTTATTTACTTCGATGTTTACATTTGGATCTTTGGCGTTTGAAAACAGATCCCAAATCGTTGATTTTGGCTTCTTATCGCGCCCTACATAAGTCTCTTCTTTAGGGGCTGGGGTGCCATCGCCTTTGAAAACATTTCCAACCGCTTTCCCCATACGGTTCATCGTCCCACAACCCGACGTGGTAGCGGCCACAGCGACCAGCAAAAGAACCGAGATATATTTTCTATTCAACATAAGCGCACCTGTGCCATTCGTTTATTAAGGGTTTATAGAAGGCGCTATGAGCGGGCAAGCCTTTTTGATGGTTTCCCAATATGCAAAGAAGCCCCGGCAATCGGGGCTTCTCTTAGATTAGTGGACAACTGCGTCATCTGGCTTTGGTTTATGGGTTCCGCCAACGCGCTCCCCAATGATAAGCCCATCGTCCCCTGCGGTGACGGGGATATTAGATCCATCGAGCACATCCCCCGCCAATAGCATTTCTGCCAGTGGGTTTTGGATCGCACGCTGAATGACACGTTTTAAAGGGCGCGCACCAAAGACCGGATCATAGCCTTCATCAGCAATCCAAGTTTTGGCGGTTTCATCCACTTCGAGCGTGATTTTTCGGGCCTTCAAACGCTTCGCGAGACGCGCGAGCTGAATATCAACAATCCCATCCATATTCTCGCGTGAAAGGCGATCAAAAATGATCGTTTCATCCAAACGATTAAGGAACTCAGGCCGAAAATGCGCCCGCACGGCATCCATCACATCACGTTTTGCATCCGACGCGTCCGCCCCATCTGGAAGCTGGCTCAACGCCTGCGCCCCAAGGTTGGACGTCAAAATGATCAACGTCTGCTTGAAATCCACTGTACGGCCTTGGCCATCGGTTAATTGTCCATCATCCAAAACCTGCAACAAAACGTTGAAGACATCTGGATGCGCCTTTTCAACCTCGTCAAAAAGCACAACTTGATACGGGCGACGACGTACAGCTTCGGTCAAAACACCGCCTTCATCATAGCCAACATAACCAGGAGGCGCCCCAATCAAACGGGCAACCGAATGTTTTTCCATAAATTCGGACATGTCGACACGCACCATGGCGCCGTCATCATCAAAGAGGAATTCGGCAACCGCCTTGGTCAGTTCGGTTTTCCCGACGCCAGTTGGCCCAAGGAACATAAAGGATCCCAACGGACGGTTCGGGTCGTTCAACCCAGCACGCGCACGGCGCACCGCATTGGACACCGCGGTGACGGCTGATCGTTGGCCGATCACACGACGACCGATTTCATCTTCCATCCGGAGGAGCTTTTCACGTTCGCCCTCAAGCATTTTAGACGTTGGAATACCTGTCCAGCGCTCAACAACCAGCGCGACACCTTCTGGGCGCACCGCATCAGGCACCATATCGGCCCCATCGATTTCTTCGGCTTCTTTAAGACGCGCCTCAAGCGATGGAATCACCCCATAAGAAAGCTCACCCGCCTTCCCGAGGTCCCCTTCACGTTTGGCGATCTCAAGGCTGGCGCGCGCTTGATCAAGCTCTTCCTTGATATCGCGTGCGGACGCCATTTTATCGCGTTCGGCTTGCCAACTTGAGGTAAGCTCGGCTGATTGCTGTTGCAACTCAGAGAGATCCTTTTCAAGCGTCGCAAGACGATCTTTGGAAGCAGCGTCATCTTCGTTGCGCAGGGCTTCGACTTCGATTTGCTTTTGCAAAATATCGCGGTCAAGCGCATCGAGCTCTTCAGGTTTGCTATCCACTTCCATACGCAAGCGCGACGCGGCCTCATCCATCAAATCAATGGCTTTGTCCGGCAAAAACCGATCCGTGATGTAGCGATTTGACAAAGTTGCCGCCGCCACAAGCGCACTGTCAGAAATCCGCACCCCATGGTGGAGTTCGTATTTTTCCTTGATCCCACGCAGAATGGAAATCGTGTCCTCAACGGTTGGCTCTTCTACCATCACAGGTTGGAACCGCCGTGCAAGGGCTGCGTCTTTTTCCACATATTTACGGTATTCATCGAGCGTCGTTGCCCCAACGCAGTGCAATTCACCGCGCGCCAATGCAGGTTTCAAAAGGTTCGACGCATCCATCGCCCCATCGGATTTACCCGCACCCACAAGGGTGTGCATTTCATCGATAAACAAAATGACTTCGCCTGCGGCTGCTGTCACTTCGTTTAAAACTGCCTTTAGGCGCTCTTCGAATTCACCACGGTATTTCGCACCCGCAATGAGCGCGCCCATATCAAGCGACAACAATTGTTTGTTGCGGATGCTTTCAGGCACATCCCCATTCACAATCCGAAGTGCGAGGCCTTCTGCAATCGCAGTTTTCCCGACGCCAGGTTCCCCGATCAACACAGGGTTGTTTTTCGTACGACGCGATAGAACCTGCATGGAGCGACGAATTTCTTCGTCTCGACCAATAATAGGGTCGATTTTGCCTTCACGTGCGGCTTCGGTTAGGTCGTGGGCATATTTCTTAAGCGCATCATAACCTTCTTCGGCGCTTGCGCTATCTGCGGTGCGGCCTTTGCGAATATCATTGATCGCTTCGTTGAGCTTTTGCGCCGTGACACCCCCGGCATCAAGCGCGGTTTTTGCCTTGGACTTCACCATGGCAAGCGCCATGAGCAAACGTTCCACCGGCACAAAGCTATCGCCAGCTTTGGTCGCGAGCTTCTCTGCCTCATCCAACACACGTGACGTCGCCCCATCGAGGTAAACGCTCCCTGCATCGCCTGTGACTTTTGGCAATTTCCCTAGGGATAGGGTCACATCCTCAAGAACACGTTGCGCATTCCCGCCTGATGCATTGATCAAATTGGCCGACATACCCTGATCATCATCGAGCAGAGCCTTCAGCACATGTTCTGGTGTCAGTTTCTGGTGGTTTTCACGACCAGCAATTGTTTGCGCAGCTTGTAGGAACCCGCGCGACCGTTCCGTGAACTTATCCATGTTCATCGGTTTCTCCTTCTCTAAGCGCTTGCGATAATTCTCTGCCCAAATATGGCACAGAGATGTGCAAGCCTTTGACTAATATTTGGGCATATACCCCTCTGGTTTCAAGAGCTTCAAAGCGAAGTTATGCACAAAATTCGGGACATGCCCCCTATCACATGCCCGCGGAGCATCACCCGATCATTGCCAGCCCTTTTGGGATCGCGTAAGAGAAAGGAAATTCGACACAGGAGCCCAAAATGTCAGACGATCGCCTTATCCTTGCCCTTGACGTCCCAACCGCGCTTGAGGGTCTTTCTCTCGCCGATAACTTGGGCGATGCGGTGTCCTTTTATAAGATCGGGCTAGGAATGCTCACGACGGGTGGGCTGGCGCTCGCCAATGAGTTGAAACAAGAACGCGGTAAGAAAATTTTCCTCGACATGAAGCTCTTTGACATTGGGGCCACCGTGGAAAAAGCCGTGCGGGGCCTCGTGCAATTTGACATGGATTTCCTCACCGTTCATGGCGACCCCTATGTGGTGAACGCGGCCGCTGAAGGTAAGCAAGGCAAAGACACCAAAATCCTTGCTGTCACGATCTTAACGTCACTTGAACGCGGGGATCTTGATGGCGCGCTCATCAAAGACGGCGCAATTAAGGACCTCGTTCAAGAACGCGCAGGCAACGCATTTGCCGCAGGGGCCGACGGTGTCATCGCGTCCCCACAAGAAGCCGCGCTTATCCGCGCACTTCCAGAAGCAGCGGGAAAACTGATCGTAACACCTGGCGTTCGACCAGCGGGCGCAGCCCTTGGCGATCAAAAACGCGTGGCGACACCTGCAAGCGCCATCAAAGACGGTGCAGACCACATCGTCATCGGTCGCCCCATTTGGCAAGCCCCAAGCCCCAAAGATGCCGCACAAGCCGTTCTCGAAGAATTGAAGTCAGTTTAACGGTTCCACCGCCGATCTATGCTATACTGCCTCTCACGCATTTGAAGGGCACGTAGATGACACCAGATACCGACCACAGCGGCACCCAGTCCGAGGACACCAATGATTTAGTGGTGTCCTACCTTACAATCAGGCAAGCGATTGGCTGGATCGGGGTGCTCCTTCCGATTGTGCTGATCGGGTTTGGCTATGGACTGGGGATCTTTCAGC
Organism: Halocynthiibacter sp.; assembly: GCA_049609065.1. Classification (GTDB taxonomy): domain Bacteria; phylum Pseudomonadota; class Alphaproteobacteria; order Rhodobacterales; family Rhodobacteraceae; genus JBMYYE01. Next base: position 23,568 of record JBMYYE010000005.1, read on the forward strand.
CGTCGATTTCTGCCTTCTATTATACGGCGCTTCGCGAAGTGTTCGTCGCGGCGCTCTGTGCGGTGGGCATGTTTCTCATTGCGTATAAGGGGTATGAAAAACGCACAGGCGAATGGATTTCGGATCGCTTCATGTCAACGATTGCAGGATTTGGCGCGCTCGGGGTGATCTTCTTTCCGAGCGCCAGCACAAGCCTTAAATGCACCGACGGGCTTTGCCGCCAAGATTTCAGCGAATTTCCCAGCCTCGCCAATATGTTTATTGCCGACGACATGCATATCGAAAACATCCATATTATCAGCGCCTTCACATTTTTCATCGCGCTTTCTATCATGTGTTTGGTGAATTTCAGGCGCGGCCACAAAAATGAAATCCCCTGCACCGCCAAACGCCAGCGCAACTTAATTTTTCAAATTTGCGGCGTTTTGATATTGATATGCCTCGCGCTCATGGCGTTTTACATCCGCATACCACGCCATAATCCCGCACTTTTTCAAACGCTCTATGACATGAGTTTCTTGTTCTATGTGGAAAGTATCGCGATCTGGGCGTTTGGGGTATCGTGGCTTGTGAAAGGCGGAACCCCTCGCGATATTTGCAAGGGGCTCTATGAGGATAGTCTTCGAAAAACGATCCTTAATGGTCGTTGATATCGGTGGTCCATGTTTTGCGTTGGTTTTTTTGCACGCCCATCACACGGCGCAACACCAGCCATGCGACCAAGGACACAAGCGCCATAACCAAAAACGCCCAATAGATCGAACCAAAGCTCACTCCGATTAACATCAAAAGCCCGACAACCGCAGCCCCGAAGGCAAATCCAAGCAGGATAAAGCCAGGTGCGAGGATCTCAAGTATTGCGAGAAGAAGAGCCGCTGACAGCCAAACCCACCAAAGTTCCCACATTATGATTTTCCCTTCAGCATATTGAAGGCATTGCCAAACGCATCGGCAATATTGGCAGGCAAGATCACGGTTTGGTTGCCCGCACTTTGACCAACACTGCTTAAGGCTTCGACCTGTTTGAGCGCCACTTGATATTGCGCAGCCTCAATGCCGTGTGAAGAAATCGCTTTGGCCACAACTTCAGTTGCATAGGCTTCGGCATCCGCTTGAATACGGCGCGCTTCGGCGATTTTTTGCGCTGAATAAAGCTCCGCATCTGCATTAAGCTCAACCGCGCGCTTGGTGCCTTCGGCTTCTGTTACCTGCGCACGGCGCGCCCGTTCGGCATTCAACTGCTGCAACATGGCTTCGCGGGTTGCAGCATCAAGGTTCACATCCAAGATTTCCGCACGGGTCACTTCGATCCCCCAATCATCAACGGCATCTTCAACCAAAGATTTGATCATTGTGATCAGCTGTGCACGGTTAGATTGTACTTCATCGAGTTCCATTTTACCGATTTCCGCACGCACGATCCCCGCAACAGTCGTCGCAATCGCCGCATCCACATCACGGATTCGGTAGACTGTTTTTTCTGGTTCTGTGATTCGGTAAAAGACGCTGGTTTCAACCTGCACCAACACGTTGTCAGATGTGATCGCATCCTGGCTCGCATTTGGGAGCTGACGTTCAAGAACCGATATTTTGTGGCGCACAACGTCCAAAAACGGCACGATAAAGTTAATGCCAGGCCCAAGCACCGACAACAGCCGGCCAAACCGTTCCACCACGTGTTTTTCTGACTGCGGAACAATCCGCACCATCTTGAGAATGGTGATAATAATAAACGCAGCAATAAGCAGAACCACGAGGTTCCCGCCTAGAAGGCTTGCAATAAGTTGTTCCACGGGCGGCCCTTTCCAAAATAATCCGTTGCGAGAAATATAGGTGTTTTTTTAAAATATTAAAGGCTTCTTTCACCCCTATCTGTCTTACTTTCCCTGCGCTCCAAATCGGCATAGAGTGCCCCCATGTCCCAATTTTGCCGTTCCTGCCTCAAAGAAACCACCAACGCGACCCGCTGTAACCATTGCGGATCGCCGCGTGTGATTGCCCATGGGGAACTCTTTGATTTGAACATCGCGCATATGGACTGTGATGCGTTTTATGCCTCTGTTGAAAAACGCGACAATCCCGATATTCGTGACAAACCCGTTATCATTGGGGGCGGACACCGCGGGGTTGTATCCACCGCCTGCTATATCGCCCGTCTGCATGGTGTGCGGTCCGCCATGCCGATGTTCAAAGCTCTCAAACTGTGCCCAAACGCCGTTGTCATCCGCCCTCGCATAGAGGCCTATGTCGAGGTTTCGCAGGCCATTCGCAAAATGATGCAGGCCCTTTCGCCTGTCATTGAACCTTTGTCCTTGGATGAGGCGTTCATCGACATGACCGGCACAACCAAATTGCACGGTGCGCCGCCTGCGATCATGCTCGCACGGTTGGTGAAACGCATGAAAGATGAGCTGGGCATCACGGGATCTATCGGACTGAGCCACAATAAGTTTTTGGCAAAAGTGGCCTCTGATCTTGATAAGCCCCGTGGGTTTTCCGTCATTGGCAAAGCGGAAACCGCCGATTTCCTCAAAGGAAAACCCGTGCGCATGATTTGGGGTGTCGGGCCTGTTTTCATGGAAAACCTCGCCAAGGTGGGGATCAACACGTTTGATGATCTTATCCGGTGGGAGCGAAATGATCTCATGGCGCAGTTTGGGTCCATGGGGGATCGGCTCTGGCATTTGGCGCGCGGGCAAGACAAACGCAGCATTGAAACCCGCGCGCCCGTGAAAAGCATATCAAAGGAAACCACATTTGATGTGGATATTCGCGACCGCGCGCTCCTTGATGGGCATATCTGGCGGTTAAGCGAACAAGTGGCCGACCGCGCGAAGGCCAAAGGAGTCGCCGGACTTGTGGTTGGGTTGCGGCTCAAAGATAGCAAACATCAGCGCATATCGCGACAGCGCAAGCTTGATCAGGCAACGCAAATGGCGGACCAAATTTATCACGTGGCCCGCGATCTTTTGGAGCATCTCGACAACACTGGCCCGTTTCGCCTTATTGGTGTCGGGATCAGCCATCTAGAAGAGGCCAATGGGGAAACACATTTTGGGGATCTTGTTGACCATGGTCGCAAAAAACGCACCGATGCCGAACGCGCGCGGGATGCCATTCGGTCAAAATTTGGGCCTGATGCTATTATCAAAGGCCGCGCCCTACGATAGATGCGCGCCAATCTGTGCTAAATCCACGAGCACCGCCTCCAGCCGCGCCTGCAGCTGATTAAAATCTGCACTTGGTCGGACATCCATTTCATCCATATAGAGCGATCGATCGATTTCCACTTGGATCGCATGCCAGTTTTTCTTTGGCTTCCCATAATAATTGCTAATATAGGCGCCTGAAAACGGGACATTGCGGCGGGTTAGAAACCCGTGATCTTTGAAAATTCCTTCAACCGTATCGGACAAACGCCGATCCGCTGATCGACCTTCACGGTCCCCAATGACAATCTCAGGTGCCGGACTGGTTGGTGTTGCGAGATGCGACACGGCCCCATGAGGCATGGAATGAAAATCCATCAAAATCGCTCGCCCGAATTGCGCAACGTTTTGATCCATGTTTTGCGCAAGACACGCGTGATACGGATGCCACGCCTGATCGAGGCGCGAATGGGCGTTCTCGATACTCATCTTACCGTTCTGGATCACCTGATTATGGGCAACCACACGGGGAATAACCCCAAGCCCTGCTTGAATACGTGCATCCCCTTTGATCGCTGGAGCACCTTCAATCAACGCAGGGTCGAGCGCCTTTGAATTGCGGTTGAGATCCACATATGCCCGCGGATAATACGCCGCCAAATGCCGCATGCCATGGCGTGTGGCCTCCGCCGTTAAAATATCCATGAACGCATCTTCGGAACTGCGCAACTGTAGCGCTGTGAGGTCGGATGCCGCCACAAAATCAGGGGGGTAACCCCGCCCACTATGGGGGCTTGCGATAATCACTTCGCTTGTGACCTCATCAGGGAGGTTTAAAAAGTAGCTCAATTCCGACATAGAGAAAGCATATGCGAAGGACATAAATTGATGCAACTCTCACATAACGTCAAAGCATGAAACAAAGCACTTGCACCTTATTGCGACTCCCTTTAAAGACCATCGCACTGACGTGGTTTCTACCGCGCTCTTTTTTATTTGGGCGCATGAAATTACTGACGTCGATGGGCGCGTAGCTCAGCGGTAGAGCACTTCGTTGACATCGAAGGGGTCACTGGTTCGATCCCAGTCGTGCCCACCATCGAACCGCCCCTACGGGCACAGAATTTTAACCAAAGGCGCCCATGCGCCGCGACAAAGAGGATTTCGACATGAAAGTCAAAAACTCCCTACGCTCCCTAAAGGGCCGTCATCGCGATTGCCGCATCGTTCGCCGCAAAGGTCGCGTATATGTAATCAACAAAACTCAGCCGCGCTTCAAAGCACGTCAAGGTTAAGTTAGATACATTACGAATGAAGAGGCCGCCTTTTGGGCGGCTTTTTTCTTTGGTGGAGACAATATGAAAAACACATCACATCCTGCCCCAGAAGGATTTATCTTCCTCGCAATTAATGTGGGTATTCCGCTCATCCTTAACACCCTTCAAGCCTTGTCCCCCACGGTATTTTGGAACCTGCCTTTTGCCCTGATGGTGGCTGGCTTTATGGTGCTGATAAATCTTTACCGTGCGCTTCGTGCGAAACGGCATCAATGGCTTTATGCAGCCATCATACCCCTCAACATGATCACGCTCTTTTTGCTCGGGAATGTCAGCTTTTTAACATCTCTACGCGGATATTATTTGGCATTCACAAGCCTTATCAATGCCTAGTGAGCACAAAAAAGGGCGCCAGAACAAACTGACGCCCTTTACTATTCTATGCGTTAACGATCACTCGTAAACGCGCTGGTCGTCGATCACGAGCCCATCATTGGGGAGTGCCCCTACGGCAACGATTTCGACTTTACCTTTGAGCTTAAGCGCCGCTTGCACGGAGGCTGCGTAGTCGCCAGACGCATCGGTGCTTTCGATTTGCACAGTCATAGCATCCATTTCACCTTCGCGGGTCACAACAACGCGAGCTTTGCCAACCTCGTCATGCTTGGACACAAGATCCGCCACCTGTTCAGGGCGTACAAACATGCCTTTGATCTTTGCGGTTTGATCCGCGCGACCCATCCAGCCTTTGATGCGCATATTGGTACGGCCGCATGGGCTAACGCCCGGTAGCACCGCAGACAAATCACCCGTTGCAAAACGAATAAGCGGGTAATCAGGGTTAAGCGTTGTGACAACCACTTCGCCCACTTCGCCCTCAGCCACAGGCTCACCTGTACCCGGACGCACGATTTCCACGATCACGCCTTCATCGACGATCATGCCCTCTTGGGCATCCGATTCATACGCAATGTTTCCGATATCCGCGGTTGCGTAGCTTTGAAGACAGGTGATCCCGCGATCTGCGTATTCTTGACGAAGGCTTGGGAAAAGAGCCCCGCCGCCGACGCCTGCCTTTGTGATGTTGAGCTTTACGCCCATCTCATCCGCTTTGTCCAAAATGATCTTCAGGTAATCAGGTGTCCCAGCATAAGCCGTCGTCCCGATGTCAGCAGCTGCCCGCACCTGAAGTTCGGTTTGACCGACGCCTGCAGGCACAACAGCCGCGCCAACCGCACGCGCACCGTTTTCAAAAATCATCCCTGCTGGCGTCAAATGATAGCCAAAGCAGTTTTGCACGATGTCGCCTTTGCCGATGCCGCAAGCCGCCAAGAAACGGCCAACGCGCCACCAGTCATCAGACACCATACCCGGTTCATAAATCGGGCCTGGGGATTGGAAAATATGCGCAAACTCATGGGTTGGGCGTCCTGCGAAACCACCAAATGGCGCGTTTTCAGATTGCCCTTTCACAAGCTCAGATTTTCGGATCACAGGCAAGGACGCAAGATCAGCAATGCTTGTGACCTTATCCGCATCCACCCCCTGAAGGGTTTCGCCCATTGCCGCCGTGGCCTGCGCGCGTTTGATCTGCAAAGGCAGAGCTTTGGCAAGATCTTCCGTGCGCGCTTCCTGCGAGCGCGTTTCTAATTCATCAAAATGAGGCATTGTAACTCCGCCTTAGCTCAACCAACGTTTGCGACGGCGATAAGAGCGCACGTCACGGAATGATTTACGGCCTTCCTCAGACATGCCGAGGTAGAATTCTTTCACGTCTGGGTTTTCAGCAAGTTCTTTTGCTGGACCATCCATCACAACGCGGCCACCTTCGAGGATGTAGCCGTAATGCGCATAGCGAAGCGCAACGTTTGTGTTTTGCTCAGCCAACAAGAAAGACACACCTTCGTTTTCGTTGATTTCTTTTACGATCTCAAAGATTTGTTCCACAAGTTGTGGCGCAAGACCCATGGAAGGTTCGTCCAAGAGAACACATTCAGGGCGGCTCATCAGCGCGCGGCCAATAGCAACCATCTGCTGCTCCCCACCAGAGGTGTAGCCAGCTTGGGATTTACGGCGTTCTTTGAGACGTGGGAAATAGTTATACACCATTTCCAAATCTTGTGCGGTTTCCGCTTTGGATTTACGGGTGTAAGCGCCTGTTAGCAGGTTTTCTTCAACCGTAAGGTGTTCAAAACAGTGACGGCCTTCCATCACCTGAATAACACCGGTTTTAACAAGTGCCGCCGGGTTCATATCCTGAACCTCTTGGCCGCGGTATTTAATGGTGCCTTTTGTCACTTCGCCACGCTCAGAGTGGAGCAAGTTTGAAACGGCTTTTAGCGTCGTACTTTTACCAGCGCCGTTCCCGCCCAAAAGCGCGGTAATGCCGCCTTTTGGCACTGAAAGGCTTACACCTTTAAGCACAAGGATCACGTGGTTGTAGATCACTTCGATATTATTAACTTCGAGAAGTGTTTCTTCTGTCGGAGCGGCGTCAAGCATTTGGATAAATCCCGCTGTTAAATTCGTGTGGTGCTCTGGCTGACAGGTGCCAGCCAGAGCCTTTTTTATTACTTACAACCCATTTCGATGTTGTTCTCTTTGGCGTATGCCATTGAGTCTTCATCGATAAGAGGTTGAATTACTTCCATGTCTGATGGACCGAAGTCAGAGATCAAAGACCACTTACCTGCTGCCGCATCCCATTGCTGGATTGCGCCCGTACCTGGGCCACCATGGTTTTCACAAGAAACGGAGAACTCTGGACCAAAGCCAGCCATGCCGAGTGCGCCCATAGACGCGGTCGTCACTTCGAGAGCTTCCATGCCATCACGCATCATTGCTGGTGTGATGTCTTTTGTGCCGTGGATCTCTTGGGCTTTCTTCGCAGATTCAGCCATCAACATCGCAGCGTAAAGACCACGGTTGTAGATTGCTGTACCAACGTTAGAGCCATCGCCAGCTGCTTTGCCTGCGTCCACAACGTGCTTTTGGATGTCGCCAAATACTGGGAAATCTTTGCCAACGGCGTGGAATGTCACAGCTTTATAGCCTGTTGCTTTGTCGCCAGCTGGCTTCACGTCGTGCTCAGCACCTGACCACCAAACGCCAACAAAGTTTTCCATTGGGAAACGAATGTTTGCTGCTTCTTGGATCGCAACAGAGTTCATCACGCCCCAACCCCACATCAAAACATAGTCAGGCTTCTCACGGCGAATTTGGAGCCACTGAGATTTCTGCTCTTGACCTGGGTGGTCAACAGGAAGCGTTTTCAGATCGAAACCGTGCTTCGCTGCAAGGCCTTCCAATGTGCGGATTGGCTCTTTGCCGTAAGCAGAGTTGTGATACACGAGCGCAACTTTTTTGCCTTTAAGATCGCCACCGTTCACTTCAAGAAGGTGGTTCACAGCCAAAGATGCCGCATTCCAGTAGTTTGCTGGGAAGTTGAAGACGTTGTTAAACACTTTACCGTTCGCAGCAGATGTACGACCGTAACCTGGTGTGTAAAGTGGAATACCGTCAGCCGCTGTTTTTGGGATCAACTGATATGTAATACCTGTTGAAAGCGGGTTATAAACAAGAGCACCCTGATCTTTGGTTGCTTCGTAACACTCAACACCTTTTTCAGTGTTATAGCCTGTTTCACATTCAACAACATTTGCCATAACGCCGCCGATGCCGCCGTCACGTGCGTTGATCATTGTGAAATAGTCAGAATAACCATCAGCGTATGGGATACCACCAGCCGCATATGGGCCTGTGCGATAGCTCAAAGATGGGAACGTCAGATCAGCTGATACTGGCGCTGCCGCTGCGGCAACGATTGACGCTGCTGCGATTGCTGCAAATTTATTTAGTTTCATTGTTTGCTTTCCTCCCTAGGATTTTGCAAGTTTTCACGCCTTCCTCTGACGTGGGTTTATTGGGTGGTCACCCCCGCTAGTGCGGGAATGGCCATAGACGTAGTTTCTCTTTCGCGATGCGCCAGAGCTGCGCTAGACCGTGTGGCTCTACGATCAAGAAGAACATGATCAAACCACCAACGATGACGAGTTCAAGATGCGCCACCAAGTCCGTTGGCCAGCCCATGCTGCCAACCAAAACGTTCTTTAGGAGCACCGGCAAAAGAACCATAAAGGCGGCACCGGCAAAGGATCCAAAAATCGAACCCAAACCGCCGATGATCACCATAAAGAGCACCAAGAATGACTTACTGATACCAAATGATTCACCAACCTCTGCTGCACCAAGATACACACTAAAGAACAATGCACCAGCAACACCAACATAAAAAGATGAAACACCAAAAGCAGACAGTTTTGCGCTCAATGGGTTCACACCGATGATTTCGGCTGCGATGTCCATGTCACGAATTGCCATCCAACGACGCCCCATTGGGCCGCGTGTCAGGTTGCGTGCAACCAAGGCCATAACAACTGCAAATGCCAAACATACGAGGTAAGTTGTGGCCGCCGTTGCGTTTGGACCTGTGATTTCAAGGCCAAACAATGTGCGCTCAGGTGCGGAAATCTGACCAGACGCGGAGTTGTTGTAGAACCAAGGGACTTTATTGAAAAGCCACACAAGGAAAAACTGTGCCGCCAATGTCGCAACCGCAAGGTAGAACCCTTTGATGCGCAATGATGGCAAACCAAACGCCATTCCGACCAAGGCTGTGATCCCACCAGAGATCAAAACATGGATCAAGATGTTCACTTCAGGGAAAGCCGTCATGAGCTTGTAGCAGGCATAGGCCCCCACCGCCATGAACGCACCGGTCCCGAGGCTAATTTGACCAGCATAGCCAGACAAAATATTCAAACCCAATGCCGCGATCACGTAGATCAAGAATGGCAACAAGATAGCGTTCGCCCAGTAGTCATTCACAAAGAACGGCACCACAAGAAATGCGATCAACAACGTTGTGTAATAAGCAATCCGGTCCAGTTTAATCGGAAAGGTTTGGTTATCTTTTTTATATGACGTTTTATAGTCACCAGCTTCACGGTAAAACATAAGATTAAACCCTTTCGATAATTTTTTCGCCGAATAGGCCTTGAGGACGGAACACGAGGAAAATCAAGGCCAGCACATAAGCAAACCAGTTTTCTGTCGCGCCACCCACCATTGGGCCTACGATGAATTCAAACAATTTCTCACCAACGCCGATGATCAAGCCACCAACAATCGCACCTGGGATTGATGTAAATCCACCGAGCATAAGCACTGGAAGCGCCTTAAGGCCGATTTCCGCAAGCGGGGCCTGAACACCTGATTTAGAGCCCCACATGATCGCCGCAACAAGTGCTACGAAACCTGCGATAGACCAAACCATGACCCAGATGAATTTAAGAGAAATGCCAACAGACAGCGCCGCTTGGTGATCATCCGCCACCGCACGCATCGCACGTCCTTGTTTTGAGTATTGTGAGAAAATCGTCAATGCAATCACCAAGATCGCAGCAACAATCGCAGCAACAATATCAAGGTTATCGATAAAGAAGCCGTAGAAGTTTTCAGATCCAAAACCAGAGGTTGCATTTTCAAGCCACAGGTTCCCACCTTGTGGCAAGCCAACATCAAGCGTTTTCACATCCGCACCCCACATCAGGTCACCAAGACCATGCATGAAATAGGCCAAGCCGATTGTCGCCATGAACAAAATAATCGGTTCTTGGTTCACAAGCTTGGACAAAACGAGGCGCTGAACAAGGATCGCAAACAAAACCATCATGGCAATCGCCAAGAGGATCGCGATAAACGAAGGCACCTCCCAGCCGAAGTGATGAACATGCGTACCAAAGATAACGTTGATAACATGTGAAAATGGCACCTGACCCTTTTGGATCCCTACCAAAGTCATCGCAGCAAAAAGCGCCATAACACCTTGAGCGTAGTTAAAGATCTCGGACGCCTTAAAGATCAAGACGAAGCCAAGAGCAACGAGAGCATAAAGCACACCAGCCATCAGACCGTTAAGCGATACCTCAAGAGCATATAGTAATTGATCGGGCATTGTTTTTCCCTTCCCTTAATCGTGGCTCACGCCGAGATAGGCGTCGATCACATCTTGGTTTGCCATCACCTCTGCAGGTGTGCCATCGCCAATTTTCTTACCGTAATCCATCACAACCACACGGTCAGATAGATCCATAACCACACCCATATCGTGTTCGATAAGAGCAATCGTGGTCCCGAATTCGTCATTCACATCGAGGATAAAGCGACACATGTCTTCTTTTTCTTCAACGTTCATGCCCGCCATTGGTTCATCCAAAAGCAAGATCTTTGGCTCAGCCGCCAAAGCACGTGCAAGTTCTACACGTTTTTGCAAACCATATGGCAAGCGCCCCACAGGGGTTTTACGAATGGCTTGGATTTCCAAGAAGTCGATGATTCTCTCAACGGCTTCGCGGTGTTTGTCTTCTTCGTCAGACGCTTTGCCTTGCCAAATAGCTTGGCTCAACATGCCGCTTTTCGTCATGTTCAAGCGGCCCGTCATGATGTTGTCGAGCGTTGACATGCCTTTAAAGAGAGCAATGTTTTGAAAGGTCCGTGCGATCCCTTGCTGGGCCACCTGATAAGGCTTCATGGCAGGGCGTTTTTCGCCCTTATACCAAACTTCGCCTTCAGTTGGCACATAAAAGCCAGAGATCACGTTCAACATGGAGGATTTACCAGCACCGTTCGGGCCAATGATTGCGCGGATTTCGCCTTCTTGGATATTGAAGGAAATATCTTTAATCGCAACCACGCCGCCAAAACGAAGCGTGATATTATTCATCTCCATAACGACGTCACCAATTTGGCGACCATCGTCAGTTACATAGGGTTTGCCGTCGGCTACAGTCATTACGCTGCCTTCCCTTTGATTGGCTGAACTGCCGCATCGCGAAGTTCAAGAGTTGCAGAGATAGAGCCTTTACGGCCGTCTTCGTAAGTCACTTCAGTCACCGTATCGACAGAGGCCGCACCATTATAAAGACCATCAACGAGGTCTTGGAACTTCTCAGCGACATAGGGACGACGTACTTTACGTGTCCGTGTCATTTCGCCATCATCCGCATCGAGTTCTTTATGAAGAACCAAGAAGCGGTGGATCTGACATCCACCAAGCATTTTATCTTCGGCAACAGATTTGTTCACCGTTTCAACATGCTCTTGGATAGAGGCCAGAACCTTCGGATGGCCCGCGAGCTCTTGGTAAGAGGCATAGGCAATGTTATTGCGCTCCGCCCAGTTCCCAACCGCAGACAGATCGATATTGATAAAGGCCGTACACATTTCACGCCCATCACCAAAGACAACCGCTTCGAGGATATCCGGATAGAACTTCAATTTGTTTTCAACAAATTTCGGTGCATACATCATGCCATTTGCCAATTTGCCCACGTCTTTCGCGCGGTCAATAATCCGGAGATGGCCTGTGTCTTCCTCAAAGAAGCCCGCATCACCCGTTGCCACCCAACCCTCAGGGTCTTTGGTGTCAGCCGTGGATTCAGCATTCTTATAGTATTCAACAAACGTACCAGGTGAACGATAGAACACCTCACCATTGTCACCAATGCGCACTTCGACGCCAGGCGATGGCACGCCAACCGTGTCATTGCGCACTTGGCCATCTGGCTGTGCGGTGATGAATACAGTGGCTTCTGTTTGACCATAAAGCTGTTTGAGGTTGATCCCCATAGAGCGGTAAAATTCAAAAATCTCTGGGCCGATTGCTTCACCTGCTGTGTAGCCCACGCGAATGTTGGAAAAACCCATCGTGTTTTTCAACGGTCCATAAACAAGAACATCCCCCATGCGGTACTTAAAGTAATCCTTCAAGCGCTTCGGATAGAGGTTCACCAAAAGCGGATCTTTCGCCTTAAAATGCTTTCGCGTTTCAAGCGGATGACGCATTTTCACAAGTGAAAGACGGATCGCATTTTCAACAACCGTTTCAATCGCAAAACCAACGCCCATCGCATAATGAAACGCACGCTTCAAACGGCGATGCAATGGTGCTTTACCGGATGTTTTACGCGGCATGCCGTATTTTTCGCCTGCCGTTTTTGCGAAGTCCATGAAGTGGTGGAAAATCCCGTATTTGAGATCGCCTGCGTCTTCCATGCGGATCATCACATTGGTGAGCTCGGTCTCAAAGTAACGTGGTGGCGCAAAGAAATATGTCGGACCAACTTCGCGCAAATCTGTTTGCATCGTTGCCGCATTTTCTGGGCAATTCACACAGAACCCAGACCAAAACGCCTGACCTACGGAGAAGATGAAGTCACCAACCCAAGCCATCGGAAGATAGGCAAGGATGTTTTCATTCTGACCAAGATTGTCAAAAGAACAAGAGTTCTTAGCGCTTTCAATGATGTTGCGGTTTGAAAGCACAACACCTTTTGGCTTACCCGTTGTCCCAGATGTGTAAAGCATCACACATGTGCTGTCGTAGTTAAGCTTTGCTTCACGACGTGCGAGTTCTTTTTCAAGACGGTGATGACCTGCATGACCTTCGGCTTGAATGTCCGTGTAGGCATTCAAATGTTCGTGGTCATATTTACGCATGCCGCGTTTATCAAAATAGATGATTTCTTCAACGCAGTTGACGCTCTCTTGCACTTCGAGAACTTTGTCCACTTGTTCTTGGTCACCCACGATCGCAAAACGCGCGCCGCAGTTTTCCATGATGTGAACCATCTCATCCGCCACAGCATCCGCATAAAACGGCACCGGAATACCGCCTGCTTTTTGAACGGAAACCATCGCCCAATAAAGCGATGGACGGTTCCGCCCAATAATCGCTACGTGGTCGCCTTCGTTAATCTTGAGTTCCAAAAGACCCAACGCAAGATCTTCAATCTCCTGCGCAACTTCTTTCCAAGTCCAGCTCTGCCAGATCCCAAACTCTTTTTCACGGAAAGCAGGCTTATCGCCAAATTGCGCTACATTGCGCGCAAGTAGGGCAGGAATTGAACCTAATCCGCCCGTCGCTTCTATCTGTTCCAAAATGTCATCTCCCTCTCGAATTGGAAAGGATGTTCCAAAACGATTCTTCATTGCCGCTAGCGTGGCACCCTGCATTGGTCGTCGTCAATTTTTTCGTGACTTTTTCCAAATTGTTTCGAATTGTTACAAGTCGCATTCTTTGCTTTTAACACGCACCGCCATTTGCTAGCCCTAAAGGGGAAAGAATGAACCATGCCACATCAAAACACCCGCACCGAAGCCCTTACACAAGCTGGGCTTAACCTCATTCAGCAGGCTCTCTCTATCTTTGATGAGGACCTCAATCTGAAGGTCTGCAATCGCCCGTACCAAGAAATGTTCGATCTACCGCCTGAGCTTTCTGCGCCAGGTGCGAAATTCGAAGACACGATTCGCCACCTCGTTTTGCGCGATGAATACGGACCCGTTGATGACGTCGATGCCTTTGTGCGCGCCCGCGTCGATCAGGCGCTCGCCTTCGAATCTCACTATGTCGAACGCACCCGCGCCAATGGCCAAACCATTTCCATCGAAGGAAATCCGCTGCCCCAAGGGGGCTGGGTGGCCGTTTACACTGACATCACAAATATCAAAAACCAAGAACAGCTTTTGCGCGCGCGCTCTGAGGAGTTGTCTGAACAAGTCCTCGAACATTCTGAACAACTCCGGCGCACCAACCGCGAACTCGCGGCCACGATCATGCAGCTCGAAGAAACGAAATATGAGCTCACTGAAATGGAAAGCCGCACGCGGATGACCACGGAAATGATGCCCGCCCATATCGCGCATATCGACCGCGACGGCTATTATACCTTTAGCAATCTTCAGCTTAAATCCGTTATGCCAGGACGTGCGCCCAATATCATCGGGCGCACAATCCAAGAGGTCCTTGGCACATCCACATTTGAAAAAATCAAACCCTATCTTCAGAAAGCCTGTGACGGCGAACCGAGCGTTTGTGAATTCACCGATGAAGTGAGCGACAACCGCGTGCGCCTTGCGCTTACACCCGATATCGACCCCGATGATCCCAAGGGCAACACGCGCGGCGTCTATATCCTATCCACGGACGTGACCGAAGAAACGCAAACGCGCATTGCGCTTATGCATAGCAACAAACGTGAATTGGCCGCCCAGCTCACATCTGGCATGGCCCATGACTTTGCAAATCTTTTGACCATTATCCTTGGTACCCAAAGTCGGTTAAGCAAATTTGGCCTTCCCAAAGACGCCGCTGATTTGATCGAAGCCACCCGAAATGCCGCCCGCCGTGGTGGGGCGCTTTTGAACCGTCTCTCTGAACTTTCAAACCCGCGCGACATGAAGCCGAAAGCAACCAACCTTCTGGCGCTTTTGGAAGACATCAAAACAATCGCCATCCCCTCTTTGCCAAAAATCATCACCCTTGATGTCACAACTGACAAAATTCAAGGTCCGCTTCTTTTGGATACGCCATCCCTACAAGATGCGCTGATCAACCTCATCATCAATGCCCGCGATGCGATCGGCACCCGCGCAGGCGCAATCAGCATCGCGGCGAAACCTGTTGGGGACAAATGGCTCGACATCAGCGTCGCAGATACTGGCGGCGGATTTAGCGCCGAGGCACTTTCAAAAGCGCTTGATCCGTTCTTTACAACCAAAGGGGACGCGGGATCAGGTCTTGGGCTTCCGATGGTGTACGACGTTGCCCAGCTTTCAGGTGGGCGCGTGCATATTCGTAACACCGATACAGGCGCGCGCGTGTCCCTTCGACTGCCGCTCAAGGCCATCACACCAAAGCCCGATCCCAAGCTCATCTTGCTGGTCGAAGACACCCCCGATATTCGGATCGCCGTACGCGAAATGCTCACGGATTTAGGCCATAGCGTCATCGAAGCCGAATCCGCGGATGAGGCGCTCGAAATCGCAAAACTGACCGAAGTTGATCTCATTTTAACTGATATTTTGCTGTTTGGCGAAAAAACAGGTTTGGATTTCCTTCTTGCTCTTAAGGCGAAAAAAATACATATCCCAAGCTATATGATGACGTCGCTGCCAAGCCACGACCCACGGCGCCAACGCGCGGAAAGCCATTTTTCCGTACTTTCAAAACCCTTTGACGAAAACGTTCTAGCCGCGTTTTTAGAGGCGGATTAACCGATGATAAAACCGTATGTGTCCATTCTGGACGACGAACCCGAAATCAGGAAGATGCTTTCTGAAGCGCTCGAAGATGCTGGTTTCATGACCAAAACTTTCGCCCGCGCAACCGAATTTGAGGCGTCCCTCAAAACCAAAGTGCCTGATGTGTGCCTTGTGGATTTAGGATTGCCGGACAAAGACGGGCTTGCGCTTGTGCATCGTTTGGCGCTGGAACAAGGCGCATCAATCATCATCATTTCAGGCCGCGCACAGGTCCAAGACCGCGTCACGGGGCTTGAACTTGGGGCGGATGATTACATCATCAAACCTTTTGATCCTGCCGAAGTTGTCGCCCGCGTCCGCGCACGGTTGCGCACCGCAAAATCCACCGAACGCACGGCAGAAACCGCCAGCTTTGAAGGCTGGACCGTCTATTTTGACCGCTATGTTTTGGTTGATGACACAGGTGCCGAAACCCCGTTCAGCCATGCAGAGGGTGAAGTTCTTAGAATTTTCCTCGACAGCCCAAAGCGGCTCGTTTCGCGGGCGCAAATGCAAGAAACCCTTGGCGGTGCCGCTGGTGAAAGCTTTGATCGTGCAATGGATGTGCGGATTTCACGTTTGCGCACCAAGCTCAAAGAAGATCCAAAAAACCCAAGGCTTATTAAAACGATTTACGGCGCTGGATATATCTTCTTGGGGGATGTCCGGTGGGGTTGATCACCGCGTAATTCCTGCGTAGATTCGTCCTATGCCTGTGTGTCACATGATTTCAAAACCCAAAAAACGCCGCCATCCGATGTATTATCGGATCGAAATTGACGGCAATCTATTTGGCGAATGGTCCCTGATCCGGCACTGGGGTCGCCGATTTGGGCGCGGCATTGGGTCAGAACACATCACGCTTTTCAACGATATGCGCGCAGCGTCCGTCGCGGCCGACCGCATTCGCGACCGCATGCTCAACAATGGATACGATCGAGCGTAAAGCTGTGTTCGCACGTTGACCTAAAAATGACTTCTGCACTGATAGCGGCATCGGGCGCGAACGGCAGTTACGGTCAAAAACCTTCCAGAACGCCAAACGCTTTATCATATATTTAGGGCAGTTAGGCCCGTTTAATTCACATCAAATTGTTATGATCAAAACACCATTTGTGGTAATATGCGTTTCTCATACATTTTTGGACAAGCACCAATGCTGCGAATAATATGCAATTCAGATTTCCAACATATCGTCGGAATAACGGTTCTAATTACATATACCATTTATGTGCTTTCTAAGTTTCGAGATCCAAAATTTAGAAAACAACACGTAGATTGGTTCACTTTTCGAGATCCCTTTGGGGTAAAGATTTGGCTAAAAAACCCAATATACGCAGCCGTAACGTTTAATGGGCTTATATTACTCATTGTGATTGGAACGATTACAGGGACGATGTGTAATGGTGGATAAATCAAAGCGAAATTTTAAATTTACACCACTAATTGCCGCTGTATTCTTCGTTTCTGCCGCATTTCCAACTGCTGTTTTCGCGTATGATATTTGCTGGAAAAAAGGTAGCGATGGTCAGAACGTTTACGATCAGGTCTGCGCAAACCAGCAAAGCGCTGCGCAATCCCAACGGCTGCGCCGGGAAAATAATAACTACACCAATCCTTTGAACAGCTTGGATCCGAGCCTCAACCCATATGTGAAGCGACCAACATATAGCCAGCCTCGGCCAGTTAAACGACGAAAACGCAAAAGGGTCGCCCCAAGAGTGTTACGCGGAACCAACTGATTTTGCTCACCACTTGCGCCAAATCCTTGCGCGCTCTCCTCTGATATGTCCGCGGCTATGCCTTTAATCTACAGCATTAGTCCTGTCTCACGTGGCCTGAAATAGATGAAAGCTTAGCTTAAATTGAACGCATTTGCCGCAAGCTTGCCATATTTTTGAACAGCTGATGGCACGCCCTGACTTCATCTTAATCATGGGTGAAATGAGGGCAATAATATGGGGCTTCAATTTATTGGAAGTGTCGGAGGGGGCAATCCGTCCGATGATAATCGTATTCGGCAAATCGATGCGTTGCCGAATGGCGACTTCATTGCCGTCGAATATGACGGGACCACCTATAGCGCGTGGTCAGCAGGAGGAGGTATTTTGCCAACCTCCACGTCGACGGCAGGGCATGGAATTGGCGGCACAACTTTGGGGTTTTCCTTAGGGGGCTCCACTTTCGCAATTCCGCTTGCCGAACTTGATTGGCTTGTCTCTGCGCAAAGTCTCTATAGTCGCGACACGTTTGAATTTGGCACATCAGCGTCTGCGGATATGATCACGCTTGTGAGCCTTGAGATCAGCGGCACAACATTTCTATTTGGCGGCGGGGCAACGGTTGATGGGCTCGGGGCGTGGTCCCTAACGGGCGGATCCACCTTGGCGCAATCAGGTTGGTACGTGGATACCGCATCCACTGCACTTGATAGCATCTCTGCACTGGCCCCATCCATGGGACACCCCACGCCCTTCTTATTTACGGCCTCAGGCACCGAAAGTGCCGTCACGGGATTTTCAATCGACACGAATGGTGCCCTTGTCGAAGTGTCCAGCGTCTCCATTCAAAGCGGCCTGCCACTTCAAGGCATTACCAGCCTGACCACGGTGGATGCGGGGGCCCATGACTTTGTCATCGTCGGGGCGGCCGCGCTTGGTACGCTCTCTGTTTTCAAGGTGGAAGCAGATGGCACGCTTACCCTTACCGACCACGTGATGGACAACCTCGCCACGCGGTTTCAAGCTGTGCAAGCCGTGGAAACCATTTCCTACCTCGACCATGATTTCATCGTAAGTTACGGCGGTGATAACGGCATTACTTTGATGCAGCTTTTGCCAAATGGGCGGCTTGTGCATCTTGATACGCTTGAGGCGGATGGCACAAATGGATTGATATCCATATCCGATGTGGCCCTTTCCATCCAAGGAAGTGAGCTCCAACTCTGGGTCGGCTCCGAAACAAGCAACGGTATATCTATCCTCACCTTTGATCTGGCAAATTACGGCATGGTCCTACATGGAAGCGATGCTGGCAACACGCTGACCGGAGATGGCCTAGACAATCGGATCGTTGGCGGCGCAGGCAGTGATACACTCAACGCGGGCGCGGGGAACGACATCCTCTTTGATGGGGCGGGTATTGACGTTTTAAATGGTCAAGATGGGGCGGATATTTTCGTGTTAGAGGCGGATGGCGTACGCGATATAATTGGCGACTTTGAACTCTCTGACCGCCTTGATCTATCGGCTTATCGTGGGCTCTACAGCGTAAGTCAGCTCACATTCATCACCCAACCCTATGGCATCGACCTTATCTTTGGGACTGAGATCATCGAAATCCATAGCCACGATGGCTCCCCCCTATCGGCCAGCGACTTCTCGAATAATACCATCTTAGATTTTGACCGCCCCCAAACCATAACACCGTTAAATACCGCAGCAAATGACACAACGATGGGCACCTCAGGTGACGATGTTTTAGAAGCAGGCACCATTGATGGCATATTCAACGGATCCGGCGGGCAGGATTTTGTCACCTACCAGCACGCCAGCACTGGCGTCACCGCAGATTTAGGCACGCCGGCGCAAAACACAAACGCAGCCCAAGGCGACAGCTATATTGATATCGAAGGCATCATTGGGTCTTTGCATGATGATGTCCTCTTAGGGGATGCCCTTGATAATATACTGAATGGCAGTGAAGGTGCAGACACGCTTTCGGGAGGGGCTGGGTATGATCACCTTTTAGGGGGCACTGGGGATGACACCCTCTTTGGCGGATATGATGGCGCCCGATTTGAAGGCGGTGCAGGCCATGATATCGTCATAGGTCTACATGGTGATAGCCTCTATATTGAACCCGATCTGGCCGCCACAAACACCAACGAACGCGATGACATCCTCCTTGGAAGCTATGGCAATGACACCATGCAGGCAGGGGCAGGAAACGACGTGGTTATCGGCGATTTCGGGAGTCAGTTTTTCTTTGGAAATGACACGATAGAAGGTGGTACAGGAAATGATTTTCTACAAGGAAATGGCGGGCATGACGTCTTCGTGTTTCGCCCAAACCAAGGTGATGATATCATCGGCCGCTTTAACATAGCTGACGTAAATGACGCCGATCTCAGCGCAACACCGATCACGGGGGCGGACTTCAGCACTGTGAACGACAAAATCCAACTCATTGGGTTTCAAGGCATCCAAAATGGGGTTGATGCCCTTGCCCATTTCTATGACACGCCAAGTGGTCACGCATATTTTGACGCGGGCCATACAAGCTTCACCTTATGGGGTGTAAGTACTGCAGAGCTCGACAGTACAAATTTCATATTTTAATCAAATCCCACCCTTAACCAGTTTGTAAAACCTCCCTCACCATTATGTCCCTAAGGTCAATAAGGCACATGATGAAAAACTGGCTCATAACACTTCTTTTTGGCATGCCAATGCTATGCGCATGCGGTGGTGGTGAGGAACTTGACCCGAACGCCGCCCCGCCTAACGTCACGCCTGCTGGAAATTGGACGCCCATTAGCCTCCTGAAAACAGGGCAAGTTTTGACCACAGGACAAATCGACCACGGCGCGGGCAACATCCTCGCAAATGGGACGGTCATCCCGCTTCAACATAATGTATTAGACCAAGGCTTGCTCTATATTGATGCGCTCGATCCAAGCGTTAGCGACTACCGCTTTGCTTATTCGCCAACTGATGGCGCCAATTTACCAACGGGAACCGTGACGTATTCAGGCACCGCAGCCATTCGCGCAACAAGCGACACGCATTCCTACATTGTGCAAATGAACGCAAATGCCACTGCTGATTTTGGAGCGGCAAACACGCTCGACTTGGCGCTCACAAACGTGGCCACCGGGGGCACCGTCATTTCAAGCAC
>JBMYYE010000006.1:0-42204 GCA_049609065.1 Halocynthiibacter sp.
GATCATATGTGCAAGCCCCAAAACGGCCGCTGATCCGCCCATATCCTTTTTCATCAAGCCCATGGAGGACCCCGGTTTAAGGTTGAGCCCGCCTGTGTCAAAACACACACCTTTACCAACGAGCGTGATTTTTGGCCCTTCATTTCCCCATGTTAAATCAATTAAACGTGGCCGCCGCGCAGAGGCCCGACCAACGGCATGAATAAGCGGGAAATCCGCCGCGAGCCCGTCTTCTTCACGTATCACATGAAACGTCGCCCCGTGGCGGTCTGCAAGATCCCGCCCGGCTGCTTCAAGCTCATCTGGGCCCATATCGTTGGCAGGTGTGTTGATCAAATCACGGCTTAAGATTTCGCCCGCAACAATCGCTTCAATCCGCGCAGCATCTAGGGATTTCGGGCAAACGAGTTGCGCCTGCGGAGCGCTCTTTTCCTTGTACCGATCAAATACATACCCCGCAAGAAGCCACCCTGTTGCTGCCTCTTGTAACTCTGCACCCTCTAGGCCGCTTGCGATTTCATACACGCCTTTGGGTAAGGACGTTGCCGCATTGGCCATCACAAAACGGTTCCGTTTACGTGACACCTCATCCCCCAATCCAAAAAGCACCTGACGCAAAGTTTGGTCGGCATTAAACATCATGCAAATTTGGCCCGATCCGCCCGTAAACCCATGTGTCTCAAGGAACGCTTGATCATCAGGCGTTTGCGCCTTGCTCCAAGCTGATGTGGCGCCTTGGCTCAAAGCATGGATTGGCACGGCGTTTTCTGACGGGCTGGCAAAAATAGGAGACATGTTTCACTTTCTCATTGGGGTCACGAAACGTTTCTACCACAGCTGCGGCAGGGCGTTTCGCCACGGTCAATTCTTAATCTATGCAGATTGAGGCAAAATGCCACTCGAATTCTTAATTCAGACGCTATAATCTCGCTCGAAACGGACAGAATATGGGGAAAAATATGAAACACGCAAAGCCACTCCCGCGCGAGCTTGCTGATCGGTATACCAAATGGAAAACAACTGGCTATACCGAAAAAGAGGGCCTTTATAAAACGCTCGCACGAGAGGGTCAGGAGCCACGTGCCTTGGTGATTTCATGCTGCGATTCTCGGGTCACGATTTCATCCATTTTCAACACGGGCCCAGGGGAGCTTTTCACCCATCGTAATATTGCCAATATGGTGCCACCCTACGCACCCGAAGCTGACATTCAAGGCACCGGCGCGGCAATTGAATATGCGGTTACCGCCCTTAAAGTGCCCCATATCATTGTGGTCGGCCATTCGCTTTGTGGTGGGGTGAAAGCCTGTGATGACATGTGCGCAAAAGGCGGCGACATCAAAGAAACCAGCGAATTTGTTGGCCGTTGGATTACAATGCTAGAACCAACCTTTGCCAAAGTCGCCCATATCGAAGATGACGCAGAACGTGCAACAACCCTTGAAAAGGAAAATATCAAATTATCTCTGTCAAATTTGATGAGCTTCCCGTTCGTGCGAGACGCGGTTCAATCAGGCGCCGTGCAAATGCACGGGCTATGGACCGATATTTCAAGCGGTGATCTAGAATATTACGATGCAAAAACGGGTGCATTTGAACCCGTCTAAAATCACTTCATAAGCACCACAGGAATGTGACAAGATCGGATCATCGCCGTTGTCGTTGATCCGATAATCAATGTGCGAATGCGCGAATGGCCATAAGCGCCCATCACCAAAATATCCGCATCCCCATCTTCAGATAGTTTTCCCAAAACCACCTCAGGTTCGCCGGCGATCACGCGCGTTTCGACGCTGCGGCCTGCTTTTTCCAAGATGGACTTTGCACCGTCCACGTTGGCCTTATGCGCCGTTGCATCATCACCAATCGTGACCACAAGCACGTTTAACCCGTCAAAGAGCGCATTTTCTGCCACATAGTTCACGGCCTTGAGGCTGCTTTCGCCACCATCAAACGCGATCATCACTGTTTTAATCTCTTTGAATTCGCGGTTCGCCACGAAAACTGGCGTCTTGGCGGCACGCACCATCCGTTCGAGGTTCGATCCCAAATGGCCTTCGTTAAAATCCGCATCTTCGCCGCGTTTGCCGATCATGATCAAAGACCCCGCATCCGCCATTTCGGACACTGTTTCAACCACATCGCCATAGCGAAGGCGCGCTGTCACGGAGATGTCTGCATCCCCTTTTACGATCGCTTCGCCATCTTCTAAAATGGCGCGCCCGTGGCTTTGGCTAAGCTTGGCGCGTTGTTCGTCAAGGGTGCTGAGTTCATCCATAAGCCGCGTGCGTGCGCCCAGCTTAATGGACCCGCTGTAATCTTTGCGATCTGCCGTTTCACGTTTGATGAGGTGTAGCAATTCAACCTCTGCATCCACACGTTTGGCAGCCCAAGCGGCGTGATGACACACGCTTTCGGAATAGATGGAGCCGTCGAGAAGGGCGATAATCTTAGTCATATCAGTCATCCTTTAATGCGCGTTTAGCATATCCATGGCGTCAGGCTTATCATGAAGCGCCAGTTTATCAACGATTGTCTCAGAGGCTGCGTTCATGCCTTTAATGACAACTTCGGCGCCTTCGCGGCGGAATTTCAGCACGGCCATATCAAGGGCCGCAACCGAAGAAATATCCCAGATATGTGCGTTCGAAACATCAATCGTCACATGTTCGAGCGCCTCTTTGAAGTCAAAGCTGCGCATAAATTCCTCAGTCGATGCGAAGAAAATCTGACCCTCAAACACATAGCTCCGGGCGCGACCATCATCGGACAATGTGGACGTCACGCGGAAGATCTGAGAAATCTTGCCAGCGAAGAAAATACCAGAGAGCAACACGCCGACGCCCACACCAATCGCGAGGTTATGTGTAAACACAACCGTTGCAACCGTCGCGAGCATCACGATGGAGGACGACCGCGGATGATCGCGGAGGTTTTTAATTGATGA
Organism: Halocynthiibacter sp.; assembly: GCA_049609065.1. GTDB lineage: Bacteria > Pseudomonadota > Alphaproteobacteria > Rhodobacterales > Rhodobacteraceae > JBMYYE01. The sequence goes on from JBMYYE010000006.1 coordinate 2,948, forward strand.
CCAGCTAAAGGTCCCGATGGACACCATAATCATAATCGCAACCAAGGCTGGCATCGGGATTTGTTTCACATAGTCACCAAGAACCACGATCAAGAACAGTAAAAACGTACCTGCGACAAACGCAGACAAACGGCCACGGCCACCTGACTTTACGTTGATGATGGATTGACCAATCATCGCACAGCCTGCCATGCCGCCAATAAAACCCGTAAGCGTATTCGCCACGCCTTGGCCAACGCATTCTTGGTTCCGGTCAGATGTTGTATCCGTCAGATCATCCACGATGTTTTGTGTCATCAAACTTTCGAGCAAGCCAACAGCCGCAACACCAACTGATGTCGGGAAAATAATCTTGAGCGTCTCAAGGTTGAGCGGAATATCAGGGATCAGAAACACAGGGATCGTATCTGGCAAGTCGCCAAGATCGCCAACATTGCGTACATCAAATTCAAAATACATCGCAAGTGCGGTCAAAACCACAATCGTCACCAATGGCGATGGGATCACGCGGGTCACATAGGAGAAAAGATAGATAATCCCAAGCCCCGCCGCGACCAACACATATGTAAGCGGCGTCACATCAATAAGCTCGGGCAGCTGCGCCATGAAAATCAAGATCGCAAGCGCGTTCACAAAGCCCGTCATGACGGAGCGCGATACGAATTTCATAACCCGCCCAAGTTTGAGATACCCTGCCGCGATCTGGATAAGCCCCGCCAAAACGGTTGCGGCCAAAAGGTATTCCAGCCCATGTTCTTTAACCAACGTGCCCATCAACACGGCCGTGGCCGCGGTGGCCGCAGAAATCATACCTGGGCGTCCCCCGACAATCGCCGTAATCACAGCAATGGAAAACGATGCATATAGCCCCACTTTGGGATCCACCCCCGCAATGGAGGAAAACCCGATTGCCTCAGGAATTAGGGCCAAGGCAACAACGATCCCCGCAAGGATGTCACCACGAATATTGCCAAGCCAGTCTTGACGATAAGAAGCAAAGTTAAACATATCTGATCCGAATTATTGCGCGCGCGGGTTTTCACCCTTTGGGCGGCTTATACCCCCTGCCCCACGCAAAGCAACACTGTTTCGCATATTGGCTTATGGGGCTAGAGGCCCATGCACCTCACAAAAGAAAGGGGCGGCACCCGATATGGATGCCGCCCCCTTACGAAGTTTTATACTCTGTTACTCAGATAATTTGTCGCGCATACCGTCACGGTAGAGCGCTTTAATCAAAGCAATACACATAAGGCCCATCACCACCGTAAATGGAAGCGCCCCGATGATCATTGCGTTCTTCAACGCATCCATCGGATTGTTTTCGCCTGCAGCCAAAATCAATGTCCCAATCACCGCGGTGAGGATCACACCCCAAACGATGCGGTGCTTGATGCCTGTTTCTTGGCTGCCACCGGACATGATTGTGTTCATCACGAGGATCCCAGAGTCAGCAGAGGTAACAAGGAATGTCATCACCAACACCACACACATCACAGTCAGCGCCGTCAAAAACCCGCCATCAATCATTTGGCCGAGTGTGGCAAACAATTGGTTGGTTTGAGATGCGCCAGTGATTGCGCCCGCAGCGCCACCAGTGAGTTCAAGATCAATCGCAGTGCCACCCAAAATGGTCATCCATGCGAAGCACACCAAGGCAGGTGCAAACACGCAGCCAATGATGAATTCACGCACGGTGCGACCTTTAGAAATGCGGGCCAAGAAGAGGCCAACAAATGGGGAAAACGCGATCCACCAAGCCCAGTAGAACGTTGTCCAAGCGGACTGCCAACCGAACTGACGACCATCGTTACCTGCGGCGTAAACCGCTTTCAATGTGTCTTCATCCAGCGTGGCTGCGCCACCTGTTAGGCCAGATTTAAAGCCATCAAAGCTACCCCATGGACCCGTTGCGCCCGCCATCAAATCGCCAGCAAATGGTTTTGCGGCTTCTGGAAGACCTGCGGCAAATGCCTCTGCGGATTGCGGACCATATGCGCCGAAGCTCAATGAGAAGAAGTTCAAAATGTAGTCGATGAATGCAGAGGCATAAATGCTCAGCGCGAACATGAACGACCCAAAGATGATGAATGTACCCAACAAAATGAGGGACAACACCAAGTTGAGGTTCGACAAATATTTCACGCCGCGACCAACACCAGATACCGCAGACAAAATGGACAAAGCCATAATCGCAACCAAACCAGATACAAGACCAACCTTGCTTGGTTTTGGAACGTCACCCGCCATATTCATGATCCACTCAACGCCAGTAATCGCATAGACACCGTCGATAAATTGGCTCACACCAAAACCGATTGTGACCGACACACCCAAAACGGTGGCAACAACACCCAAAACGTCAACAACATGACCCAAGAAGCCATTCATCGCCTTGCCAAACAAAGGTGTCAAAGCAGAACGAATGGTCAGCGGCATATCACGTGTATATGCATAGTAAGCAAGGCTCAGGCCTGTCACAACATAAATCGCCCATGCGTGGAAACCATAGTGTGCAAACGTATAACGGTAAGCCGATTCAATCGCCTCAGGTGTTTTACCTGCCACGTCACCCGCAACAACAACGGGGTTTGACCCCCAAAGGCTCAAAGGCTCCGCAGTTGCAAAAACCATAAGCCCCACACCGAGACCGGCGCCAAACATCATGGAAAACCAAGAAAAGTTCGAAAATTCTGGTGCTTCTCCAGGTTTACCCATCACGCGACGGCCGGTTGATGGAATAACAGCAACAACCAAAAGGAAGAATGCAAAAAAACCAACAATAACAATGTAAAATTGGTTGAAAATCTCTAGGATTTTTCCATTCAAGCTCCCTAATGTGCCATTCGCATTTGCTGGAAACATCAAAGCCCATAGCACAAGGCCAATGATTATCCCTTTACTTATCATAGCAATGGTCAGGTTATTATCATGATAAAACCCACCCTCCTGCGTTTCAATCTGCAGGTCCGTAAACGGCTCCTTAATTGACATCTATCTCTCCCTGTTTTTATTTTTACACTTGATGATAGTGTGCCTACCTTTATGACACAAACTTTTTCGCCAATAGGCCCTAAAGCGACACCTATAAGCCATTTTTTCACACTTTTAGGTCTATTTTACGAGGTTTTGGCAAAATTTCGTCATTGAAATATATCTATTTCACGCCCCGAAATTGCGATAAATCTCAGCGCATGGCAGCCAAAAGCAACATCATTTTGGGCAATTTCTTGACCCAAAATCACGGGGGGGGTAAAACCCCATACAAAGTGAAAACACCACTTTGTACTCTAATATTCATTAAAAAGAAAAAGTGGTGAGCCGTGATGGGCTCGAACCATCGACCTACTGATTAAAAGTCAGTTGCTCTACCAACTGAGCTAACGGCCCACTCTGTGAGGGGGCTTTTAGGGATGCAGGCGGGGAGGGTCAAGCGCCTTTTATCACTTTTTTTCGCTATCACTGGCAAAACCCATACGCGCAAGATATATCAGCCTTTAAAACAAGCATGTTCTCGTGGGAAAAAATATTAAAATGCTCAATTTTCGTAAGATGCATGGCCTTGGCAATGATTTCGTGATTCTTGATTCGCGTGATCAGGACCTTGCTTTGACCCCCGCGCGGGTGCGCGCGATTGGGGATCGTCACTTTGGCGTGGGCTTTGATCAGCTTGTAGTCTTAAAAACACCAAACACGGATAATGTGGATCTCGATATCGATTTTTGGAATGCTGATGGATCGATGGCAGGGGCCTGCGGGAATGCATCGCGTTGCATCGGTAAGATCATCATGGACGAAACGGGCCGCGACACCGCCCAGTTCCGTACAGAACGTGGCGTATTAACGGCCAAACGCATGGGCGATGATATCTCGGTTAATATGGGACAACCTCAACTCACTTGGGACGCGGTGCCTCTGGCCTATGACTGCGACCTCAATCATTTGCCGATTGAGGGTGATCCAGGGGCTGCTGGCATGGGCAATCCTCATATGGTGTTTGTGGTGGATGATGTGGCCGCTGTGCCGCTTTCTGATATCGGGCACGATTTGGAACATCACCCTCTTTTCCCTGAAAAAACCAATGTGGAATTCATCCAAGTTTTGGCACGTGATCATATCCGCATGCGGGTGTGGGAACGCGGCGGGCGCATTACGCTTGCTTGTGGATCTGGGGCTTGTGCTGCGGCTGTTGTGGCCCATCGCCGTGGGCTCACGGAACGCAAAGTTCATATGGATTTAGATGGCGGACCTCTCACCCTTGATTGGCGTGACGATGGCATTTGGATGACAGGAACCACAAGCCTTGTGTTTGAAGGTACCTTTTCGCGCGAGTTTTTGGAAAACACATGACCAACGCCCCCAAATTTACCACCCTTGGCTGTCGGCTTAACACCTATGAAACCGAAGCCATGAAGGTCCTCGCCAAAGACGCGGGCGTCGAAGATGCGCTTGTCGTGAACACCTGTGCTGTGACGGCCGAAGCGGTGCGCAAGGCGCGGCAGGAAATCCGCAAGCTTCGGCGTGACAACCCTGATGCGCCCATTGTCGTGACGGGCTGTGCCGCGCAAACAGAACCGGAAACATTCGCCCATATGGATGAGGTGACACTCGTCATTGGCAATCATGAAAAACTCCAACCCAAAACATGGGAAGGGTTGGCCAAAGGCCCTGATTTCATCGGCGCCACAGAAAAGATGCTGGTCAATGACATCATGTCGGTGGAAGAAACCGCAGGGCACCTCATTGATGGGTTTGGCACACGGGCGCGCGCCTATGTGCAGGTGCAAAATGGCTGTGATCACCGCTGCACATTTTGCATCATCCCCTACGGGCGTGGCAATTCGCGATCCGTACCCGCAGGCGTCGTTGTGGATCAGATCAAACGCCTCGTGGATCAAGGCTATAACGAAGTTGTGCTCACAGGCGTAGACCTCACATCTTGGGGGGCGGATTTGCCGGCTGAGCCGCGCTTTGGCGATCTCGTCAAACGGATTTTAACACTGGTGCCGGATTTGCCGCGACTTCGAATTTCATCGATTGATTCCATTGAGGCGGATGATGCGCTCATGGACTGTATCGCGAATGAAAAACATTTGATGCCTCATCTGCATTTGAGCCTGCAAGCGGGGGACAACATGGTCCTCAAACGGATGAAGCGTCGCCACTTGCGCGATGATGCCATTGCCTTTTGCGAAGAAGCCAAACACCTGCGCCCCGACATGACATTTGGCGCGGATATCATCGCGGGTTTTCCAACCGAAACGGACGCGATGTTTGAAAACTCACTCAAGCTGGTGACCGACTGTGACCTCACGTGGTTGCATGTGTTCCCTTATTCAATCCGCGAAGGCACCCCCGCCGCCAAGATGCCGCAAGTCAACGGCAAAGCCATCAAAGCACGCGCGGCAAAGCTCAGATCCTTGGCGCAAGATCAAGTCGCAAAACACCACGCAGCCCAAATCGGCGCGACTCATGCGGTGTTGATGGAAAACGCTTTAATGGGGCGCACCCCACAATTTGCAGAGGTGCATTTCACAACCGAACAACCCGTGGGCCAAATTGTCCAAACCACAATCAAAGGGGTCTCAGAAAAAGGGCTGATCGTGTGATGCGGCCGATCCTTTATAGCTTCAGGCGCTGCCCGTATGCGATGCGTGCGCGGCTGGCCATTCAATCGGCAGAGATCGAATGCGAACTGCGCGAAATTGTTCTTCGGGACAAACATCCGCTGTTTTTAGAAACCTCGCCCAAGGGCACCGTCCCTGTGGTGGTCGATGACACGCGCGTGATTGATGAAAGCTTGGACGTGATGTTTTGGGCTCTGCGCCAAAACGATCCCGAAGGCTGGCTTAGGAATCTAGAGGCTGCGCAAAACCTTATCGCGGAATGTGATGGCCCGTTCAAAACCGCGCTGGATCGCTACAAATATGACACGCGCTATAAGGATGCCAATGCCGCGGAAGAGCGTGAAAAAGCGGCCCAATTCCTACGCAAATTGGATGGGTTGTTAGAGGGCCAAGATTTCCTCATGGGGGGCCGCGCCTGTTTGGCGGATATGGCGATCATCACCTTTGTGCGCCAATTCGCCAATACGGACCGCGCGTGGTTTGACAGCCAGCCTTGGCCGAACCTGATCCGCTGGCTTGAGGTGTTTTTGGCATCTGATCGCTTCAACGCGATCATGCATAAATATGTGAAATGGGAAGACACCCACCCCATTGTGGTATTTCCCACGCCTTAGGACATAAAACGCATGCCATTTTTACTCCTTGTTTTTGTACTCTCTGGCGCAACGATCGGGGCCTCGTTTATCCTTGATGGCCTGAATGACGCTTTGCTCATAGCCGTCCCTCTGGCACTCGCCAGCCTGTTTTTGCTCCTAAAAAACAGACGTCGCAAACCGACGGATGACACTGACACAGATTGGGTCCCTGATCCTGATGCCACCTATGTGGTGCTCGATGGATCAAATGTCATGTATTGGGACGATAACACGCCCAAGGCGGAAACCCTTCGCGCTGTTATCAATGCGCTTTTGAAACGTGGTATCATTCCAGGGGTGATTTTTGACGCAAATGCCGGTTACCTGCTGACAGGGTCTTACCAACACCACAAGGCCATGAGCCAACTCGTTGGCCTACCCGCCGAACGCGTGATGGTTGTGGGAAAAGGTGTCATCGCGGATGAGGTGATTTTACAGGCAGCGCGCGACAATGGCTGGCGGATTGTAACCAATGACAAATACCGCGACTGGCGCACCCAATTTCCCGAACTCCGCAAAGCCGGCCATTTGATTTCAGGACGCGTGGACAATGGCACCGTCAAGCTCAACTTCAAACAAAGCCGCAAACCCCGCAGCAAACGTTAGGCGCCAAGGCGCCAAATTGCCTTTTGATACGCCACCCCCGATTTTAAGAACACCTCTGGGTCAATCTCAAACCCAAGGGCGCTGTAAAACCCTGTGGCTGAGACACGCGCATCGCACCACAAGGTATTTATGTCCTGCCCCCGAAGCACATGCGCGCCAAAACGAACGATCCGTGACCCAACGCCGTGGCCTTGGATTTCGGGGCGCACCGCCAATTTACGCAATTGGACCTGCGCCCCTTGATAGAAAAACGACCCAACACCAATATGCATGCCCCCCGCAAAAGCCCCAATATGAAGCGCGTTCTCATCCCCTTTGACCTTCACATGCGAAATCGGATGATCCGGCCAGAGGATGTCTTGTCGCAACCCCAATGTGTCGTCAGCACGGATCTGTTTGAGCTCAATCTCCATCACGCACCCTATTACGCCGCAAGCATCAGAGCAGCCGTCGCAGCTTCGCGGCCTTTTTCCACAAAATGTGCCGCATAGATCGCATTATGATGATCGGTTTCTTGGTACTGGTGAGGAGTCAAAGACACAGAAAGTACCGGCACGCCCGTGTCTAACCCCACGCGCATCAACCCATCGACCACCGCTGCCGCCACAAAATCATGGCGGTAGATGCCGCCATCAACGACAAAGGCGCTCGCAATAATGGATTTATATTTCCCTGTTTTCGCAAGGTTTTGCGCAATGAGCGGCATTTCAAAGGCCCCGGGCGCATCAAACACATCTACAAGCGCAGGATCAATTTTTTCGCAAAACCCATCTAGGGATTTGTCGACGATGGCACTATGCCAGTTTGCTTTGATAAAAGCGTATCGGGTGGGTGTCATGGTTTTCTCCTTCATTAATGACACGTCACTCGAAGGCGCAAAACGCACGTCATCACGGGGCGAACCCCATGACGCATACGCTCTCTTCCATCCGGACTATGACCGTCGGCTCTGGAATTGCACCAGATCTGCTGACACGTGATATTCACGCCGCTCGCGGGCTTGTCATCCATCCGAAAATGCGCATGACTTACCGCCGGTGGGGAATTTCGCCCCGCCCTGAGAACAGCGCCACTCTGCCCTGACACAAAGAAAGAGGCAAGCCATGCATCCAAATAAAATATTTCGCAACGCAACGGGCAGCCAAAACATGGAATTTGCGCGTGACCGTGGGTTTGGAACATTGATGGTTGCCGATGGGGATGACATTCACACGGCCCACCTGCCCTTTGTGATGGACCACGACACTGGTGAGGACGATTATCGCCTCGGCATGCATTTGGTGCGGTCCAATCCGATTGCGCGCGCGGTGAAAGGCCCGCGCAAAGCCGTGATCACGATCCTTGGGCCTGATGGCTATATATCGCCTGATTGGTATGGGGATACGCCCAATTTGGTTCCAACATGGAACTACGTGGCGGTGACATTGACGGGCACCCTAACCCCCAGCCCCGATGCCGCCTTGCGATCCTTGCTGGAACGCACGTCTCATGAATTTGAACGCCGATTGGACAAACCCGAATGGAAAATTAATAAAGTGTCAGATGATGCTTTTGCCAAGATGGCGCGCCAAATCGTGCCATACACATTCAACGTCGACAGCATTGACGGCACATGGAAGCTCGGCCAGAACAAACCTGAGGATGCAAGGCTCGGAGCCGCAGGTGCATTGCGCGAAAGTAATGTGGGATCGGGCCTCACTCAACTGTCTCACTTGATGGAAAAACCGCCCACCTAACGTCAAAGCTCGGATCTACGATATGTTATTTACAGCCACTTACTGGGTTATCATATTTTCTTTGGGGGCTATCCTCGTGGTAGCTACGCGAAAAAAGGCCACGCCCTCTTCCAATCAAAGGACGCGGCGCACGCTAGGTCAGCTTTTACTGCGAAGCACCGGCATCGCCTGCCTTATACTGGGTGGTATTGTGATCGGCCTCATCTGGGCGATGCATGTCGCACCTTTTCGAGGTGAAACATTCGATCCTGTGCGTTGGAAAGCTGCGGGCAGTTGTAAAGGCCTCTCCGCCAAGGAGTGCAATGCGCAAAACATCTTATGCCCGCGCGGCGCAATGGTAAGAGATATCATCAAAAACCACATCCCCGCCCAATCCACAAAACGGGCCGATGTCATAGACCGCCTCGGAAAACCAACGGGACATGTAAATATTAAGGGGCAATCTTGTACCGCTTACACCCTTGGGATGTGCGGCGGCATGGGTGTGGATTTTGATTCACTTTTCGTGTGCTTCAATGACGCCAATATCGTAAGTCGCACAGGGCGCATTCAACACTAAGTCTCACCCGCCAAGCTGCGTGCGCAGTGCTTGGTAGGCGACTACGGCTGCAACACTAGAAAGATTAAGGGATTTCACCACGGGATTTTTCATCGGGAGATTAAAGAGGCGATCTTTGAGGCTCTCCGTCAACTCCGGCGGCCGCCCCTTAGATTCGCAGCCAAATACCAGATAGCATTCTTCTTGGTATGTTGGTTCAAATACGCTCTTTTCGCCGAATTCTTCGAATAGATACATATGATCGCGGGGTGGATTGCGCTGATCCATGAACTCTTGCCAGCTGTCATATTCGCTCAGCACCACCTCATTCCAATAGCCTGTGCCAGAGCGTTTCACGGACTTCTCATCGAGAGAAAATCCATAGGGCTTTATCAAAATAAGCTCCATACCAAGCGCAACACAGGTGCGGCCAATATTTCCAGTGTTGAACGGAATTTCAGGCGTTACCAAAACGATTTTCATACATGGGTCTTGCATTTGCTTGATCGCTTTCTAATTTGTTAGCGCTACGCGGTTCCCCCGCGCCCTATGTGTGACTACCTCAATCCTCATCTGTGCAACAGCACCAAGTTGATCCATCTGACCAGGCTTGACTTGTCAACACCCCAACCATTTCCTAAGCTCCACTTGAAAGTGAGGTTTCTGATGGCTCTTCCCTTGGTTCCGATCGCAGGATTTGTCGCGCGCTATGGCGCGGTGGCTTTGGCGGCGTATGCCGTCACGCGAAAAGTCGAACAGGCGCGCTTTAGCCAAAAGGCTGATGATGCGCTCGATGACATTGACGAAGGCGTTACATATGGGCGCCGCGAAAATACCCATCACGGCACCGCACGTTTTATGCGCGTTATTCGCCTTGGGGATACTGGACCTGGGCTCAAAATTGATGCGCGGTCTCTTTTTAAAATTTCCATTCGGAAAGTCTAACATGAAACTTCTTTATGCTTCGGCATCCCCATTTGTACGCACTGTAATGCTGGTTTTACACGAAACAGACCAGCTATCGGATGTTGCGCTGGAAAATGTCGCCACCAGCCCGCTCAAAACCGACCCAAAAATTCCATCCGAAAATCCCTTGGGCAAAATCCCAACGCTGTTCGATACCGAATTTGGCGCGCTCTATGATAGCCGCGTGATCACCCGTTATCTGGATGACCGCGCCCAAGCGGGACTTTATGGAACGGGTTCCATGCTTTGGACCTATCTTCGACTTGAGGCAACCGCCGCGGGTATAATGGATGCGCTGGTTTTCATGACCTATGAAAAACGCCTGCGCCCCGAAGCGCAATGGTCCCATGACCTACTCGATGCACAATGGACCAAAGTCACCCGTTCCCTTAACACGCTCAACTCAGATTGGGCCCCGAAAATCGATCCACAGGCAGCGCCCAAAATTGACCAAATGGCGATTGCATCTGCGCTTGGATATGCAGATTTGCGGCATGAGGATCGCAACTGGCGGGCGGATTGCGATGCTTTGGCCAAATGGTTCGATTCCTTTGAACAACGTCCCAGCATGCAAGCAACTCACCCCTGATAGCGCCATCTGACACATGGTTTTGTGACCAGAACCCCAAAAAATCGAAAAATAGTTGATCCTGCGCGACTTTGACCGCTAGACGGGCGCATTTCGCGGCGCTAAACACATGCCATGGAACGGCTGCGACTTCCCGCGGCCATTATAGTCGTATTTGGCAACCGCCAAGAAGGGAGAAACTCTCGTGTCCCACGCAGAAGATCACGAAGGCACCCGCCGGGATTTCCTCTATTACGCGACCGCAGGCGCAGGGGCGGTTACCGCCGGCGCCGTTGTCTGGCCGCTCGTAAATCAGATGAATCCCAGTGCCGATGTTAAAGCGCTCGCATCAATTCGCGTTGATGTGTCCGACTTGGGCGAAGGCTCACAGATGACCGTGAAATGGCAGGGTAAACCTGTTTTCATTCGTCACCGTACCGCAGAAGAAATTGAACAAGCCCGCGCTGATGATAGCGCTGAGCTTATCGATTCGGAAAGCCGCAGCACACTAAACCCTGGCCCCGCAGATGACGCAAACCGCGCGCTCGATGAAGAGGGCAAATGGTTGGTCATGATGGGTGTTTGTACACATCTTGGTTGTGTTCCATTGGGCGATGGCGCAGGCGATTTCCACGGGTGGTTCTGTCCGTGTCACGGGTCACACTATGACACATCTGGCCGTATCCGTAAGGGTCCAGCACCGCAGAACCTTCCTATCCCATATGTAGCCTTCGTAGAAGACGGCATCATTCAAATTGGTGAGGAGGACGCATAATGTCAGGTATTCCACACGATCATTACGAACCAAAAACAGGTATTGAAAAGTGGCTCGATGAGCGGCTTCCTGTTGTGGGTTTGCTTTATGGCACACTCATGATCCCAACGCCAAAGAACCTTAACTGGATGTGGATCTGGGGCATTGTGCTTGCATTCTGTCTTGCGCTTCAAATCGTGACAGGCATTGTTTTGGTAATGCACTACACGCCGCATGTTGATTTGGCCTTTGCGTCAATCGAACACATCATGCGTGACGTAAATGGCGGTCACATGATCCGCTATGTCCACATGAACGGCGCGAGCTTGTTCTTTGTGGCGGTTTACGCGCATATCTTCCGCGGACTTTTCTATGGCTCTTATAAAGCGCCACGCGAAATCACGTGGATCATCGGCATGTTGATCTATCTTATGATGATGGGCACCGCATTTATGGGCTACGTTTTGCCTTGGGGCCAAATGTCATTCCACGGAACCGCGGTTATCACAGGTCTCTTTGGGGCGATCCCAGGGATTGGTGAGGCTCTTCAAACTTGGCTTTTGGGCGCTGGCGCCGTTGGTCAATCTGCTTTGAACCGCTTCTTCTCTTTGCACTATCTTCTTCCGTTTGTGATTGCCGGTCTTGTGATCGTTCACATCTGGGCCTTCCACCACACAGGCAACAACAACCCAACAGGTGTTGAAGTTCGTCGTGGATCAAAAGAAGAAGCGAAGAAAGACACCGTTCCATTCTGGCCATATTTCGTGATCAAAGACTTCTTTGCGCTCGCGGTTATCTTGGTTGTGTTCTGGGCCATTGTTGGCTTCATGCCAAACTATTTGGGTCACCCAGACAACTACATCGAAGCAAACGCATTGGTGACACCGGCGCATATTGTTCCTGAATGGTACTTCTTGCCGTTCTACGCGATTTTGCGTGCGTTCACAGCGGATGTTTGGGTTGTGCAACTTGTGTCTACAATCACAGGCGGCATCATCGACGCGAAATTCTTCGGGGTTTTGGCGATGTTTGGTGCGATCGCGGTGATGGCTGTTGCGCCTTGGCTCGATACATCCCGTGTGCGTTCTGGTCGTTACCGTCCAATGTTCCGCTGGTGGTTCTACCTTCTTTGCATCGACTTCATGGTGCTAATGTGGGTTGGCGCGCGTCCAACAGATTTCCCATATGACTGGATTTCTTTGATCGCTGCGACATACTGGTTTGCTTATTTCTTGGTTGTTCTTCCGCTCTTGGGCATTTTGGAAAAACCAGAAGCGCTTCCAGAAACCATCGAAGCTGATTTCAACGCGAAATACGGCAAATAGGAAGGAAACAGGATTATGATCAAGAAACTTTCGATCACTGCACTGACAGCCCTGAGCCTTTCGGTTACTGGTGCATTCGCAGCAGGTGGCGGCGAACAACATATCGAAGACTTCGCGTTTGCGCACGAAGGCCCCTTCGGTAAGTTCGACCAAAATCAACTTCAGCGCGGCTTGCAAGTCTTCACTGAAGTTTGCTCCGCCTGTCACGGCATGCGTTACGTTGCATTCCGCACACTTGGTGACGAAGGCGGCCCTGCGCTTCCTAAGGATCAAGTTCGTGCCTATGCAAAAGAGTTTGAGGTCTTCGACCGGGCTCTTGACGACACGCGCCCAGCAACGCCTGCGGATAAATTTCCAGAAGGCGGCGATGAAAACGCACCTGATTTGAGCCTCATGGCCAAAGCACGTGCAGGGTTCCACGGCCCAGCAGGGACAGGCATCAACCAAGTCGTTCGCGGCATGGGTGGCCCTGAATATATCGCGTCGATCCTCACAGGCTATACAGGCCATGAGAAAGAAGAAAACGGCACAACATTCTACGAAAACACAGCCTTCCCAGGCGGCTGGATCGCTATGGCGCCTCCACTAGCTGGCGAAGATGTTGATTACGCAGATGGCCACTCAAATGACCTGCACCATGAGGCAATGGATGTTGCATCCTTCCTCACTTGGGCAGCGGAGCCAAAAATGATGGCCCGCAAGCAAGCAGGCTTTGTTGGTGTTCTCTTCCTCATCTTGTTGTCCTCGCTTCTTTACCTCACAAATAAGAAGCTTTGGAAACCTGTGAAGAAAGCTGCAAAATCTTAAGGGATTTTAAGCGCTAGAAAAACAAAAGCCCCGCCTATTTGGTGGGGCTTTCTTTTTGGGCTGCACCCATCTTGGCGTATAGCATCATCAACATTTGATAGCTCGCCTGCGGGGTATAGAGCGCCTCATAGCGCGCCTGGATATTCCGTGCGAGCTGCCCATAATCAAGCGCGTCAAATCGCCTGACCGCCGCAATAATATCCGCCGCACTCACCTCTGGCATAACCACGCCAGTGCGCCCATCCTCAATAAGCGTCCCCAATGCCCCGTGCTGCGGCCCAATCACTGGGGTTCCATTTGCGAAAGCTTCAATCAAAGTCATCGGCAGACCTTCGAACCACAATGACGGCATGACAAGGGCCCGCGCGTTTTGCATTTCAGCCATAACCGCACTGGGCGCGAGCGCCCCAAGGAAGCGTACATTTTTTGGCGCCATCGCCCGAAGGTCCGCCATCTCAGGGCCAGTTCCGACAACCGATAACGTTAAGTCGGGCAGCCCCCGCATCGCAGATATGAGATGCCGCGCACCTTTTTCCTTGGATAAGCGTCCAACAAACAACAGCCCTTCACGCGGGCCAGCCACACGCATCGGAGGCCGCTTAACAAAATTTGGCTTCACACTGATTTGGGACGCCGGATAGCCAGCCGCAATCAAACGGCTGCGCATAAATTCAGTCAGCGCAATCATGTGTACCCTCGGCTGACCCAACACGCGCCGCGCATGATTTTGCATCAGTAATACGCTTGCCGTTCCTGCCAAGGACCCGCGGTAACACCGATGGCGCATCGCTGGCAATTTCCACGTCGCTGAACAGCTCTCACAGATTTTCTCATCGCGCAAATGCATCGCCCCTGCACAGGTCAATCGGTAATTATGCAAGGTTTGAACCACGGGCACCCCCATCGATATCGCCACCGCATGCGCAGCAAGGCTAATACGCGGGAAAAAATTATGAATGTGGATGATATCAGGCTTAAATTGTCGAATGTGATCCTTCATCCAGCGTGCAATGGGGCGATTATATCCCGCCCCGAACGCTGTCTTTATCTTCGCCACGGGGCCTGAAATATCCGAATTTGGCACCACATGTTGAAACACCTCATGCCCATTATTTTGCAGAAGGTCTCCTTCCGCCTCAAACACGGCATCCTCACCGCCACGTTCCAAATACGCGTTATGCAGCTGTGTGATTCTCATTCTTTTGCCCGCACCAAAAACACCAGCGCCAACCAAAATACGACATATGTCAGCACATTATCCGTCAGAAACAAAATACCCACATAAAGCACCGCAAACGCCAAAAGACGCCCCTGCATCATCGCATGCCAGCCCCCCAGCAAAACCACGCCCAAGCCGAACCAGCCATAATCGACCCAAAGCCGCAAAATGTCATTATGTAGAAGCTTAAATCGCTTGCCATCCAGATCTTGAATTGACTGTAAAATATCGGCACTTGCACCTGGCCCCATGCCAAACATGCTTTGCCAGAAGCTGGGATCTGGGCGTGCATGAAGAAAGGCATCTGTCGCAAAGTAGCGCCCCGAGGTGAGAGAGTTCGCACTCATGGGTTGATCAAAAATCACGTTCATCCACGCAGCGATCCATTCGTAAACCCACAAACTATGCAGCCCAAGGAATACGATCCCTCCGAGTAGCCCAGCATGTAGCAAGCTAAGCACCCATTTTTGCTGATAGAAAACATGCCGAAGCACATCATAAGAAAGAACCGCAAAAGCAGCACCTAATGCCACACGCTTGAGCATAAAAAGCGCCAAGACAAAGGTCAAAACCGCCAAACCGTAGCGCCGCTTGCTATAAAAAACCACTGCCAAGAAAGGCACGATTAATCCAAACGGGGTTTCCGACATTCCAATGCTGACGGGTCCATTGGATTTGAAAACCGCTTCCAATAGCACCGACACCACCGCTGCCCCGAGGAAGATAAGCGAACTCCATTTTGGGGTCACAAAAACGGGCAGCATAACGGCACAAACAAGCACCAAGAAGAGAAACTCCTTGAAGACCAGAAAGGAGCCTCCCAAAAGATACCCACAATATCCCCCGATATATGCCAGTGACACGAAGGCCACCGTCCCATAAAGCAACCGTCCCCCACGGACCGCAAATTCGATCCAAACGAAAAGGGGCAATAAATACACCCCATTCCGAACTATATGTCCCGCAGGGAGAAAGAAGTAAGCTGGCAAAAGTACCGCCAAAAACACCGGAGCCACCCAAATCATAGGGGGCACCGCATATCTACCATCCTTACTTAAAAGCAGTGCCAAAGCTTTTCTCCTGAAAGGGGGGCGCATTTAGATCCTTGAGCCAATAAACCCCAAAAACAAGCCCCGATATCACAGAGGAAAACACCCCATATGCAGCAATGCCAACAGGGCCCAAAAATGTGATGAACCCCCACGACATCGGCAAGAAATAGACCCCAATAAAAAACCCTTGTTGAAGGCGCTTTGTGTCTAAGCAAGCTTGGAAATACTGCGTTGGCGCCTGACGTAAAAGGTTGACAAAATTCATCACAACAAAGCCCCAAAAAAGGGCTTGGGCCGTGGCTGTTTCTGGCAATCTCAGCGCATGTATTCCATGATCAAAAAGTGTTGCGACACCCAAAAAACTCAGCACAAAAAGTCCAGCAGAACCACATAATACCTGTCCCAAAAAACGGCTTAGCCTTTCTTTGCCTCCCTCTCTCAGCGCAGTCATCGCATAAGGGAGAGCCCCAAGGTTAATTGCGTTAAAGGGAATGTTAAACAGATTGGCCAGTTGATGCATGAGGCGTATGATCCCAATTTGCGTATCACTTAGCAGCATGCCAGCTATAAAAAATGGACCATGCCCTGAAAGAGCGTCGCAGCTCACACCTGCGGCAATGCCTTTCACATAGGTGCCATGAGCTGCTGCGATGCCTTGCTTCTCTTTACCCATCCGCCGAAATGGCGCACCGCTTATATAGCCAAATACGAGCGACGTGATCATCGTCACCCCAGCCAGCACCAAGAGGCTGCGTGACAAAGTAAGCCCCCCTGTCAGGCCCAAGATCACCATGCAAAACACCAAGCCACCATAGCGCGCCATATCATAGGAAAACGCCAAAACGGGGCGTTTAAGCATATATAAAATGCGCCGCACCCATTCTGCGCCGATGATTGCACTCAACGCGAACAGGCTAATCATGCACTGCTCTACGGGTAAAAAAACGAGACCAGCTAAAAGTCCCAACCCCACCGCAGCACTGCAAAACATAACAACCGAAAAATGGGCATAGGCCCAAAATGGCTCTGCGTTTTCGGTATGGTTTTTTTGCAGACTGGTAAGCGGCACCAAAATCAGTCCGTCCAAAAGTTTACGGCAAAACATGAAGGCAAAGAAAATCAACGTGAAAACACCAAACTCGCCCAACCCAAGAAAACGCGCCAACGTGAGAGACAACAGAAAATTTCCAGCACTGATGCAAAGCTGGCTTCCGAGAATCCAAATGGGCGCAGGCATTTTCATCTCACTTGCGGCGTGGCATCAAATGTGCCCACGCCACCCGCCACAAAAACATAGGCGCCAAAATCACGTAGCGCCGCCAGAGCCGTTTAGGATCCTGACGCAGGCGATAGGCCCACTCCAATCCAGATTTTTGCATCCACTCCGGTGCACGCGAAACCGTTCCTGATAAGAAATCAAAAGCCGCACCAACCCCAAGACAGGTTTGGGAGAGTTCAGGACAATTATCATACATCCAAACATCTTGGCGCGGTGATGAAATTCCAACCCAAACAACATCTGCCCCTGATTTACGAATATCATCATGGACCGCCTGTCGTTCTGTTTCGGTTAAATCACGAAATGGAGGTGTATAAGTGCCCACCACCTGTAGGTCAGGGTTGTCTGCTTCAAGGCGCGATTTTAAACGATCCGCAACACCTGCCTTTCCACCATAAAAGTAATGTTTCAGCTTATTTTTAGCGGACCGATCTAAGACACTGCGCATGATATCAGGGCCGCTTGATTTTTGGATATGATGCCGTTTCAGTTTTCCAATCACGGCAATTGGCATGCCATCTGCAAACACGGCGACGGCAGCCTCATGCACATGATTTAATTTCATTTTCCCTGTCATCACCATTAAGCTGGCAACGTCACGAAAACAGAAAAAACCGCCCTGTTTGGATCTTGCGTGCTGCTCAATGCGAGCCACGGCCTCTTCTCGTGAACCTGAAAATATCGGTGCCCCCAAAAGGGAATATGAGTAGCCCGCCAATCTATGCCGCCTTTCCATTCATAGAAAGAATACGGCAGATTTTCTTAAGAAGTTATTAACCTAAAACCGAGGCTAAATACCCCAACTCAAGGATACTTTTCGGCGATTGATAAACTCCATCAAAAATCCAAGCATCAAAAGCCCAACGCCCACCCAAAACGCATAGCGCCAATCACTATAGCGTGGGGAATAATTGATGAAAACAAAGCCGCGGCATTGATCAATAATATGGAAAAGCGGGTTCCAGTCAAACAATGAAATCATAAAGGACGGCATCATATTCGCCACGAACATTTTCCCCGAGGCAAGCATATTCGCGCGTTGATAGAGCATCGTCAAAACACGCGTGGCGCCAGGCGACCATGGCTTAATTGCCAAAAACACCATGCCAACCGCGCATCCGGTGAACCAAGATAAAATCAGCATGCCCAAGGCGCCAGGCCAATAATAAATTTCCACAGGCGTCATAAGGACATGATACAAAAGCAAGATAATCGATAGGGCCAAAACCTGCGTATAGAGCGCTTCCAAAGCGGATGAAAAAATTGCAACCGTTGTATTCATTGGCGCATGCTTCATCATAGGCGCCGTCGGCCCTTCGGACCCTGCGATGGCTCCAACCGATTTCACATGTGTCATGAAATTAAAAATCCCTGACATCACATAGAGTAGAAAGTCACCGCGAAGCGCGGCACTCCGCAACCCCAAAACCGAAAACATCAAAACAAAAATCGCGACCATCGCCATCGCTTGAAACGCGTTTTTCAAAAGCGCCATCAACGGGCTTCCATCGCCTTTACGGATATTTCGCACCGTACTCACGAAGATAAGGTCCAAGATCACCGCGGCCGATTGCAACCGGCTCATGGGTTTATTTTGAACAAACATTTTTCATTCCTTACGCGTGTACTTTTGTGCTTTTGAACTGCTCTCGTTCAATGTTAACATAAAAAAAATGAATATTTAATCAACTCTTCTGTGGTTCGGCAGCCACCAAAACACAAGGGATCTTTCATTGGATCAGTCAAAACTCCTTACCACATTCCGTAAACTTGCGCTCGAAGCAGGTGATAAAATCATGGAAATCTACAACTCTGACGATTTTGAAGTGAAAGTAAAATCAGACGACAGCCCCGTCACCGCCGCAGACGAAGCCGCCGACGCAATCATCAGCGCCGGGCTTCGCGATGCCTTTCCCGATGTCGCGCTCATCACGGAGGAACAATCCTCCACCCATAAGGAAAAGGCCTCAACCTTTATCATCGTTGATCCCCTTGATGGCACCAAAGAATTCATTCACCGCCGCGGTGATTTTACGGTGAATATCGCTTATGTTGAAAATGGCACGCCGATACGTGGGGTGGTGTATGCCCCTGCCAAAGAACGCCTATTCTACACCCTCGAGGATGGCAGGACAGTGGAGGAAAAAGCCCCCTTTGCCAA
This sequence comes from Halocynthiibacter sp., assembly GCA_049609065.1. GTDB lineage: Bacteria > Pseudomonadota > Alphaproteobacteria > Rhodobacterales > Rhodobacteraceae > JBMYYE01. The sequence continues at coordinate 22,221 of JBMYYE010000006.1, forward strand.
AGACAGCATCGGTCAAACCACGCCCCTTCAGGTGAGTACGCCAAACAATGATGCGTTGATGATCGTGGCATCTAAATCACACCGCGACCAAGCCACCGAAGACTACATCAATAAATATGCCATCAAAGATAGCAAAAGTGCGGGTTCTTCGTTGAAATTTTGCTTGGTTGCAACGGGTGAGGCGGATCTCTACCCGCGTGTCGGGCGCACCATGGAATGGGACACCGCCGCAGGGCATGCCGTCTTAAAAGGCGCAGGCGGCGCGGTTGTTCGCTTTGATGATCACACGCCTCTTACATATGGCAAAGACGATTATGCAAACCCGTTTTTCATCGCCTATGCCCCTGGCATTGATTTGAAAACCGCCTAATGGAGCACCCTTCCGTCAGCCTCGTTATCGTGAGCTATAACCGCCCCGATGACCTTGCGATCTGCCTGACGGGGGTGGCCCAGCTTTACTATCCCAACTTCGAAATCATCGTTGTTACCGATCCACATTCCGCCAAAGTGGCCGCGGACCATGCGCAAGCGAATCAAATCAAACGTATAGAGATCGCGGATGCCAACATTAGCGCCGCCCGAAATGCAGGCATCCGTGCAAGTGCGGGCGATTATATCGCCTTTCTAGATGATGACGCAGTGCCTGAGCCAACTTGGCTCTCTACACTCATGGAGGGGCTCTTACATCACGAGGCAGATTGTGCCACCGGCTTTGTGCGCGGGCGCAATGGTGTGTCTTTTCAATGGAAGGCCGAAACTATTGATGCCGAAGGAACATCCCACCCCCTTACGGTGCCAGAGGACGTCGCCTCTTGCCCAATGGCACCTAATGGTCAGGCTATTAAAACCGTTGGTACAAATTGTATTTTCCGAGAGGATATATTGCGTCAGGTCGGGGGATTTGACCCGCGCTACCATTATTACCTCGATGACGGGGATCTCAACATGCGGCTGGCCAAGCAAGGGGTGAAAACCGCGATTGTGCCACAGGCTCAGGTGCAGCATGGGTTCCGCGCGTCCCACCACCGAAATGCGTCGCGGGCCCCTAAATCCCTCTTTGATATTGGCTGTAGCCTCTTTGTTTATTTAGACACATATTGCGCGCCAGAAATAATCCCTACCGCGTTGCACAGCGCGCGTGCCCACCAACACAATCGCATCATATCCATGATGTGTGATGGCCGCCTTGAACCATCTACGGTTGCCCCCCTTTTAGAAAGCTTTGATCGCGGCGTTGCAGAAGCCCAAAGCCGCATTCATGAACCGTGCACGGAAAACGTCGCCCCAACCAGCGCGTTCCACCATTTCCAAACCCCCTACGCATCCCCAAAAATGACATGGCACAAAGGCCGGACCTTTGCCATCAACCGCACAAAAGCCAGAGCCCTAGAACGCCTGCGCGCCCATCACCGCGCAACCGTTTTCGCCTTTTCCTTTACCAGTTATGCAGCAACCGTTACCTTTCACAAAGATGGCTATTGGCTTCATCGCGGAGGCGTCTTTGGTCGGAAAAAGAGAACCGAGCCATTTTTTCAAATCTCCACATTTCGCAAACGCTGCCAATATGAAGAAAACACCTTCCGAAACGTTCGTTAGCTCCAGAGCAACATGTGAAGAATTATTTTCATACCGCCTTGGCTTTTTCCCACTCTCACCCTAAAGTTGCCGTATTCTCACGCCAAGGTGTAGAGAAATTCGATCTCATAATAATAAGAGGGTCATAAGCCACATGAAAAAGAAGGTCACGAAAGCCATCTTTCCAGTCGCTGGTCTTGGAACGCGGTTTTTACCCGCAACAAAATCAGTTCCCAAAGAAATCATGACTTTGGTTGATAAGCCTCTTATTCAGTATGCCATTGACGAAGCCCGCGCGGCAGGGATCAAAGAATTTATTTTTGTGACCTCTCGCGGTAAGGGTGCACTTGAGGATTATTTTGACGCCTCACCAACCCTCGAAACCTCACTGCGTAAAAGCGGCAAAAAAGAGCTCCTAGATACTTTAAAAGCCACGAATATGGAAAGCGGCGCGATCGCCTATATCCGTCAGCATCAAGCTTTGGGGCTCGGTCATGCGGTCTGGTGTGCCCGGCGTTTGATTTCCAACGAACCGTTCGCCGTCATTTTGCCTGACGATGTGATTGCAGCCGAAAAGCCTTGCCTTCAGCAAATGGTAGAAGCCTACGAAGAGACCGGTGGCAATATGGTTGCCGCGATGGAAGTGCCTAAAGAAAAGACCAGCTCATATGGCGTCCTCGATATCAAAGAAGATATGGGCGCGATGGTGTCTGTCGGCGGCATGGTTGAAAAACCATCACCTGGTACGGAACCGTCAAACCTTGCGGTGATTGGCCGCTATATTTTGACGCCAGATATCCTTCGAAATCTCAATAAAATCAAATCAGGTGCAGGTGGTGAAGTTCAGCTCACCGATGCGATTGCCCGCGAAATTGATCACGGGCGCGATGTCTACGGGTTCCGTTTCCGCGGTCAACGGTTTGACTGTGGCTCCAAAGCAGGCTTCCTTCAGGCGACTGTTTCCTTTGCCTTAGAGCGCGAAGACCTGCGTGAGGAATTCTCCGAGTTCATCAACGCCATGGCCTTGAATGCCAAAGCATCCTAGCCAAATCTCTGTAGGTTATCGACCCTTTCGTTTTATGTCGCATGGGTTTAGCTTCTTTCTATGACGCGCCCTCTTCTTCTTGATATCACACGGCTTTTGTCGCGTGTTGATCGCCCCCACTTCACGGGGGTGGATCGGGTTGAATTCCAGTATCTCCAACAGTTCTTGAACCAAGAGGCACCGCTCTTTCTTATTGCGAAATCGCGGCTTGGATATAAGCTATTTGACCGCAAAGGCGCCGTTGAGCTTCACCGTCGGTTGTCACGAAATTATCCATGGGGCACAAGCGATTGGATTTCGCGACTTTCAAAAACAAACACCCCCCTAAAAGCCCAAGCTGAAGCCGACACGAGGCGCCTTGCTGTGCATTGGGGCAGCATAAAATCCTGCTTACGCAAACTCGAAACACTGTCCTCGGGATCTTGGCAGTATTTTAATGTGGCACACTCAAACCTCGGGAGGAAAACCCTCCGCGCAATGGCTGGGCACAAGGTAACGATCTTTATCCATGATACGATACCGCTCGATTTTCCGGACCTGCAACCTGAAGGGGTTAGCGCTGCATTTCGGGCCAAGCTTACCACCGTGGGGCGTTTTGCGACCGAAATTATCTGCAACTCACACGCCACGAAAAAAGACATTCAAACACATCTATCCGCACATCCTGCGAACATCCGCGTTGCTCCTCTTGGGATAGAAACATCTCTGGCTCAATATCCAGCCGCAGCAGCCCCCTATGCGGCCCCCTTTTTTGTCACCGTCGGCACTATTGAGCCGCGCAAAAACCACATGCTTTTGCTGAAAATCTGGCAAGACCTTGTCAAAACGCATCCCGCCGAAGATATCCCGAAGCTCATCATAATTGGGGCTCGGGGGTGGAAAAATGAGGATGTTTTTCAAATACTCGACACAGACCCTATGATGGGACGCCATGTCATCGAAGCGGGTGCCGTTGATGATCAAGCGCTTTCAGTGCTGCTGCGAGGGGCGCAAGGGCTTCTTTTTCCAAGCCTTGCAGAAGGATTTGGCCTCCCTCCTGCAGAGGCCATTTCCCTCGGCACAGCCGCTCTATGTGGGGATCTGCCTGTATATAGGGAATTTTTGGGCAAAAAACCCGTTTACCTAGAAGTAAACAATCCATATCTATGGAAAGAGACAATTTTAGAATTGGCAACAATTGGTAAAGAGACTGCGGCTATACCTGTCGCACTTTCGCTTCCCACATGGGACGCACATTTTAAAATCGTCAACGGACAGTAACCTATCGCATGCCTCGGTGCAGCAGGATCATAATTTGGGCTTATGGACTTCATATAAACTCCGCATTAGACGCAAGCGCTGGTTGCTCCGCGCATTCCGTAAGCGCCGCGAATTGCGCACAATTCAAGACCGCACCAAGCACATTAAGCCCAATGATATTTTGGCTTTCACAACCCTACGCAATGAATATACCCGCCTCCCCTATTTTCTAAATTATTACCGAAAGCTTGGGGTGAAACATTTTATCATTGTTGATAATGCAAGCGATGATGGCAGCCGCAGTTACCTCGCAGATCAGCCGGATGTTTCCCTTTGGAGTACCGATAAAAGCTATAAACGCGCGCGTTTTGGCGTGGATTGGCTCACTTGGTTGCAACGCAAATATGCCCATGATCACTGGGCGCTCACCGTCGATGTGGATGAATTTTTCGTTTACCCATTTTGCGACACGCGTCCATTAAATGCTTTAACAGACTGGCTCGATGCATCGTCTATTAAATCATTTGGGGCAATGTTGCTTGATCTCTATCCGCGCCATGCCATTGATGCAGAACCTTACCAAATTGGGCAAAACCCATTGGAAATCACCTGCTGGTTTGATAGCGGAAACTACACGATCAAGAAGAATGAAACCTACGGAAACCTCTGGATTCAAGGCGGGCCGCGGATGCGGCAATTTTTCTCCGATACGCCCGAACGCGCCCCTGCCCTCAACAAAATTCCATTGGTGAAATGGCATAAAAACTACACCTATGTTAGCTCGACACATATGGTGCTGCCGCGTGGGCTCAATACGGTTTATGATGAATGGGGCGGAGAAAAAGCATCTGGCTGCCTCTTACACACGAAATTCCTCGACACATTTGCAGAAAAAACCAAAGAAGAGCTCACCCGTAGACAACATTACGCAAATAGCCATGAATATAAGACCTATATCCAAAACCTAGAAAACCAACCTGTCCTTTGGAATAAGTGGTCTGAACAATACATCAACTGGCGACAGCTCGAAATTCTTGGCATTATTTCCAAAGGAAACTGGGCATAATGGGGGCGGCGACACTATGAGTTTAGGCATCATCATGCTTGTGCATGCCGATCTATGGCGTGCGACGCAATTGGCCAAACATTGGTCAAATGCAGGGTGCCCAATTGCCATCCATGTGGATAAAGCTGTCTCCAAAAAAGATTTCGCAGCATTCAAAGAAAGCCTTGAAGATTATGACGATATCATCTTCTCCAAACGCCGACATATTGAATGGGGGACATGGTCGCTCGTGAATGCCACACTCGGGGCGGCCACGCAGCTCCTCGACACGCATGATGACATTGAGCACGTCTATCTCGCATCGGGGTCTTGCCTACCGTTGCGCCCTATTGCGGATCTCATGCGCTATCTTCAAGATGCGTCAGGCAAAGACTTCATCGAAAGCGTCGCAACCAAAGAGGTGCCATGGGCCCAAAGTGGGCTGGACGAAGAACGCTTCACCCTGCGGTTTCCATTTGCATGGCGCAAACATCGCAAACTTTTTGATCGATATGTCTCTCTTCAGCGCCGGCTGCGTTACAAACGTAAGTTGCCCTATGGTTTGGCACCTCATATGGGATCGCAGTGGTGGTGCCTCAGCCGACAGACCCTGTCTGCGATTTTAAATGATCCTGATCGACGCAAGAATGATGCGTATTTTAAACGCGTCTGGATTCCGGATGAGAGTTACTTTCAAACGCTTGCACGCAAACATTCTAAAGCAATAGAAAGCCGGTCCCTGACCCTATCCAAGTTTGATTTTCAGGGCAAACCCCACTTGTTTTATGATGATCATCTACAGCTGTTGCGTCGCTCGGATTGCTTTGTCGCCCGTAAAATTTGGCCACACGCAAATACCCTCTATACAACTTTTCTATCTGTTGAGGCGACGCGCCTAGAGAAAATTGAACCGCGTCCAGAAAAAATCAATCACATCTTTGCCAAAGCATTTGAGCGACGTACCCAAGGGCGCCCTGGCCTCGTGATGCAAAGCCGGTTTCCACGGGAAAACTTTGAAAATGGGCGCACAACGGGGACATATACCGTGTTTGAAGGGTTCAGTGAGCTCTTTGAAGGGTTCAACCCTTGGTTATGCACAGCCACATCCACACGGGTCCATGGGGCCTTGTTCCACAACGATCGTGTGCAATTTGATCAGAGCAATACGGTTTATACAGGTGGGCTCTCGGATTCTGCAAAAATCCGTGATTATAACCCCAAAGCGTTCCTCTACAGTTTGCTTTGGAATACCCGCGGCGAACATATGTGTTTTCAATTTGGTCCAACGTCCAATCAAACCATTTCATGGGACATGGCACTTGATCGGAATGCGCGTATCAATGTCGTGTCAGGGGCTTGGGCTGTGCCGCTTTTCAAATCCGACATGAATTTCAAAGCAATCCGTGAAGAAGCCGCCAAGCTACAGCGGATTGAAACAGCCCATATTAATATTCTGAGGTCACCTTATGTGAAGGCCCGTGTCCGCATTTGGCAAATGGCAGAGTTTGTCGAAAACCCAATGGAGCCTCTTCAGCAGATCCTGCAAGATTTCTCTGGCCGTGCCACACCACGTCACATGCAGGTCCCAAAGCTTGTCGACCTAACCGGCTTTGGCGAATTTCTACAGAAATTGAAAAACCGTGGCATGTACCCGCATTTCATGGGAGATTTTCCAACAGAGGATGTCACCCAGCCAATCGAAGTACCAGCCCGTCAACCCTATAGCATTAAGAAGTAATCCATGAGCCGTCCCTCTTTTGACTATTTCATCCTCTTTGCAGAAATGCGGACCGGATCAAATTTTCTCGAGAACAACTTAAATATGATCGATGGCATATCGTGCATGGGGGAGCTCTATAACCCTGTTTTCATTGGCAAACCAGACACTGATATGGTCTGTGGCGTTGATTTAAATACGCGTGAAGAAAACCCATTATCTCTCATTGAGGCTATTAAAGACAAAGACGGAATCAATGGATTTCGGTTCTTCTTCGATCATGATCCCCGCATCCTTGATCATGTGATGGCCGACCCAAAATGTGCAAAAATCATCCTCACGCGCAATCCCGTTGAAAGTTACATTTCCTATAAAATCGCAGATGAAGCAGACCAATGGCGCCTGATGGATGCGACCCATATCCGAAAAACATCCACCCATTTTTCGCCAGAAGGGTTCGAAACCTATTTCGCCGATCTACAGGCGTTCCAAATTCAACTTCAGCAGATGTTACAAAAAAACGGCCAAGCCGCATTTTATATCAACTATGATGATATTAATGATCGGGACGCAATAAACGGCATTTCAAAATACCTCGGCCTAGAGGCTGAGTTGGAGCGGTTTTACACCAAAGAGAAAATTCAAAATCCCCATAAGATTGAAGACAAGATTGAAAACTTTGACGAAATGCGTGCCGCGCTTTCCAAACTTGATATTTTCAATCTCTACCAAACTCCTAATTTTGAACCCCGCCGCGGACCAGCCGTTCCGAGCTATGTCGCCGCGGCCAAATCACCGCTTCTTTTCTATCCTATCGCCGGACCCGCACCACGTGAGGTTGAGCCATGGTTGGCCGCACTTGATGCCGCAGAGGAACAGGATCTAAAGCGAAACTTTACGCAAAATAGCTTTCGCTCTTGGAAGAAAAGCCAGAAAAATCCGCGCAGTTTTACGGTTGTCACACATCCGCTTGAGAGGGCCCATTACGCATTTTGCACCCGCCTTCTCACGCCTTATGATGATAATTTTGAACTTATCAAAACGAATCTGCACAAAAATTATCGCATGCGTTTTCCCGAGGACATTCACGCCAAAAGCTATTCAATCGAGCACCACAAAGAGCTTTTCTTACGGTTTTTGAAATTCCTAAAAGGGAACCTCAACACTCAGACCTCTGTGCAGATCATGCCAATCTGGGCGTCCCAGCACCGTATTTTGCAAGGAATGGGGGATTTTCAATTGCCCGACTATGTTTTGCGGCGTGAGGATCTTGAAACCGAACTTGGCATACTTGCGCTGCGCATGGGCAAGGCCTCAGCTCCGGACTATTCAGGCGCACAGGCAACACAGCCCTATCAGCTCTCAGACATTTATGATGAGGTTCTCGAAAAAGCCGCTCGCCAAGCCTATAAGAAAGACTATGTCATGTTTGGCTACGATGCGTGGGACAACCCATAAGCGCGCTTATGCAGCCCGCTCCCCCTCAACAGCCGTAAGCAACGCGTGAAGCGCGCTTTCTTCTGTGTTCGCGCGTAATTTCGCAAGCATATCCGCGTTGCGCATATGGCGTGATACCAAGGCCAGTGCCTTGAGATGTTCAACGCCTGCTTCTTTTGGTGCAAAAAGGGCAAAAATAACATCAACGGGTTGACGATCAATCGCATCAAAATCCAAAGGGGAGGAAAGGCGGATAAACGCCCCAACCACACGATCGAGCCCCTCAATGCGCGCATGGGGCAGTGCCACACCGCGCCCAACAGAGGTCGGACCGAGGCTTTCACGGTCCTGAAGCGCCGCTGTCACATGCTCCGCATCCAGATCATAAACCGTTTCAGCCAGCTCCCCCAAAGATTGGAAGAGCCGTTTTTTGCTCGACAAACTGCCGGTTGATTTAACCGCTTCAGGCTCAAGAATTTCAATCAATTTCATGTCTTCAATCTCAAACCCAATATGCGCTAGGCCCTAGCCATTTGCACGCGGGTCAATCCATCCTATGTTGCCGTCATCACGGCGGTGAACAACGTTTACACCGCCAGTTTTTTCATTTCGAAACACGAGGAGTGGCGCTTCGGCCAATTCCATCTGCATCACGGCTTCACCCACCGTAAGCGTCTTCACCTTCTCTTCCATTTCAGCAATGATCATTGGCTGCAATGTTTCAGGTTCTGATTCCTCAGCTGCTTCATTTCCCGACAGGATATACGTAGAAGCGGCCGAAAGTTCAATCCCACGTTCACGTTCACGGTGATGATCCTTCAAACGCCGCTTATAGCGCCGAAGTTGCTTTTCCATTTTGTCCGCACATTGATCAAACGCTGCATAAATCTCGGTTGCATGCGCCTTCGCAGACGCCGTCAAACCCGTCGACAGGTGAACCGTTGCTTCGCACACGAATTCATGAGCATCTTTGGAGAAAATAACCTGCGCATCTGTTGGGCGTTCGGCGTATTTTGCAACAACAGTACCCAAGTCATCTTTTACATGGGTTTGTAGGGCTTCGCCCACATCGATTTGTTTGCCGCTGATTTGATATTTCATACGAACTCCTCTGGAATTGGAAATTTCCGCAAAAATTGCGGTAAAATTTCTATGTTTTGGAAAGATGAATTATCGATTTCACTGATGTTATTCAGTATCTTACCCTTGCCACTTAGAGCGGTCAAAAACCGCATGCGACAGTGGGGTTTACGATCGATATGCATCCCCTAGATTGGGCCAAAAATCCAAAGGGATGTCAAGGCGCGAACAGATAAAAGTCGAAATTAGCAACAATCTTGCTCAAATTTAGCCGCGCGAGAAGCTATCGCCGAGATAGACACGGCGCACATTTTCGTCTGCGATCACCTCATCGGCGTTGCCGCTCATCATGACTTTTCCGTCGTGCAAAATATAGGCGCGATCAACAATTTCCAGGGTTTCACGCACATTATGATCCGTGATCAAGATGCCGATACCACGGTCACGCAACTGATTTACAAGTGTGCGAATTTCACCAACGGCAACCGGATCAACCCCAGCAAAAGGTTCATCCAGCAGCAAATATTTTGGATTCGCCGCCAAGGAACGCGCGATTTCGACGCGACGTCGTTCCCCACCTGAAAGCGCCATTGAGGGTGCTTTACGTAAATGATCGATGGAGAAATCACCCAAAAGCTCTTCGAGGCGCTCGCGGCGTTGATGGCGATCTTTTACATTGATCTCAAGAATGGCCATAATGTTGTCTTCAACATTCAAGCCACGAAACACCGACATTTCTTGGGGAAGGTAGCCAATCCCATATTGCGCGCGGCGATACATTGGGAGTTGCGTCACATCGCGACCGTCAATCATCACTTTACCCGCTTCGGGTACGACAAGCCCTGCAATCGCGTAGAAACATGTGGTTTTCCCTGACCCGTTTGGTCCGAGAAGCGCAACAACCTCTGAGGGTTTCAAAGACATGCTTACGTCATGAATGACGGTTCGTTTTTTGTAACTCTTTTTCAGGGACGTTATAACCAGCCCCTCTGAACTATCCGTCATATTTAAGAGGCGCCTGCATTCAAAATTGTTTTCACATTTCCGGACATTTCCGCATTCCCAGAACGTGTATCAACCACCATCTGATCACCGGTCACTGTCGTTGGGCCGTTCACGGCAATCACCTGTCCGGTCATGACGATTTCAGATTGTTTTAGCGAATAGACCATGCGCGATGCCTCTGCGCTTTCTGCTCCATTCACAACGGTTGTCCCACCCATAGCGGTCACCGTGTCAATTTCCGTTTTGCCGTTTGTTTCCGCGTAATCCACCGTGATACGCGGCGCATAGACACGCAGTTCGCCCTGCACCACGATCACATCACCCACAAAAATCGCCTGACCAGTTTCTTGGTTCACAGTCAAATTTTCGCTTTTGATTTCAACGGGATCCTCACCGTTTGAAGTTCCGCCAAACGATAACATCGCCGCCTGCACCACATTCGGAAGCCCCATGAGAAAAGACAAAGCGAGAAGTTTGACAATACGCACGCGGCTATTCCTTACTATTCAGTGGTGGCGGTATTTGGTGTGTATACCATCACTACATTATTCTTAAAATCAATAATATAATTCTTTGAGCCTTTTGACGCAGGACGCGCCACAAACGCATCCGCAGTCAAAACCGTACCAGACAGAGTAACGGTCACCGGTTTTTCGCTTTCAAACTGCCCTGAGATCAAATCAGCACGCAGTTCACGTCCTTGAATTTGAACATTTCCGGACGTTTGAACAAACGCATCTTCGTCGAAATTGGCGATTTGCGTTTCGGAATTGAGGCGACCAACAGGCCCCTCAATATGGGTTTTTACGCCATTGATGCCTTTGACATCGATTTTGACATCTTGCCCATGCATAAGGTTTTCATCTTGATCATCAGGAACAATTTTATCGGCCACGAATTTCACCTTTGAGCCGCTTTTACTCACCGTGGAATGGGTTGTGCGGGACATGGACCGCTCAAGCACAATCTCTGCTTCTTCCTTAGAGGCGTCTTCAATGGGAATGCCTGATGTGTTTTGCGACGAGGCCAAAACCATCGCCACCAACAAGCCACCCGCGATCACGGGCAACGACATTTTTGCCCAATAAACTGTGGTGCTATAACGGTCGCGATTATCCATAATTGCCGTTTCTAATGAGAGAAAATATCAGTTTCCGGCCAGCCTTCGAGATCAAGAAGAGCCCGTGTTGGCAAGAAATCAAAGCAGCTCTGTGCGAGCGCCATACGGCCTTCGCGTTCCATGCGCGTGTTCAGCGTATCGCGCAGCTGATGCAGATACAAAACATCTGACGCCGCATAATCGAGCTGGGCCTCAGTCAATTCAGGGGCACCCCAATCGGAACTCTGCTGTTGTTTTGAAATGTCCACACGTAGCAATTCTTGGAGCAGGTTTTTCAACCCATGGCGGTCCGTATATGTCCGCACCAATTTAGATGCGATTTTGGTGCAATAGACAGGCGCGGTCATCGCCCCAAACGCGTTATACATTGCCGCAATATCAAAGCGCCCGAAGTGGAACAGTTTCAACACATTGGGATCTTCGAGCATTTTACAAAGGTTCGGCGCCTTTGTTTGGCCGAGTTCGACCTGCACCATATGGGCGTTGCCATCGCCGCCTGACATCTGCACGACACATAGGCGGTCACGGTGTGGATTTAGCCCCATCGTTTCACAGTCAATCGCCACAACAGGCCCCAAATCCAAATCATCGGGGAGATCATTTTTATAAAGAAAATTCGCCATTATTTTGCCTCTTGGTTGAAACATACCTAATCCTTGGCGCGTGTGTTTTCAACTCACCCGTGCTTGGTTTCGGCCTCTATTTGCTTGCGTGACTTGCGTTCACGCTCCGTTGCCGATTTGAGCTGCCCACAGGCCGCCATGATGTCTTCGCCGCGTGGTTTTCGAACGGGTGACGCATATCCCGCCGCGTTCACAATATCACCGAATGCACGGATGCGATTATTCGATGACCGCGCATGGGGCGATCCCGGCCATTCGTTAAACGGAATGAGGTTGATTTTCGCGGGGATGCCTTTGATCAGCTCCACCAACCGACGCGCGTCTTCGTCGCTGTCATTGACCCCATTCAACATCACATATTCAAACGTGATCCGTTCAGAATTTGACGCTTTGGGATAGGCACGTAAGGCATCCAGAAGCGTTTCGATATTCCAGCGTTTGTTGATCGGCACCAGTTGATCACGCACCTCATCGGTCGTCGCGTGGAAGCTCACGGCTAAGAGACAGCCGATTTCTTCGGCCGTGCGCGCGATTTCAGGCACCACACCTGAGGTCGACAATGTAATTCGGCGACGAGAAAGGGAAATCCCTTCGGGGTCCATGGCGATTTTCATCGCATCACGCACGTTTTCAAAATTATAGAGAGGTTCACCCATGCCCATCAAAACGATATTCGACAAAAGGCGGCGTTCAACATTTGGATTATGCCCAGGTTCTGGCCACTCCCCAAGATCATCACGCGCGACCAAAACCTGCCCGATGATTTCACCTGCGGTTAAATTCCGAACGAGTTTTTGCGTGCCCGTGTGACAGAACGAACAGGTGAGCGTACAGCCAACTTGGCTCGAAATACAAAGGGTCCCGCGATCTTTTTCAGGGATGTAAACGATTTCCACCTCATGACCGCCCGCGATCCGCACGAGGTATTTACGCGTCCCATCAGACGACACCTGCTTTGACACGACTTCAGGAACCGTAATCGTGAATTTATCCGCCAATAGCGCCCGATAATCCTTCGACAGGTTGGTCATATCCGCAAAATCACGCACACCTTTGCCGTAAAGCCACTGCCAAACCTGACCTGCTCGCATTTTGAGCTGTTTTTCAGGCGTGCCAGCCGCCAAAAGCGCGTCTTTCATCCCCTCACGCGTTAGACCAATCAAATTTGGTTTCTCAGCTGGGGCGTCCTTGCGCGGGATGGTCAATGCATCAGGCGTAATTGGGGGCGTTATCATGATGTGTTCTTTCCTCAATGAGACCGCGTTCATACACAGAATTTATAGAAATGAGAACCTCAGCTTGCCTTATAAATTTTCAAGGCAATTTTTGCCTCATACTTGCGCAGGCATGGCTGACATGCTTGGCCATAGTCCTCCATCCCGTCTTTGAGTTCTGGAAAAATTTGGAAAAGCTCATCTTGTGCGCCTTGTCGAAATATCTGCAAAACTTCGGTGCTTGGCAAGAAGCTCTCGGAATAGAGCCCACTTGAGTTCACCAAAACATGCTCATCAAAAACAATATGATAGTAGGTGGGATTTACTATTTCTCGCGCGATTTCGATCTCATTCCACCCCACAAGATGTTTGGCGGCGACCAACACTTGCTCATCCTCAAAGTAGACCTCATTGAGTGGCGACTGCATGCAAATTCGGTGGTTGGGCGACACCAATACGTCACGTGCAGGCATATTATGCCCCAGTGCCCCGCGTGGAAAACGAATCGGGAGCATGTCGACATTTTTCAATGGATCAAGGTGCAACTGACGCCCATTGATCCAGCGAATCTCCATCGCGCCCAGAGAATGCGTCATCACCATATCCCCAACCCTGAGCGTTTCAACCCGCCGCATCCCATGAGGCGTTTCAATGAGAGTGCCCGCCACAAAACATGGGAGCGTCCCCCCATTTGGCGGGGATTGCGAGGTATAGGTCACCCCATCCGTGGACACCAATGATGTATTCGAATTCGCCACGCCGCCCAGCTGTGTCGCGGTCATGGACGCGGCTGGACCTTCGGTTGCGGTTACAACTTTGTTAAATGAAATAAACGACGTCACAACGCCATTTTTAACAAGCGCCACAGCCCCGTTTTTATGGATCGGAATGCTTAAAAGATATCCATCCTTTCCAGCAACTGTTCCTTGATAAGCCCCCAGCCCATTTGTGGATCGGATGGTTCCATTATTGTTGTAGATCACAATTTGATAATCCGCAGGATCATCACCTCCGTTGAGCATGGTCTCAACGAAATCGGCACTGCCACTTCCTAAAAATTTAACTTCTGAAATGAACCCTGCCACAGATCACTCCTCGCCTAAAAATACGCGTAGAAAATAGAGTATCAAATCCGCTGGCAGGAAATTTACGGCGCCATTAACAGCGCTTTTCAGCTTCCCCAAGGGCGGCTGTAAAACCAGAAAGCGTGAACGTATCTTTCGTAACCGTCCCACGTGCGGAGCGGGCCGTCAAAGTCGCCGCTGCACCACGTTTCATCGCCACGATGATTTTTGCGTCATCCGAAGATGTCGCAGGCCATGCCCATTCACCATCTGTCAAAAGTTCAAATGTTTTGCCGCCAATATTCATGGAAACTGTAGAGCCTTTGGCGAATGAATAACCGCCCGTAAAAGAAAGCTCCGTTTTGCCGCCATCACCAGGGCGCGCGGATGCGATAAGCAAAATTTCACTGCGCTTTACAGCAACCACACGACCGCCACGGGTATTGACCGTTTGTTCTGGTGCGGAAACTGCCCAACATTCTTTTGGGCTAGAGCCTTCAAAGACGCTCCAATTGTCATTGCCACCGATTTTATTTGCGGATTGTTGGGCAAATGCACCGCCGACAGATGAAATAAAAAATGCTGCAATAACAGATGCTTTTGTGAATGACATCATACTTGAAACAGCCTCCTAAGCTGTGAATTCCTCAATTTCCTATGTCTGGGAACCTTTGGTTCTCTCAAACGACATAGTCATTCTTATTTATTCGATATAGAAGGAATACACTATTTTTATTCGCAAATGGAAGCCTTTTTGGGCGATATTTCGCAAATTGAGCAGGAGAGTAACAATGACGCTCACCCATCGTGGCGCTGAACCTTTGGTCGAAATTTGGCGTGGACCATTTCTTGAAAGCTTGCATTGGGGGCATGCGGTCGTCTGTGATGCCAAAGGCGAGATCCGCCAAACGTGGGGCAATCCCGAAGAAATGATACTTCCACGTTCATCGTGTAAAATGCTGCAGGCATTGCCGCTCCTTGAAACGGGGGCAGCGGACGCCTTTGGGATCAAAGACCATCAAATTGCGCTCGCCTGTTCATCCCACCAAGGTCAGCCAATGCACACGGATGTGGTGCAAGATTGGCTTGCCCATTTGGGCTATACCGATGACGACCTCATCTGCGGGACTGAAATGCCACGCATGAAAGACGACAAAGCGGCGCTCATCAAAACCGACAATTCCCCATGTCGGTATCACAATAACTGTTCGGGTAAGCATTCTGGATTTTTGACCGTCACCAAACATTTGGGCGCGGACATGAATTACGTTGACCCCAGCCATCCTTTGCAAATTGCGGTGAAAGATGGGTTTGAGGACCTCACACAGGTTGAAACACCTGGTTTTGGTATTGATGGATGCTCTGCACCAAATTTTGGCACAACCGTTCACGGGCTCGCCCGCGCCATGGCCTTTTTCGCGAATGCCAAAGAAGATGCCAGTTCTGTGCGCGAAGCCGCTGCGGCCAAGCTCGCGCGGTGCATGGCGACCTATCCCGAACTTGTCGCAGGCGACACACGCGCCTGCACCGAATTGATGCAAGCCTGCCAAGGGCCCGTTGCCCTTAAAACAGGGGCCGAAGCCGTCTTTATCGCGATCCTACCTGAGCAAGGTTTGGGTGTAGCCCTAAAAATCGCGGATGGGGCAACGCGGGCCTCTGAATGTGTGATTGCGCAAATTTTAGTCAATTTGGGTGTCTTGGACAAAGATCACCCCATGACGAAAAAGCGTCTCAATGCCCCCATCAAAAATTGGGATGGGCTTGAGACGGGGATCATCAAACCCACAGAGGCGCTTCTAAAATAGAAGCTTAATCGCCATCGCAATCGACATGAAAATCAAAAGGGGCTTAATCAATTTGGCCCCTTTTTTCATGGCCAATTTTGCCCCCACACGCGCGCCAAAAATTTGCGCCACCCCCATGGCCAACCCCACGCCCCACCAAGGGGCGGCAAACACCGCAAAAGCCAGCATTCCGCCAATGTTAGAGCCGAAATTTGCCACTTTCGTGCGGGCCGTTGCTTCTAAAATACCAAGCCCTGCGAACCCCACAAAAGCCAGCATATAAAACGCACCGGCCCCTGGCCCAATCAGGCCATCATAAAACCCAACAAGCGGGACAAACGTCACGGTAAATGCCCCAAGGCCAATACGCGCATGACGCGCAGAATCATCCAAATTTGGTTTCAGCGCAAAGAAAAGCGCGATACCAATCAGCGCGAAGGGCAGCATCTGACGCACAAATTCCACAGGCAGTTTCGACGTAAGTATCGCCCCTAACACGCCTGCTAAAACGGCAATGAAAAACGGTTTCGCTTGGTCACGCCAATCCACATGCCCCGCCCGCGCATAAGTCACCGCAGCGGACCCCGCCCCGAACAAACCTTGGACCTTATTCGTTGAAAGCGCTTCAATCGGCGTGGCCCCCGCAAACAACATCACAGGCAATGCAACCAAACCGCCGCCGCCTGCGATTGCATCCACGAAGCCCGCCAAAAAACCCGCCAAAATCAAAAGCGCGAGGATTTCAGCGCTCACTTCAAACGGCCACATCACGCCGCAAACTCAGATTTAGCGTAGCCTTGAATATAGAGAAGTGCCGTCAAATCACCGTGGTTAATGCGAATATCACACTCCGCCGCAACAGATGGTTTCGCATGAAGCGCCACCCCTGCCCCTGCAAGCCCTAGCATCCCGAGATCATTTGCCCCGTCGCCAACCGCCATCACATCGTCATGCAAAATCCCAAGGCGTGTGGTGATGTCTTTCAGGGCCTGAACTTTGGCCTCTCGGCCCAAAATCGGCATCCCCACCTTACCGGTGAGCTTGCCATTTTCGATCAAAAGCGTGTTTGCCCGATTTTCATCAAAGCCAAGTTCACCGGCCACGCGAGCCGTAAAGGCCGTGAAACCGCCCGACACCAATGCGGCGTAAGCTCCATTTTTTTTCATCATCGCCAAGAGCGATTTACCGCCTGGCATGAGCGTAATACGCGTGTTCAAAACCTCATCGATCACCGCCGCGTCCAAGCCTGCCAAAAGGCCGACGCGCTCATTGAGCGCCCCTTCAAAATCCAACTCACCATTCATGGCGCGCGCAGTGATGCCAGCCACACGTTCACCAACACCTGCTTCTGCGGCCAGTTCATCGATGCATTCTTGTTCAATCATCGTGCTGTCCATATCCGCCAACAGCATCTTTTTGCGGCGACCAACGGTTGGCTGAACAACAAGGTCCACACCAAGGTTTTGCAGGTCAGCCCAAACATCCCATAAATTGTCAGGCAGCGCGTCAATTTCAAATTCCGCTGCCTCATTTAACGCGAGCCAATTTGCCTCACCGCCGCCCCATGCATTGCGCAAATTTTCAATCAACGCAGGTTCTAGCGTCGGATTTTTGGGCGAAGTCAAAAGGGTAGCAGTCAGCATAAAAGTTTCCGATCGTAGTCATGGATGTCGCAAATAAGAGCAATAAAGCCGCAATAGCGCCATTTTCACGGTTGCACCAGAGGGGAACGCCCCCTATTTCGGTCAGTGGGACACCTCTCCCCAACGAGAGGCTATATATCTGGAAGGGTAGCATGACACAACTTAAGACCCCGGCGACGCGTCCGGCAAATCCGCGTTTTTCTTCTGGCCCTTGTGCCAAACCCCCCGCATGGAATTTAGACAAGCTTGCTGATGCGCCTTTGGGCCGCTCGCACCGTGCCGCGATTGGCAAGGAAAAGCTTAAGGCTGCGATTGAAACAACACGTGACGTGTTGGGCATTCCAGCAGATTATAAAATCGGCATTGTGCCTGCGTCTGATACGGGTGCGGTTGAAATGGCCCTTTGGTCCGTTTTGGGCGCACGCGGCGTTGATATGGTTGCATGGGAATCATTTGGCAAAGGCTGGGTCACCGATGTAACGAAACAGCTGGGGCTTGACGTGAATTTGCATGAAGCCGATTACGGACATCTCCCTGACCTCACCAAAGTGGATTTTGACAACGATGTTGTCTTCACATGGAATGGCACGACATCTGGCGTACGTGTTCCGAATGGGGATTTCATCCCGGCCGACCGTGCGGGCCTTACGATTTGTGATGCTACCTCTGCGGCATTTGCGATGGATTTGCCTTGGGATAAGCTCGATATCACGACGTATAGCTGGCAGAAAGTTTTGGGCGGCGAAGCGGCACATGGGATGATCATTTTGTCCCCTCGCGCCGTTGAGCGTTTGGAAAGCTACACGCCGGCTTGGCCGCTTCCTAAAATTTTCCGCCTCACCAAAGCGGGCAAATTGATCGATGGCATCTTTACCGGCGCGACGATCAACACGCCATCTATGCTTTGTGTTGAAGATTACTTATTTGCGCTCGATTGGGCGAAATCCGTTGGTGGCCTTCAAGGCCTCATCGCACGCGCCGATGCCAATGCGAACGCGGTAAACGATTTTGTTGCGGCCAATGCGTGGATCGAAAATCTGGCTGAGGTTGCCGAAACCGCATCCAATACCTCCGTTTGCTTGAAGTTCAACGACACGCGCATCACAGACGGCGCCGCATTCGCCAAAGCCGTTGCGAAGCGCTTGGAAAATGAAGGCATCGCACTCGACATCGGGGCTTATCGCGATGCGCCTGCGGGCCTTCGGATTTGGTGCGGCGCAACCGTTGAAACGTCCGACATTGAGGCCATGCTCCCATGGCTTGCTTGGGCCTTTGAGGCCGAAATCAACGCATAAGACATAATTTCGGTTTAGGCCAATGCCGGCCTAAACCCCTTATTAGACCCACATATATGATAGAGGAGCCCAGACCATGGCACCTAAAGTACTCGTCTCTGATAAACTTTCTGAAACCGCTGTTCAGATTTTTCGCGACCGTGGTATTGAAGTTGATTTTCAACCTGACCTCGGCAAGGACAAAGATAAGCTTGCGGACGTGATCGGCAACTATGATGGCCTTGCGATCCGGTCCGCCACAAAAGTGACTGAAAAGATCCTCGAAAATGCAACGAACCTCAAAGTTGTGGCACGCGCAGGCATCGGCACCGATAATGTCGATAAAGTCGCCGCATCCAAAAAAGGTGTGATCGTCATGAACACACCATTTGGCAACATGATCACGACAGCCGAACACGCAATTGCGATGATGTTTGCGGTTGCCCGCCAAATTCCAGAAGCCTCCGCATCCACGCATGCCGGCAAATGGGAAAAGTCCAAATTTATGGGTGTTGAGCTCACGAATAAAACATTGGGTGTGATTGGTGCAGGTAATATCGGTGGCATCGTTTGCGATCGCGCGCTTGGGCTTAAAATGAAAGTGGTCGCCTATGATCCGTTTTTGTCTGATGAAAAAGCGGCCAAAATGGGTGTTGAAAAAGTTGAACTCGACGATCTCCTCGCGCGCGCTGATTTCATCACATTGCACGTGCCGTTGATTGATGCGACGCGCAATATTTTGTCCCGTGAAAACCTTGAGAAAACCAAAAAAGGTGTGCGTATTATCAACTGTGCGCGTGGTGGTTTGATCGATGAAGATGCGCTCGCAGATATGTTGAAATCTGGCCATGTCGCAGGTGCCGCATTGGATGTGTTTGCCGAAGAACCCGCCAAAGAAAACGTTCTTTTCAATTTGCCAAATGTTGTTTGCACGCCGCATTTGGGCGCCGCCACAACCGAGGCACAAGAAAACGTTGCCCTCCAAGTTGCCGAACAAATGTCTGATTATCTTTTGACGGGTGCCGTGACAAATGCGCTGAACATGCCAAGCGTTACAGCCGAAGAAGCAAAGGTTATGGGCCCTTGGATCAAGCTCGCGGAACACCTTGGCGCGTTTGT